>CAZOPU010000058.1:0-2874 GCA_964581965.1 uncultured Methanosarcinales archaeon | reverse complement strand
ATCGTACTCTGAGCTGTCTCCGTTTACTACTACAAATTTTTCTTTTTTAAGTGATTTTATTCTTTCAATGTCTTTTTCTATTATTACAAATTGCTTTTTATCCAATGCAAGCCTGTTTGCAACACCATCTCCTACTCTTCCGCCACCTACTATTATAAAATGATTCTTCATCTTTTTTAACCTCTTGTGTATTTTTATATCAAATAAATATTCTGTAAAATTTGCTTCAAATATAACATCAAACAGGCTCCAGAGTATCCACCACACAAGAAATCCTCCGAATGTGGCCATGAATATCTGGAATCCTCTCATGAACCCTGATTCTTCCTCTATCATAAATGAAAGGGCCTCAAGAGTATAAACTATGGAGTCTGAGAATGTATATTTTTTTACAATCATGGTTAGAATTGTGCTCACTAAAAACAAGGCTATTGCAAGAACCAGAAAGATCTTTAATTTTCTTGTTAATTCTGCACTTTCTTCCTTTGTCATTATTCTTTTTATATCGCCCATAATAAAACGCGAATTGGAGAATAAATAAATGTTTATAACAACTACTAGGTGAACAAACAGTTCTTTTTTTAATAGAGGATGATATTTTTCTCGTCTATATAAGAAAAGTATATAAATAGATGCTATCTTTCAGTTATAGATATTTCAACATAAGTCTGAATTATTCGAGGGGGGAAATTTGGCAGCAAAAAATAAGACAATCTTCAATGCAATATTCAGGGAAAAACCTGCAATGATGCTTGTCGCATTAAGAAACAGCAACACAGAAATGTATGCCTCTTCACTTGCAAAGATAATAGATGGAACATACAGCTACATTGTTAAGGTCTTAATAGATATGCAAAAAGCAGGACTTGTGGAATTTAAGAAACAAGGAAGATTGAAAATAATAACGCTTACAAAGAAAGGTATGGATGTTGCAGAAAAAATAAATGCAATAAAAAATTCTTTATGAGTTAGTATTTTAGTTTGTCTTTTTTTATTTTTAATTTTAGTATTTACTAATTAAATTTTATGTTCTATATCTGCAAATTATTCTACGTTTCTCAGTTTATTTACGATTTCTTAGCCGAAACTAAATTTAAAGCCAGCATATCTCAATATGAAGTTAAATATGAACTATTAGGAGGGATAAAAATGGTGGATATACTTGATTATTTGATGATAGCGGGTGGAACATACTATATAATGACCAAAGTAAGAGAAGATAATGATGATGGAGCAAAGAGGATGCTTATAGGTATTGGTGTTGGTCTTCTTGCGGGATACAAAGGTCCCGAATTGTACAAGAAAATTGTGGATTTGAAAAACACCCCTGAAGGGAGGATATCTAGGGATAAGCTTTTGATTGCAGGTGTTGGTGCAGGTGCAGGATACTTGTTTGGGGATAGGATAATGAGTTCTGCAAGGAAACTAGGAAATGGAAACAAGTTCCAGAATAGCAACAGGTGAGGTTATGGGCTCTCCTGAAGAGATAGATGAGAAATCTATGCGTAAAAAAAACGATAGCAGTGGCGCATTTACAAAGGCAGTTTTAGTAATAGGAACTGCAGGTATAATAGGCTATTCGATGCTTAAAGATAAGATTTTTGGAAATCCTAGATCTAAAATAAGGAAGGGATTGTTTTATGCTACATTGGCAGGCCTTGTTTTATACAAATGCCAGGGAGATAAAATAGAGATGATTTACGAAGATGCTAAAAATAATATTGCTGAGAAATATGTTAAGGTAAATGAGCTTAAAAAAGAAAACAGGATAATGATAGATAACATAACTGATAAATATTTGGATGAAAAGTCAAGAAATTTGGAACTGGAAAAAGCGCTTATGAAATATAATATGCAAGAGGCGAAAGACAAAGATACTAAAAGAAAAGATAAGTTGGAGAAAAGAAAGGAATCATATGAAAATATAAAGGAAAAGCTCAGAGGCGCTATTAAAGAAATAGGATGTTTTATTTTTGCAACAGACTCATATAATATTTTAAAGAATAAGCATGATGATGGAAGAGTTGATGTTGAAAATAATTTCGATTTAGAACCATTTATGAGTGTTAAGACTAATAGTGTTGAAAACAGGGATGTTTTTTGGATTCTTTCAAATGGAAATACATACGAGGAGATAAGTGGCTTATATTATAATGGACTTGTCGCTCCTGAGACTATAAGAGAGTATAATCTTGATTCTTCCTCTATTGATGTTCCCTTGCCTTTTGGGAAACCAATAGCATTAATCGCTAAAGGGCTGAGAAGCAAAATTAGTGTAAATTATGGGATGCTGCCTCAATATGTTTCTGCAGATTCAAATCTTAACATTGAAGAAATATTGAAAGGATTTTATTTGGAAGATTCTATGTGTAATAATGTGCTGACTACTGTCGCTAATTACAATAAGGTATATGGATTACATCTTAATGATGTAATAGAGAAATCAGTGAAAATATCTGGAGGAAGATACTCAATTTTAATACCCGGATGCCTGAAAATGAATGATAAAGGGGAGAATTCTGAATTGCAGGTGGAAAGAAATGCGAAGTAGTGAGTATTGGAGAGAATCTTCTTTCAGGGATTATTTTAATTCTAGTAATTTCATGGAAAAGAAATTAAGAAACATTTATGAGACTACAAAAAGAATTACATTTGGTTTTAAGGAAATTGTTATAGACTTGCAGACATCTATAGATAATAACAAAAGCTCGTTGTGGATTTCTATTGAGGAGGCAGTTTCTGATGCAAAAAGACTTATTAATGATGCTTTTGAGATGGAAAATAGTAATTTTAATAATGAAAACAATCAGTATGGACTTGAGAAGTTTAGCCCAATTAATTTTTATAGGAAACATAGATTAAATAATATTGATG
>CAZOPU010000057.1:0-2930 GCA_964581965.1 uncultured Methanosarcinales archaeon | reverse complement strand
ACTTCTTTTAGTTTATATTATATTAATTATTTCTAAAATTCACAAATTATTTATAAGATTAAAATAATTAATAATTTATGAATGAGGGAACATGGGATAGAATATCTGCAGATTATTATTCAGAGGTTCTGAGTCCGCTTAAGGACAGCAAATATAATCCACTTATAGACCAAATAAAATCTTTGGATTCGAAAAATCTTTCAGTTATAGAGCTTGGCTGTGGAATAGGAGAATTAATTCCTTTTCTGGAGGATAATTTCAAGGAAGTATCTGCAATGGATTTCTCTCCTGAGATGATTGCGCAGGCAAAGGAGAGAAATTCAGAGGGAAAAACAAATTTTTTTGTGATGGACATGTCAGACATGTCTAATTTAACTGAGAAGTTTGACGTCGCTGTCGCTGTAAATTCATTACTTACAACAAATATAGTTCTTCTTAATAAGATGATAGGAGAAATATTCAGTATATTGAAGCCGGGAGGGAAACTTTTTGTTATAATTCCCTCTATGGAAAGCTACATTTATCAAAATATGTTATTTGTGGATGACAAGATAAGCAAGGAGGTTCCACAGGAAAAGGCCATTGTTCAGGCATCAAAGATTCTTGACCACAAATCATACGATCCTTTCCATGGAACAATTGATTTCCAGGGCGATTTCCAGAAAGCCTTTTACAGATTTGAAATATGGTACAGGTTTGGCAAGACAGGGTTTACTGATTTCAAAATAGAAAGAGTTCCATATTTCTGGACTAGATGGAAAGAGGCTGGCCACAAATATTTCCCGAAAGAAGAGCCTCCCTGGGACTGGTATTTTTCCTGCATCAAGCCCGAATGATTCTTAATGGCAAGTTTTATTAATTTATTCGCTTATTTAATAATATGCCTGATTCGAAAAGAGGATATGGAATAACATTTATAGATCTTGATGAGACATTGTTTAGGACGTATGCTAAAGTAAATGTTGTAAAAGAAGGAAAGGTAATAAAAAAACTCTCAAACAAGGAATTCAATGAATATGTCCTAAGAGAAGGGGAGAGTTTTGAATTTTCTGAGTTTTCTGACGCAAAGCTTTTCAGGGATACATCTACGCCTATTCCTAGGACTATGAATATGTTGAAGGAGATGATTCTTAGGATAAAGGAAACAAAAAGTTTTTCCAGGATAGTTATCCTTACTGCTCGACCTGACTTTTATGACAAAGAGTTGTTTCTTAAGGTATTTACTGATAATGGGATTGATGTATCAAACAAGGAATTGTTTTACATAGACAGAATGGGGAATCAGAATGAGGGAACAGTCTCTGAGAAGAAAAGAAATGCAGTTATTAAGTATCTTAAAGAAGGAATTTACAGACGTTGCAGGATGCTAGATGATGACTTGAATAATCTTAAAGCATTTCTTGATATTGGGAGAAACCTTCCTGAAGACATTTCTGGTAAAGTAAGGAAAGAATACAATCTTGGAAAAAAAGATAAACCTATAAGATTTTATGCTATCCATATAAATTTAGATGGAAAACTTACTAATTTAGAATAAACTTGTGATGCTATTATTTCTGCTTTCTGATCTTGGAATGTGTCCCGTGAGTCTGTCTTTTTCTTTGAAGTATTCTATTTTAGGATAAACTAAATCCAGATGGTCTCTGCCTGCTTTTGGCATGAATTCTATTTTCCACCGTTCATTTTCTGGTTTAAGTACTGCTCTTTGGCGTTTTTTCCCGTTCAAATAATAATCAACATAATAGTGTGTAAATGTTCCTTCACCTGAGGTATAGCCTACTATTGCTAGTTTTATTACTTCTTCATCTGATAAAGATCTGAAATTTGGATGGTTATCCTCTATATATTTCATCAAAAAATCATAATGGTCTATAGCTGTAGATGTATTTTTCTCAGGATTGTACGCATCATCTGGAAATGTGCCTCCAGGATTGTACTTAAGATATGTTGAGTTTACAATCTGGAAATAACCTGTTGCTTTTGTGGAGCTTCTTGCTCTGCTGTCGAACCTAGATTCCTGCCACGCAGTTGCTTTTAGAAGATAATAATCTACCAGGGGAGATTTTACATTTTTTGCCTGAAGTACTCTATCAAGAACATTCTCGAATTCAATCTCTTGATAATTTTTTTGATAAATAGATGTACTGCTTGAGGAATTGCTTCTTTTTCTTTGTTTTTCTGTGTTGTTTATTGTTCTTTCAGTCCCATTCATCTTGTATCCTTGGTGAATATTTTGTGCGCTTGCTATATTTTCAAGAGTGTCTGTCTCCAAAGTGTTTGATTTTATATTATAGCCTGATTCTGAAACTTTAAACAAACCCGCAATGCCTGCGAATGCATTTTTAAATGGTCTTTTTCTTTTTTCATTAATGTTATCTTTCGGATTTAGTGTATCCCTTCTTACAACATCCTCTATTGTTTCTATTGAGGAATTGTATGAGGATTTTATCTTTTTTTCTCCCGGTAGTTTTATATTGTCAAAGTTTCCAGTAGTTATGTTGTCTATTGGTGATGTTATATTAGACACAAAGTTGTATATTTGAAGCCAAATCTCCTGCTCATTATTTGTATTGATTGAAATTGTATTTTCTGATTTCTTTTTGTCAACCGATTCTGAATACGATGAAGAATAAATGGTTTTTAGAGTACTTGCTATGCTAACTAATGCTGCGAGGGCTCCTATTTGGAGAAATGTTTTATAATTGTCGTTTATTTTGATTGGTTTCATTTTATTATATTCTATGAGCCTTTATTTGAGTTGGCTCTTTTTTGTATGTGCAATTTAGTCAGACTGTATAAAAAGCGATAATTACCGCAAATAATGTCCTTGACTTTTAGTTTAAGGAATGCTTTTTGTTTTAAAAAATTTGTGAATTTTTTGTGTTTTTTATATTGTGGTTATTTTCGCGGATTTTTTCGTTTTGCTTTTT
>CAZOPU010000056.1:0-4076 GCA_964581965.1 uncultured Methanosarcinales archaeon | reverse complement strand
AATATATAAATTTAATATTATTTTACAAAACATATTTTATATTTAATTATGTCGAGAATAAAACAACTTTATTTCCAGAAAACAAACCCATTGAAGACATCTGACTGTATTGATCTGGTGACAAAAACATGTAAATTATATTAAATGCAAAACGCTCCTTTATTTCAACTACTTTTGAAGATATTTGTTCTTGACTTGAGCCCTCCCCAACTATTATAATACTTGCCTTGTCCTTTTCTTCATCACCATGAAGAATAACCTGTTTAACCCCTTGCATTTTAGATACAAATTCAACAAACTCCTTTAAAGCTGCAGATTTGTCTTCAAGAAGGTCCTGGAAAATAGAAAGGTTTTTCTGATTTGCAGAATAAAGCTTCAAGTACTTGTTTTTCTTCTCCTGGACAAGTTCAAGTTCCTTTAGGGTCTTAACTATTCTATATGTTGTAGCAGGAGATACTTTTGTAATCTTGGACATTTCCCTTAAGTAAAATTCCCTACCTGGATTGTTAATCAAAAGTCTCAAAACTTTTATCATTTTCTTATCAAAAAGCTTTTCCAGAACAAGTTTCTTATCCATTGAATTTGCTAATATTAAACCCTATATTTAAACTTTTCTTTTTTGAAACAGTATTTCATAAATGAAACAGTAATTTTTTATATATAATGCAAAAGCATATTAAACAACTCATCTTTCAAACTCCTATGTCAGAGGCACCTAGCGGAAAAATAAAAATAGGCCTATTACTATCAAAAATAAACCAACTCATGAGTAAAGCGGAAGCAATAGAGTCTTGTAAAATATATTTTAAATTAATATCATCAGAAAGTATAAATAATTTGCTAATTCTTGAGATTGAAAAAAAACAAAATCCCCAACATCCAAAAGCACAAACAATAATTTATTTGCTAAATACTTGGCTAAACAGATTAGCCCTAACAAAAGAAGCATATATAGTAATAGGAACCGCAACTAATAACTCTCAAAAATTCATATTATGCAAAGACTTTTCTAAAAGCGGCCAGTTCGTACAAGAACTAACAAATAACGTACAAGAGCCAAAATTTAAAATTTCCATAAGAAATATAGCCCTTTCCGATGAAGAAGAAAATAAAAAAAAGATAAGTGAGTTCGCAAAAGAGCTTTCAAACTTAGGCTTCTACAAAACAGACATGCGCCAGCCCCACATAGAATTTACAATTCTAAATTCTATTAAACCACTTGCAGGACTAAAATTATGGACAAATAACAATTCTTTCGAAAAACGCAAGGCCCATTTAAGGCCAATACTGCACCCCACAGCCATAAATCCTAAGCTGGCAAGGGCAATGATAAATATTGCAGGCGCGGAAAAAGAAATACTTGACCCATTCTGCGGAACGGGAGGAATTCTTCTGGAGGCAGCATTAATAGGGATAAATGCAGCAGGCATAGATATATCCAAAGAAATGATAGCCCGCGCAAAAATAAATATAGATAATGAAGAAGCTAAGAGAAACATAAGACTTAATGTTGCAGATGCCTTAAATTGGACAAATGAAACAGAATGTGTCATCACGGACCTGCCTTATGGAAAAAGTTCTAAATTAAAGCAGCCCTTGGAGACTCTTTTAAGAAACTTTTTGCTGCATTATTCATTGTTAACTAAAAAAATGACCATATGCTTTCCGGATAACACCAAATACTCTCTTCCTCCGAATTGGATAAGACTGTATAACTTCAAGATTTACATACATAAAAGCCTTACAAGAAACATTATTGTAATTAAGCGCAAAGATGCAGTTAAAGAAGAGCATTCTTAAAAAACCTCTGCAAACATCTTATAATATCCATTAATTCTAATACAACCCCAAAACCCAATATAATGAATAACTACATTAGTACATAGGAAAGTTTTATATATTCTGCTTTCAGATAAAATACATTACAACGGTGAACTAAGTTGAACCATTTTTTAACATTAAACTCAATAAGTGAACAAGACATAAACAAAGTTGGCTTAAGAGCCCTAGACTTAAGTAATGCATACAAACAAAAACTAGCCGCCCCTTTGACTTTCATAATCCCAAATTCATTGTTTTACGAGTTTCTCCTTCAAAACAAGCTGACTCTCGAAATACACAAAATACTAAATTCTGAAGAAAAAACAGATGATTCACTTGAAAAGTCATATTCCAAAATAAAACAATTATTTGAATCTGCAATAATACCTGAAGAATTCAAGGATGATCTTTTTGAGGCGTATGAGGCATTAAGTCCAATAGACGCGCATGATGCCCAGGCACTTCTCAAAGAAGATAAGCCAATAGTAAACCTCATAATAAGTCCAAATTATACCTTACAATCAGAAAAATTCTTGGGAATATTATTTAATATACAAGGATTTGACAGTTTTCTTAATGGATTAAAATCCTGCTGGTTGTCATTATATTCCCCAGAACACCTTAAGCTAAGGGAATCTAAAGGAATAGGCGAATTCACAACAGGTATAATAGTACAAGCATTTTCGCAGCCAGACTGCACAGTAGAAGCTTACTCAAAAGGAATCATAGGAAACTATGAAATACCTTTAACTGCACATCTAGGGCTTCCAGATATAACCTATAAAATAGAAAAAGACCATTATAGCATATCAAAGGAAACATTTGGAATAGCCCAACAAGAAATAAGTCATCAAAGCCACATACTCCTAAGAAATTTAAAATCAGGCACTCTAATAAAAAGAAATCTGGGAAGTAAAGGTGCGGCCCAGAAACTAGGAACTCAGCAAATACTAGATATTGCAAGAATTACCGAAAGGCTATCTATATCTGCAAAACTTCATTTAAGAATATTATTCTTAACAAACAAGTCAGAAAACAAATTATTTCTTGTGGATAGAATATGTGAAAGGAATCAGGAGTCTGAGACTAGCATAAAACAAGAGGAAAAACCAGATCCTAAGCTAATTTATGAGCCTTCTACCCAGAGCCCGGAAATAAAAATAACATCTGAAACAGATATAGACTTGCCACTTTCAGAGTTAATAAAAGAGCACACCCAAACTGAAATGAATAAACTTGAAAAAGAAAACCAAAATCCTAAAACGCACATTCAAATAGAAAATATCGTTGATGAAAAAAATCTCCCTCTCCTTAAGTCAAATGAGCCCGTTAAAAATAACCCTTCAGAACTTAGCGAGAAAATAATAATACTGGACGATAATGATGACTTTATTCTATCCTCTGACCAGAGCCAAAACAGAAATAAAGAAAAAACCACAGATTCTGAGGATATTATAACTGAGAGTAGTCAAAAAAACGAAGCAGCCCCTTCCCCTGATAATGAATTCTTCATGAGTATAATAATGGACATTGAGCCTGCACTTGACCAAGAAATAATGAACCGTTACCAGGAAAAATTCAATAAAGTCCCCTCAGATGTAACAAGTGCATTGGAAGAGCTCAGATCCGTAGGAGAATTTCCTGAAAATGAACAAATATTTAAACTCAAAACCATGAAGGGAATATTAGAAAGAGGGGAAACCATAAATTTAGAGGTTTTTCTTGAACTAACTGAAAACTTGAGGAAACTAATCTAAAGATGGGCATACAAGCACTATTCAAGAGGCAAAAGCCAGCAATAGTAAGCTCGGAAGAGGATTCTATTAAATTAAACAAGGAAATTTTCAATCTTTTGCTTGGCTGCGAAAATGATATTGCAGAGCTCAAGAAATTTATTTCTTCGGACCAGGCAGCATTAAAAGAAGCAAAGCTCGCTGATTTGGAAAACAAGTTTCTGAGCATACGCACAAAAATAGATGCAATAAAAAATGATATGAAATCCATCATCGACTTAGAAACTCAAAACAAAGACTTTATTCTGCTTAATGATGACAATTACATAAAAGACAAAATGGAAAGGCTTGATTTCTTAAGTGAAGTACTTGATGAACTGCTAGAATTAACAAATGAAAAGCCAGCCGCAGAAGAATTAAAAGGAATGGTAGACTACATATACGGAAAAATAAACCTGCTTGTGGATTCAGTTAACAACATAATAAACGATGACAAGCAGTTAGAAAATACATATTCAAAGC
>CAZOPU010000055.1:0-4170 GCA_964581965.1 uncultured Methanosarcinales archaeon | reverse complement strand
TGAAATAAGAATAATAACTCCTGCTGTAATTTTATTTAGTAGAAAATAATGTGCACTAATTAAATTCGCAGAAATAATTAAACATAAAAAAGTATATTCTCTTTTTTTGTATTGTAAACTTAAAAAATCAAACCCTATCGCGATAAACATTGCAATTTGTGAAATTATAAAAGCAGCAGTCAACTGAATCATATTGTTATTTTAAGTATATTTCTATATAAATTTTTATTTTATGGTCTTTTTCAAAAATAAAAGTGTCATTTTTACTATGTATCTTTTAGATTGACTGATGATTATTTTTTGTTCCAGTCTATCATTGTGCCGTTTCTTCTTGCGTCTTCGAGCGTAAATCCTGCAGGATATCTTTTCTTTAGTTTCTCAACATTTTCGTTTAGGATTTCTTGCATGTCCCAATGGAAGAAATTGCATATCATTGCAGCATACCATAATGTATCTCCTATGTTCTCGCGTATGCCTTCTCTTTGGTCGTTGTCGTGGGCGAATGTTTTTTTGATGCATGATGCGACATCGCCTGCTTCGCCTGTAATTCCAAGGCCCCAGGTGAGAATTTCTTTTTCAGGAGTCTCGAATTTTTTTGCTGTTACCTTGCACAATTCTTGGTATTCAGTTAAGCTTGAGTTTTGAGTTTCCATTATGTTTAACATTAAAAAGAAATTAATAAATTTTTTCCTTGTGCTAGCAATTATTCACTTGTTTTCCCTTAGTATCTCTGGCCTGGCGCTCCTGAATTTGTTGAATGTTTCTGCGAGGTCTATCATGTATTTTCCTTCGTCAAGTTTATAGACTAATGGATGGTTTTCCCTGAACAAATTAACTACATCCAGCTCATATTTTCCTGGCTCAATAACGCTTATGCTCTCAAACTCAAGCACTACTGGCGCATCTTGGTCTCTGTTCGCACCTATTATGTCGTAGATGTCATTTTCAATTTCTGCTTTCTGGTCTTCTGTGAGTGATTCTGCTCTTTCTTTTGCCTTGTTTATGTCTGAGTCTTTTACAAAGAAAAACATCTTTGAGTTGCAGTTGGGACATCCTTTTATAAGTACATCTGATGTGTTCTGATGGAGTGCTCCGCATTTAATACATTGATGTGGCATTTTTTTCTCTTTGTCTATGCTGTTATGTAGAACAGTTTTTCATAGAATTCCTCTATGTTCTTCCCGAATTTCGCGCTTATTCCTACAACTTCATATTGGGGAAACGCTGATTGAATTCGTTTTATGTCTGCCTTTTTAAGGTCTATCTTGTTTGCAACTATTAATACAGGTATTTTTCTTGCTTCAAGGTTTCCTATTATTGTTATGTTTACTTGGCTATATGGGTCCTGGGTGGAGTCAAGGACTATTATTGCAGCATCTATGCTGTTAAGCCATTTTATAGAGTCTATAACTCCTTTTGTTGCTTCCTTTGCTCTTTCCTTAGCCTCTGGCTCTTTCATTCCTACTCTTATGAATTCCTCAAAGTCTATTTTTGTGGCTATTCCCGGAGTATCTACAAGGTTGAATGACAACTCATGATTTTTTGATTTTATTTGTATCTCTTCTTTTACTTGGACTTCTCTTGTTTCATGAGCTATGCTTGATACTGCGCCCATTTCTTCTCCCAGCCAATCGTTGCATATTTTATTCGCCAGAGTAGTCTTGCCTCCATTAGGTGGGCCGTACAGTCCAAGTCTCAGTTTCCCTTTGTGTTTATTTGACTTATTGAAGAACCTGCCAATAAATCCTCTCATCCTATTTATCATTGAAGCATTTGAGGCTTTTTGGTTAATTTATAAATATTTTGATTGAATAAATTGTCTATATTATTCTTCTTTGTTGTGAATTTTGCGTATTTCTTATTTAATTAAAAAATAATATATACTATGTTTGTTTCTTTTTTTGGATGAAGAATAAAAAAAGCGATGTAGTCTTGTATTATGATGGTATTGCAAAGGGGTACGATGGGCTTTATTTGGATGAACAAAGAGAAAAGTTCAGGTTGATTAAGGATAATATGATGTTGGCAAAAGATTCAAAGGTCCTTGATGTTGGCTGTGGAACTTTTTTTTCTTATTATTACTTTAAATGGGATATGTATGGGATAGAGCCGTCTCCAGGAATGGTTAATGTTTTTCTTGATAAATTTCCCGAGGAGAAAGAAAGGATAAAAGTGGGGTTTGCAGAGGAGCTTTCGTTTTTTTATGAAAAGGAGTCTTTTGACGCAGTTATTTGCGTCTCGGCTTTGCATCATTTCAAAGACTTTGAGCTTGCATTTGAGGAAATTAAGAAAGTTTGCAAGTCATCTGGTTTGTTTGGATTTACTTTGCTAAGGAACATTGCTGGTTTTGATTATATTGAGAGGAAAGTATGTGAGTCGTTTGAGGTAATTAAGAGAGTTGATTCTACTGGCTGCAAGGATGTTGTTTTCATTTGCAGGAGAAATGATTTAAAAAAATAAAGTATATATACTAGTTATTTGAATATTCTGCTTGGATATTGTTGGGGTGATAATATGTTCCGTAAAATTAAGTCTGAGAGGGAGCTTATAGGCTTATTGAGGCTTCTGAAGCTTCAGCATGACATTGACATTATAAATCAGATAGAAGTTCCTCATGTGCATCCAAAGGCGGATCCTTCTATTGCATATAGTCCGGACAAGAGATATGCTATGAAATATGAAAAACAGCTTGTTAGGGCAAAATATGCTATTGCTAAATTGGAGGATGGTGTTTTGTTCACTATAAACATAGAGAAGCTTTCCGTTGCCATGGATGGGTCTAATGGAAAATATGTTTCTGAATGGAGAACCTCTGGAAAATTAAGGTTTGATGGCTGAGGTTTTAGTTATTTTTTATTTAGGTTTTTATATGTTGTTAATAATAATCTTTGTATAGATGTCTTTCTAAAATATATTTAATTGAACTATTAAACATTATTATTCTCTAAAAACAAAACATTTATATATTCCAGTATATCTAAATGTATACTCACATACAATTTTTAGCTATTTTTAGATTGTGGGTAGATAAAATACAATATGTACTTGGTGATAAAATGAATGCGATACAAGAAGTAAAAGATGAGGCAATAAGGAAAGTTGCGCAGACACTAAGAAGCTCTGGGCTTGCATCTTCTGAAACAGAAGCAGTTAGGATGGCTATGATGATGTCGAAGACAAGCCAGAAAGTTACTCAAAACTTTAATCAAAAGAAAGAAGGTGCAACAATGAATGCACATGTTTCCCATGTTGAGGAAAAAGAAGAAGAGTATCCTAGGGTAAGCAATGCATTCGGCTCATCAAGAAAAATAACTAATGTTCAAGAACCTTTTTCTGTGCAGGAAAAACCCAGTAAAATCGAGGAAAAAGAGGAATTCATTTTCGGTGATGTTCAGGAAGACAAATCTGCACAGGAGAAGGATCCTTTTGTCCTGGAGAATGAATTTGAGGAAGTTATTTCCCAGGAAATCGTTGAAACGAAAGCCAAACCGGTTGCAATGCAGGCAGGGCAAAGCCCAAGGGCATTTGGTCAGCCTGCTCAAAGAGAACATGTACAGACAAGTCAGGCACCTGTGCATGAAAAACCAAGTACACCAATGCAAAGACCAATAGACTCAACTCAAGCACCCTTGAGTGCTCAGAGTTCTGCTCAAATGGCCTTTGCATCTTTACTTGGCAATGCCCAGAAAACACAATCAAATCATCAGGAAGCAAAGCCTGCAGTTGCACAGGAACATGTGCAGACATTTTCTGAAAATGTGCAGGCTGCGCAACCTGTTTCTCAACAGGCTGTACAGGCACAGCAACAGGCACAACCCGCTCGTGCAGTAATCAATCATACGCCTGACCCGAGGGCTAACTTGATGAAAGAAGCGCATGTTGATCTTAGTGCGATGTTCAACGTCAACAAATAATTTTCTAATATTTTTTTTATTTTTTGATTGTATTTAGTTCATTTGTAGTTTAGATATTTGTTTGTTCTAATCTATTTTAGTATATATTTAGTAATTTTTATATAGTGTATTATTAAATTTGGTAAAGGAGAGGTGATTTTATGGGTTTTAAGGATCAGCTTATTAAAATAAAAGATAATTGGCTTATTGTTGTCCTTCTAGTTGTCGTTTTATTTTTTTTAATGGGATTTGGAAATCTAAGCAATGGGGTATTGAG
>CAZOPU010000054.1:0-4442 GCA_964581965.1 uncultured Methanosarcinales archaeon | reverse complement strand
CAAAAATATTTTGGAGAATTCCTCCGCGTATATGAACACAATGATAATGAAAACAAAGGTAAAAATGCAGACATAGAACAATCATTTTCCAATCAAAGCGTTCATCTTAGCATATCTGAAAAAGTGAGAAGCAGTGAGGAACCAACCGGACTTAAAAAGCTCTTTAATTCAATATTAAAAAAAGATTCATCAGATGAAACAATAACATACAAAACAACAATAAGAATAAAAGGATACCAACAAAAATTCTATTTAAAAGAATCTAGTAATGCAATCACAGAATTAGCTGAAATAATTGAGACACAAAGACAAACAGATGAATCTTCAAAAATAAAATACAAAATGAGCGATTTCCAATAATTTAGACATAAATAATAGCACCATTTGGACCTGGATTAACAACGACGGTTTTCCCAACCTTATCAACTTTCTTGAATGTCTCATGGATATGTCCAGATACAGCAACTGAAGGTTGATATTTCTCTATGAATTTCCTTATAGATTTATTTCCCACATGAGCACGTCCATGCATTTCATCTATTTTTGTATTATATGGAGGTGCGTGAGTTAGCAGAATAGATCTCCTATAGTTTTTTATAATAGGACCTAGTTTTTCACCCATTCTATAAAAAGATTCGTCTTCTTTTGTAAATCCCCCGCCACCATAGCCAATTACGACAACATCCTCAAAAACAAAATACTTCTCGTGAATAAATATTACGTTTTTGGTTTTTTCACATAATCTTTTCATAAGATGCTCTGATTCATGATTTCCATGCACAAGCAATACTTTTTTTCCAAATGAATCCATTAAATTTATTGCTTCCTCTACTCCATTCTCAAATACACTTATGTCTCCTGCACATAAAATTAAATCTACATCCTCTGCTTTTTTGACGAGGAAGTCAGCAGCACCATAATCCTCATGGAGGTCGCAGAAAGCCAATATTTTCATAATTTCGTCGAGATTAAATTATATTTAAAACTTATTAAAGATGACTCCTGAAAACAACGTCCAATTCTGACCAATAAGCACCACCAGTATACTAAAATGTATACAAATCGAAACATTTATATATTAGTTGCGTCATTAGGTATGATATGGTAATATTATTTGACCAATACAACCTTCCAGAAAACATATTCGAGGTCATTTTTTCGACAAGTCAACAAGTAGTTGTTGCGAATATGCTCCTTGAGGAAATGAAGCTAAGAGGTGGCGAAATAGGAAAAACCGAGATGAGTATGTTCGCAACTGCTCTCCACGATGGCATAGTAATAGAGCCAAAAGAAACAGTCCCACTATCAATAAGAAAAAAACCAGTCACCATATCCTACAACAAAAGACAATTTTATGACAGAATCCTCACCCCAATGAAAACAATGGGAATGATAGATTATGACATGTATAAAAAAACATACAAAGTAAGCGAGAAACTTAACAAAAACCTAATGAAAGTCGGCTTAATGTGGCTCCAAGAGCTAAGAAGACCCCCAAAGCCATTCAACATAAAAAAACAAGAAACAAGATAACTCACACTCAAAGAAAGCTCCCGGCAATTCTTTCTCAACCCTCCCCTACAAACCGCCGTGGAGCTTCTTTTATTTTTCAACAAATACAGTCATTAAAGTACCTGCATATTCTCATAAACTAAACTTAGCTTTTTGAAAGCAAAAAATAGAAAAAGAGAAGAAATAAATCACTAATATGAAAATAAGACAAGCACAAGCATCGGATTTGAAATCTCTTTCAGAAATATACGTGAAAGTATACACATACTTCGACGTTGGAGAATACTGGACGTCAAAAACTGCATACAATATGTTAAAATACTTCTACGAAAAACAACCAGATTTATGTTTAGTTGCTGAAACAAAAAATAAATTAATAGGCGGATTCTTTGCAGGCATAAAACCCTGGGTAGATGGCAATCATTTGTTTGATGGAGAACTCTTTGTAGACCCATTTTATCAAAAAAAAGGAATAGGTAAACAACTATCTCTAGAATTGTATGTCCTCGCAATCAAAAATCATAATGTTAAAAGTTTTGACCTTCTAACCTTCAAAGATAGAGATTTTCCTTTATCCTGGTATAAAAAACAAGGATTTACTGAAATGACACAATGGACAATAATATATGGCAATCCAAAGAAAGTTTTAAGTACTCTCAAAAAAATGAAGGTGATAAAATGAAAATCTATACAAAAACAGGCGATGAGGGAAAAACATCAAGATACGACGGGAAAAGAGTTCCAAAAGACGACCCCTGGATAATACTAGTAAGCAAAGTTGATGCCCTGCAAGGAAGCCTGGATCTTTCTTTTGATACCATAAAAGACAAGTCGCTTCTTCCAATTATAGACCACATCCAAGATAAACTATGGCAAACAGCAGGGGAGCTAAGCCTAGGAAAGCCTGGAAAAAACATAAAGAGGGAAATTTCCAATGCAGACATAGGAATAATAGAAAAGCACATAGACAAATATGATAAGAAAAAATCTTATTTTGTCCGTTTCAGAGGAGAAAGCTCTGCAAGACTGAACGACGCAAGACTTAAATGCAGAGAACTAGAGGTTTACATGACTCCATTCCTAAAAAAGAAGCAAATACGCCCTGAAGTCTACAAATACATAAATAGGCTCTCAGACCTTCTTTACGTTCTTGCATGCCATGAAATGAAAGACAATGGAACAAATGTAGGGACAGACTAAAATGAACTTCAAAGAACTCCAGCAGAAAGTAAAGGAATTTGACAGGAAAACAGGCTTTGATAAGACAAAGTTCTCCGAACTAATAGAAATGATAAAGGAAGAAGTTTCAATCCTGGAGAAAGCAGAAAAGAAGAAAGAAATAGTTGACCATGAACTGACAGATCTTCTTGTACTACTAATGCAGATTGCCCACAGATACAACACAGACTTCGACAAAGAGCTCGAGAACTGGTTCGTAAAATCAAGAAAGTATATTAAAAAATAATAAACTAAAAATTCATTCTAAACTTTTTTTATACTTATTCTATTAAAATTTGCTGTAAGGGATTACGGTGTGAGGAGAAAACGAACACTAGTGCGGCGTCAACGGACGCTCAAGTTGTAATAAAAGAAGTTGCCTTCACGGTAAGCTTTTTGGGGGTTGCTGAGAATCGTGAAGGCAAATTGAGAAAATAAAAAAAATTGAGAGTAAAGGATGGCACCTTTACCTCATAAACTGCTTATCTTACTATTTCAATACCTAACTCAGAAGACAGCTTCTGTCTTGCTGATTCCACATGTTTGGTCGATGGTTTTCCAAGAATCCAAGGGGATTTGACTCCTGTTATTATCGTCATGACCGTTAGTTTGCCTTTCATTTCATCTGAGACTCTTGCTCCCCAGATAACGTTTGCATCTGCATCCATAGCTTCTGTTACTATTTCTCCTACTCTGCTGATTTCATCAAGTGTCAAGTCCTGTCCGCCGTGAACATGGATTATTGCTCCTGATGCGCCATCATAGCTAATGTCCAGAAGTGGATTTGACAATGCACCCTTAACTGCCTCTTCTACCCTGTTTGCTGTATCTGATGCGCCAACACCTATTACTGCAACATCTCCATTTGTCATTATTGCTTTAACATCTGCGTAGTCAAGATTTACTAAAGAAGGTACTGCAATTGTTTCAACAATTCCTTTTATCATTGTTGCTACAAGCTCGTTTGCAACTGCAAATGCCTGCTGTACTGGCAGGTTTCCTGCAATCTGAACTAGCCTATTATTATCAATTACTATTACTGTGTCTGTGTTTTTTCTTAGCTGCTGCAGGCCGAATTCTGCTTTGTCTACTCTTGCTCTTTCAATCTTGAAAGGCATTGTGACTGTTCCTATTACTATTGCTCCTGCATCTTTTGCAACCTGTGCTACAACTGGAGCTGAACCTGTTCCTGTTCCTCCTCCCATTCCTGCACAAACAAATACCATATCTGATCCTTTCAATGCATCTTTTATTGTTGCCATGCTTTCTTGTGCTGCTTCTGCTCCCTTTTCTGGGAATCCGCCGCATCCTAGACCTCTTGTTACATCCTTACCAATTAAGAATTTTCTATCAGCTTCTATTATGTTTAGATGCTGTTGATCTGTGTTGCAGGCAATTATCTCGGCACCCTGTATGCCTTTCATGAACAACCAATTTGTCATGTTTGTTCCTGCGCCACCGCATCCGATGACTTTGATGTTCGCTTGTCCAACCTCAACTTCAGGTTGGTATTCCTGATTTCCCTTTCCGTATGCCATTTTTTTATTCCCCCTCCAAGTTAGGTATTTTTGAGCGTTACTACCTTTTCTGGCCTCACTTACCAGCATCGGGCAAAATTGCTCAATGAATGTATTTTTGGAGCGTGATGATGTGAAATGTTTGAATATTATATATTTTAATATATATTTCTTAAAATATATTTTTTTTAATAT
>CAZOPU010000053.1:0-4473 GCA_964581965.1 uncultured Methanosarcinales archaeon | reverse complement strand
TAAAATTTCCAGATTCTATATTTAAAGTGAATATTTCAATCACAACAAAAGATGATTACTCTGCTTTACTAGAGCTGAGCGGAGATAAAAATACCTTATATATTCTAGAAAAAATTAGCGCATTCGATAAGCGTTGGATTGCAACAGGAGGAATGGTAATAGGATACAATCAAATTTCTGAAAAAATGCATCTAATCAAAGATATAGCTTCTTGCTTTAAAGAGTCTGAATTAACTCTTGATGTGATGGATTTCTTCGAAGGTTTAAAGCAGAAAAAAGCAACGGACATAGATCTTAAAGAATTAAACTTGATGATGCCTCCTCAAATCGGACGGGGAAGAGCACTTATCCCTTATGCAAGAATAAGCCCCGGCTCATTAAAAACATTAGATATATCCTTGCTAAACAATAGTATATATGTATTCAGTAAATAAGGCCAAGAAAGCGTGGAAGAATACATTAGTTACCAAATGGAACCTTTCAGTGAAGAACCACGCCCAGAATACTTAGTATTCGAAGTAGAGTGTACTAAAGCAGAAATACCGAAGATAAAAAATAAAAAAATAATTCAGTTAGAAATCATTAGCTGTCAAGACAGTTACAGAGCTAGACTGAGCCTGTGAAGTCATCCCTATTAGAAAAGATATGTTTGCTCTTTCTGCAGCAGACATTATGTCCTTGTCTATTATTCCGTCAAATACAACTGCATATATTCCTGATGCGAGGCTCTTGATTGTGCTTTGAAGCTCACTTACAGGAACTTTACCAAGGATGTTAAGCTTGTCATCTAGTATGTATGCCCCCCTTGTTCCTATCATATCCTCTAACATTTCCTCGAATTTCTCCATTTCCTGCTCTGAAGCTTTCTTTTGGGCTCTTGGCTGTGGAGGTGCCTGAGGAGGTCTCTGAAATGGAGGTGCCTGTGAAGGTCTTTGATTCATCTGAGATGGTTGATTTGACCTTCTCATATCCCTTTGCTGGTCTCTCCTGTCTTCCCTTTGAGACTGTTGCATCTGCTGAGGCCGCCTATTGCTACCGTCAACGTTATATGCTCCGGAACCTATGTCAAGCCTTGCCTGCTCTGCAGTTATCTTTGACCTTATGGCCTTGTGAATTTCTTTCTTTGCAAGCTCTTCAACTTCCTTTCCATCTGGAGCCCTTGCTACATAGTCTATTTCCACTGTTGCAAGAAGTTCCTGTATTATTAGTAATCCTCCTCTGTCTCCATCTACGAAAACAGTGAGTACTTTTTCTTTTCCTAGCTCAACTATTGTTTCTGGAACACTTGTTCCATTCATTGCTACGGCATTCTTGAATCCATGTTTAAGCAGATTAAGGACATCAGCCCTTCCCTCTACAACTATTACTTCATCGCTTTCTGCTATCGCAGGTCCTGCCGCAAGCTTGTCTTTTCCATAATCTACTATTTCCATCATTCTTACGGAAGCTGCAACTTCATCAGAAAGCTCCTGCGAATCAGGCATGGAGTTGTCCATTAAATCCTTTAGAAGCTCCTTTGCTCTCTCTATTACTGTGTGCCTCTTGCTTATTCTTATATCTTCTATATTAGAAACTTGTATCTTTGAATTGCAGGGACCTATTCTCTGTATTATTTCTATTGCTGCTCCAACAATACTTGTTTCTGCCTTGTCAAGGCTGCTGGGGATTATTATCTCTCCTGCTGTTTTACCTTGTTTAGTATCTACATTTACTTCTATTCTTCCTATTCTTCCTGATTTTTGGAGTTCCCTTAGTTCGAGGTCTGCTCCAAGCAATCCTTCTGTCTGGCCGAATATTGCGCCTATGACATCAGGTCTGTCTACAATTCCATCTATGTTTATTTTTGCATGAATAATGTATTTTGCTGCAACTTGTGCTATTTTTGCCATTTTAATTCCTCTGTATTTCTGTTTTTTGTTTTATTTAGTTTACAGTCAAATTATCTAGAACAAGTATTTGTCTGCGTTTGCTGCAGGCAAACGATATAATATGTTGGTTATTTATTAAAACTAAGAGCAACGCCCTTAATGATAGTGATAATCAATAATTAATCTGTTCTAAATGATTTGTGACTATGAAACCCGAGACACTAACTCCCAAGCTCATTGCTCGGTCACCATTTCTGGTGCCTCTTTCGAGGTTTCGCCTTAAGCTCCATTGAGTACTCTCGTGTCGGGTTACTGTGTATTAGAAACATTATTAATTATATAAATATTGCTTTATTAAAAAAAAATATCCTATATACTCGCTTTTATGGTTTATTTATCAATAATATTTATTTTTTATCTTTATTATCTTAAACTAAGCGTTAATTAAGCTTTAAAATAAAAAATAAGAAAAATATGCCCTTTTTATTTTGTTTTGCCACTCTTCTTTTTTAGCTAAACAGCCATTTTGGGTTTAATATGGACATCCTGAGTACCTTGAAAGAGCACCCAAAGACTGGATTCCCTCATAAAGTACTTCTTCAATCTGCCATGTTGGCCAAGTAGGATATTGCTTTTTTAGTACCTTAGAGCACTCCTCTAAATCTGCACCATCTGACTCAGGGTCGCATTCGACTATTCTAAGGCTTGACGCATACTCATCAAACAATGCAAGCTGATCTTTTGAATCCGGACTCCAAGAAGCAGTAAACATCCTCACTCCCTTGTCATTAAGGCAATTTGCCAATATCATTTTCTTGGATTTGGGTGTATTTAGCACTTCTTTAGATACATCGCTTATAAGCTCTCCATTAGATCCTTTTGGCAATGCCTGACTCATATTATCTACATAATTTCCATCTTCGCTTGGATTTTCTTCAGGAGATTTATCTTCCTGAGAAGTCTCCGCAGCATTAATCTCATTAAACTTCTTTGTGGTAATGCTCTCGTTGTATACTTCTATTATTGCATCATTCCTCAACGAGACTATAAGATTATTTAGCTCCATTGCAGTTTTTTCCTCTACCAATGCAGGCTTAAGATTTTTTTCTACATCTGCAAGCTCCGGAACATAACCAGGTATATTAGCTACCTTGTAAATTATATGATATCCTAACTGAGTTCTTATTATATTTACCTCACCTGGTTTCATAGAGAACCCTGCCTCAAGGAATTCTGGCAGAAGAGGATAATCTGCTGAGAAATTGTATTCGCCGCAGAAGTCTTCGCTTCCAGTATCTTCAGTATACTCAAGCACAAGTCCGCAGAAATTAGACCTATCCTCTTTTATAATCTTGAAAACTTCCTCTGCGCGCTCATATACTTTGTCTTCAGATTCATTTCCAATCAAAAACAATATGTGCCTTACCTGAACCCTGTCAGGAATTCTTATGTTGTCCTTGTTTTCATTATAAAACTCTCTTACTTCTTTGTCTGAAACTGTAATATTTGAGAAGTAAGAATCCACAAGCTTGTTTATCGTAAGGGTGTTTTTATATACTCCTACAAGGAACTCGTAGCTTACATTTTTCAACGCCAGGTCCTTCTTCAATTCTTCCTCATTAATATTATTCTGCGACATTATCTCATTTATTAGATTGCTCACTTCTTCATTTGATGTAGTTATTCCTTTTTTGGCTGCTTCCTGTAAAAGCAATTTATCAGTTATAGTTAGATTAAGGACATTTTCTTCTGTTATAAGCGGATTAAGAGTTGATTTAAGGAGATTATATCTCTCAGTTATCTCAGATTTGTAAATCGGCTGTCCATTAACAACCGCCATGACCCTGTCTTCTTTATTTGCTGAGAAATCAAATTTAACAGCCATGTAAACAATTACGCCTATTATTATTACTGCAAGAATCAATAGAGCTATCAATGTCCAGTTGGTTTCCCTTCCATTAGATTTTTTTTCTTTTTTTTCTTTTTTTGAGCTTACCGCCTTTGATTCTATTTTGCGCTCTTTTTTCTTTATCAGGACCATCTTCTTTATTTTTCTCTTAGCGGGCGCGGCATGCTCAATCTCTTTAGAGGATGTTTTTTTATCATTGCTAATTTTTGGCTTTACAGGTTTTTCTTTTTTTTCTTCGACTTTTTCCTGTTTCTCTGGAAATTTAGGAACTTTTGCTTCTTTTTCCTCTTTTTTGGCTAAACTTTCTTTTTTGGAGTCCTCTGATTTCTTCTCTGGTTTTTTCTGCGGAGGAACTTCTTCCTGCGACTCTTCTTTAGGTGCCTCTTTTTTCTGAGGCTCCTCCTTAATTGGTTCTGATTTGTCCTGCTGTTGCGGAGAAGGCTCCTTCTTTTTCACTGATTCATCCTGCTTTTTGCTAAACCCAGTACCCGGAACTATTTCATCAAGATCAACAAACTCATTACTTGCCAAAAATATCACCCTACTAATTTTATTATAGAATAATAGTCCTTGTTTTTAAAATTATCGTTTGATATAATCCTAAAATGGTAACAAAATATTTTTTCTCTGTTTTTTTCTTTAAATTAAAATTTTATAAGCCTGTTCAAGCTATCCCTAGATAAAATTTATAAATAT
>CAZOPU010000052.1:0-4489 GCA_964581965.1 uncultured Methanosarcinales archaeon | reverse complement strand
CTAAAATTCCTAAAATGAGAAATAAACTTACTAAAACCAGAATAAACAAAACTATCCTCTTATAAAAAATCTCACCCATAAGTTTTCCCGATAATTTTAAACTTAAATAATTTTCCAATATGAAAACTATTTATCTCTCTTGAATATTGATTCATACTTCTTCTTTATTTTATCCTCTTCATCACGGACTTTTAGCGCATACTTAAGAAGCCCTTTTTTTCTTACCACTACTTTTGTTTTTACCTGACCAAGATTTTTTCCCGAAACTATTTTTAGAGAGGATGATTTTTGTATTGATAGAACTTGATTAGGAAACATTGATTTGTGCCCCGTCATAAGAAAGCTTATCACACAAGCAATAGCGGCATATGTTGCAACAAGCGGTCCGAATGCTTCTATTGCCAATATGCTTGCAGCTATGGGTGTATTTGCCGTACCTGCAAGAACTGCAACCATTCCTATTGCTGCAAAAATAACAGGATTTAAATGAAATATATAGGCAAAAAAGAACCCTGCAGTTGCCCCTATAAAAAATACAGGAGTTACAAGCCCGCCGCTTCCTCCAAAATTAAGAGTTATTGCAGTCACAATTAACTTGATTAAAAAAGCGTAAAAAACTATAGTCCCTCCAGCGAGGACAAAGTCAATAGTGTCAATTCCTAATCCTAAATACTGTGTAGAAAAAAGATGTATAATTATAGCTATTGCAGTACCTCCCGCTAAAGCCTTTAAAGGACTCCAAATTTTTATTTTTGAAGATAGCTCTCTAAAATATTGCATTGTTTTTATTGAGAAAAGGGAAACAATCCCAAAAAATATTCCTGCAAAAATAACGCTTATAAAAAAAGAGTTGTTGAATTCAGGCACCACGTTGATTGCATGATAAAAACCAGATACTCCTAAAGATGAAGCTACATGGTACCCTACCAATCCTGCAATGAATGAGGGAAGGAGAACTTCATATAGCATCCCCCCTACAAAAAGAACTTCAACTCCGAATATGGCTCCCGCAATAGGCGCTCCGAAAACAGATGCAAATCCTGCACTCACGCCGCAAATCATCAGTTTTTTCCTGTCAGAATCGTCAAAATTTATCCATCTTGAAATTATGCTGCCTGAAGCAGCCCCAACATCCGCGCACGGCGCCTCCTTTCCCGCCGATCCTCCTCCTGCAATTGTTATTATAGGAAGAAAAAATGCTTTCAATGCAGATTTCCAAGATATTTTCTCTGAATTATGTATGGATTCTATTACTTGGTTTGTTGTTTCTATATTATCATTTGGATAAAAGTACTTTTTTATAATGGCCACAATAAACATCGATAATGGTATTGTGAAAAGAAAATACCAATATTTGCTTATCTTCGCTATAGAAAAATCTAGCAAGTGCACAAATCCTGCAGTCGTGAATCCTACAACTACTCCTATAAGACTCGCAAGTGCAACCCATTTTATTATACTTATAAACAATACGGTCTGCTCTGAAATCTCCCTTTTTTCCATATGTTAAAGAATAAAAATATAGTTTATAAAATTTTGGTAGAAAAAATAGATAATATAACAAATATTATATTTATGTTTTAATTTCCTGCTCCATCTTCAAATACTTTCCTAAATTAACAACTATAATCTTTCTTAATGAATCTTCTACATAAAAACCTCTGCCAGAGCGTCCACTGTAATTAGTGCCTGTGTAAACAAAATCATACGTTGATTTCCCTTTGCTTAGAACATCATTATTTATTCCATTTACGAATACTACAAAATCCTTAATTTTAACAAAATAGTCAGACACCTTTGAAGGCATTATCCTTTTGCTTTTATCACTATAATAATTATTAGGATTAGGCTTATTTGCTGGCTGAGGAGTCATTCTCGTCCAGAAAAGTTCTCCCTTATGCATAGGTCTGTATTCACTGTTAGCCATGTAGAATTCAAATAAATTTTTTATACGCTCAAAATTAAGCACAGGCTTAACATCCAGTACCGCCTTGTAAAAATTAATTTGCTTCCTGTCAAGAATCATAAAATCTCCAACCCATAGCGGAGGTATTTTTCCTACAATCGCTAGTTCTGTTTTATCAGGCATAGTTAAAGTTCTTCTTGAATTATTTTCTAAGCATATTTTTTTAGTATTCTGCATATTTATGTAATCTAGCCATATAAACATACCTTTATTTGCATCGTTTGGAAGAAAATCAGGCAAGAGATGTTTTTTCTCCATGCTCCTTGGAAATACCGCTGAATTAGGAAGAGTAAATAGTTTACTTATATCATTTTTACTCTTATATTTTATTTGTTCTTCTTTTTCTTTCTGTAAAACTTGAGAATTATATTTTTTATTTGAAAACTCTTTATTAAGTGTTTTTTCCTTTGCTTTTTCTTCAGCCTCATTTTTTCTGGCTAGCTTTTCCTTTGATATTCTAACATTTAAACGTGAAATAATATTAACATAACTTTCTTTAGATTCATTATCGATATTATTAGTTTTATTTATCAACGCAATAGTCATTTCCGCAACAATTTCCTCTAATTCGTCCAGTCTTGCATTCTGATTGTTAAGAAGATTTTTTGCTTTCTTCAATTTTGATGACATATTACTTCCTCATTAAAAAACTAGAGATTCAAACACATATTACTCCGGACAAGGACCTTCAGTCCAGTATTCTACCTGAGGTTCAGAGCAAGCCCAGCAAGGATTTCCATAATTTGCTGCACAAGGATATTTTATGCATTTTATACTTTGATTGAACCACCCACATACTGGTTGATCATCATCAGAGCAGCTTTTGCTCCTGTCGCTTTCCGTGCAAGCGTTTGTCATCAAGTTATTTTGATTGTTTTCTGGACAAGAAGGAAATTCGCAATTAGGACCTGTTCTCTCAACAGCGGAGCCATCAGGACAAATTTTTGCTTCCTCTGTGCATTCTTTAGGAGACTGAGAAGAGCAACCAATAAAAAAAGAAGTGCAAAAGAGGACAAATAACACAATAAATAATTTATTTTTCATCTATATCCCACATGTTTTATTCATACTAAACTTAAACTATGAAATTAAAATATAAAATAAAAATTATAAAAAACTACTGATTTATTGGAGAGCATATGCTAGGGAATCCTGAGCATGTCCAGTTTTCTTCAATGACACATATTGCAGAGCATCCATCTTCATTGAAAAGATTTCCATCGTCGCACGATTCTACTTTATCCTGAACGCCGTTTCCGCATAAATCAATACATGCCACAGCAGATGAGCAATCCAAATCCCCACAGTCAATTTCTGCATCGCCATCATTGTCAAGTCCATCATCGCATATTAATTCAGGCTCTGCTGAAACAGTTTCTTCAACTGGTTCTTCTGATTCCTGCATTGTTTCCTGCGTCTGAGGCTCTTCTGAGCTCTGCTGCTCCTCTACAAGTGGTTCTGATTCAGGAACTTCAATAATATTTGTCTCTGTTACAGGCTCTTCAACACTAAATGTGCTTAAACTCATTAATGATGCCGCAGGCGCAGACGATGAATATGCCTTTACATTGTCAACATAGAATGTTCCAGCGCCATTGTCCCATTGAGCAAAGCTTATGTATGAAACATTATCTTTTGCATTTCTTGAAGACACTGTAGCTTTTTTAATTCCATCGACATAAATATCATAAGTGTCAGTTATTAGATTCAAATCAACTCTTATATTGTACCATTGTTTCATGTTTAAATTACTTGCAACAGTAGTTACTGTAGATATGCTATCAAGAGCATCGTCTCTGTCTATAGCTATTAAATCCAATGTTCCTCCACTATTCTTATAGAAAGCCATATAGACAAATCTTTCAGTGTTGTCAGCATTAGGACTTGCACCATTTCCGATAAGCATCCATCCTGCTGCATTCAGCCTTGTAGATAATACATCATCAACATAAATATCCCATTCAGCAGAGAAACTTCCAGTCTGAGGCTGGCTGAATTCCTGAGTCAGATAAACATCTCCTGAAGTAGAACCCTGGAACTTTGCTTTCTTGCCAGAGTTTCCTCCAACACTGCTTGCATCAAGAGTCAATAATGAAGGCAGCTCATTCCTGCTTTCATACCAATCCTGTATTGCAGAATTAGTCCTTAAATCGCTGCTGTCTACACTCGCATCGAATGATGAGTCGACTAACAAATCTGTCTGTGTTGAGCAAATACTATCTGATCCATCGCAATTCTCATCAACACCATTACCACAAACATCAACAGCACCAGGATAAACATTCAAATTATGGTCATTACAATCAACAACACCACAATCACCACCACTAATGCTGTATCCGTCTCCATCAGAGTCAATACATTCCTCAACAGGAGAACCAGTACCGATTTCTTCTTCTGGACCCACTGCAATAAATGCAGAAACATTGTTTTGGTTGTTATAACTTGTAGTTATGTAACCCTGACTTCTAGCAACATTAGACAACCTAATCTCATCCAAAGAACCCTGAAACTGCCTATTAA
>CAZOPU010000051.1:0-4518 GCA_964581965.1 uncultured Methanosarcinales archaeon | reverse complement strand
AATTATAGATATTAGTGCAATTAACTCTAATGTAAAGTCATCCATAACTTAAAATATTAATATGTGTTAAAAACATTTTTTTTCTCTTGTACGCAATATTTATGGTATTCCCTGAAAAAACAAAAACTATTAAAAAGAACAGGTAATCCATATACAGAAGGGTTTTTTAAATGGCTGAAAAAAAAAGAAAATCAAAAAAGGAAATCAATAAGGGAAAAAAACTGAAATCTAGTATTACTTCTTCAAAGGCATCCAAAAACGATAGATCTAAAGATACATCATTCAAGAATGCAGAGAATCGCAATAAAGCAAAAATGATTAATGGGGAATTGAATTTCAAAACAACTGCAGATATAACTGTACCTGAGAAGCTAATAGACCAAGTTATAGGTCAGGATGAGGCAATAGAAGTAATAAAAAAAGCAAGTATCCAAAGAAGACACGTTCTTCTTATTGGTGAGCCTGGAACGGGAAAAAGCATGCTTGGACTCGCAATGGCAGAGCTTCTTCCAAAAGAAAAACTTGTTGACATAATTTCATTTCCTAATCCTAATGATGAAAATCTTCCACTGATAAGGACTGTGCAGGCAGGCAAAGGAAGAGAATTAATCAGTAATTCAAGGGTACAGAACAATAAAATGGTTAAAAGTCAAGGCACTGTTTTGTTTATACTTGCACTTCTTGCAATGATTTCACCATGGTTTGCATTAAATTATTATACAAAAACGCTTGGAAGTACGCCTGCAGCAATAATGTTTGCTGCGTTTTTTCTTGGAGGATTGGCATTCCTTGCAATTTTTGTCATATTCCTGAATTTCGGTAAAAAAGTAGGAGATAAGACTGCACTTCCAAAAGTAATAGTTGATAACTACAAAAAGGATCAGGCTCCTTTTTATGATGCCACAGGGGCACATGCAGGTGCATTATTGGGAGATGTTTTGCATGATCCATTTCAATCAGGAGGATTAGGGACTCCTGCACATGAAAGGGTTGTTGCAGGAATGATTCACAAAGCACACATGGGCGTCCTCTTTGTTGATGAAATAGCCACACTGGCTCCAAACACACAGCAAGAGTTGCTTACTGCATTACAAGAAGGTAAATTTGCAATAACTGGGCAATCTGAAAGAAGCGCAGGAGCGATGGTAAGAACTGAGCCAGTTCCATGTAAATTTGTAATGATAGCTGCTGGAAACCTTGAAACTCTAAAGCATATGCATCCTGCATTAAGATCAAGGATAAGAGGATATGGTTATGAAGTTTTCATGAAAGAAACAATGGTAAATACTCCTGAGAACAGAACTAAATTGGCATACTTTGTCGCTCAGGAAGTAAAGCGTGATGAAAAAATACCTCCGTTCTCAAAAGCGGCTGTTGATTATATAATAGAAGAAGCAAAGAGGAAAGCTAACAGAAAAGGTCATCTTACATTAAGATTGAGGGATTTAGGAGGATTAATAAGGGCAGCTGGAGATATTGCGCTGGATGAAAAATCAGCTGTTGTGGATGTTTCTCATATAAATAAGGCAAAACTAATATCTAGGTCGCTTGAGAAGCAACTTGCAGACAGATACATAGAGAGAAAGAAAGAGTATAATGTAATAGTAACCACTGGCAAACAAGTTGGAAGAGTAAATGGCTTGGCAGTCATAGGGGATGGAGACAGTTACTCTGGAATAATACTTCCTATAGAAGCAGAGGTTGCACCTGGAAAGGAAAAAGAGATAATTGCAACAGGAAAATTAGGCGAAATAGCTAAGGAGGCAGTCAAGAATGTGTCTGCAATAATAAAGAAATACTTTGGAGAGGATATTAGAGACAAATATGACTTGCATGTTCAATTCCTCCAGACATACGAGGGAGTTGAAGGGGACAGCGCAAGTGTGGCTGTGGCAATATCTGTAATTTCTGCACTAAAGAAAATACCTATAAAACAGACATATGCGATGACTGGCAGTCTTTCAGTAAGAGGGGAAATACTTCCTGTAGGCGGCGTAGGCAGCAAAGTTGAAGCAGCTATAGAAGCAGGAATAGAGAAAGTTATAATTCCTAAAACAAATGTACAGGACATAGTTATAGATGCAGATAAGCTAAAAAAGATAAAACTAATACCTGTAGTTCACCTTTATGAAGTATTTGAGGAAGTATTTGACTGGACAGGAAAAGATGCCCTTAAAAAGTCAATTATAACTCAAATGAAGGAATCTGCAGAATAAGTTTATTTTAATGTCTTGCTCTAAGTTTTTATTATTCTTTTTACACTTATTTTAGTACATATAGCAACCTTTATAAATCAATATTTATTCCAGATTTTCATGGAAGGAACAATTGTAAATTTTAAGAGAGGAAGAATCTCAACATCAGAAAATCAAATGATAGTGCAGGTTTCAGGTGTAGACTCAAAAGAAGATGCATTGAAGCTTGTAGGAAAAAAGGTTGCATACAATACAGGGAAAAAGGATATGCTAGGGGTTGTCGCGGCACCTCATGGAAATTCAGGTGCATTAAGAGTAAGATTTGAGTCTGGAATGCCAGGACAAGCAATAGGCCAGAAAGTAAAAATAAACTAATCTTTATATTTAATTATCTTAAATTTTATTTGATTTATTTCAGCTTCTAAAGTGTTCTTTGCTGAATGCGTGTATAAGGAAGCTAAATAGCATTCCAAAGAAATAAAATATGTTCATCTTAGAACAAACTTTTGTTTTTCCTTTCTTTATTGCATCAAAAAACGTTTTTTCAGTTAGCTTTCCATTGATGTCCACGAGAGTGTAAACTATGCCAAAATAACGCTTGAAATGAGAATCGCTGTTGGCTACAAGTGTCTTGCCATCCTGTTTTCCTATTTTTTCTGTTTTTTTGTTGGGATTCATAAAAAATGAATAGAATTGCTGGAACTCCAATGCGTCAAATAAGTCTTTATTCTCTAAGTATTTATCATTTAAGCTGTTTTTAGTTAGTGCCATCTTTGGCATAAATGGGTGGGGGGCAATAACAAAAATGTTGTTATTTTTTCTTCTTAATTTCCTTAAATCCTCAAATGTTTCTAGCTTGCTATGCTCTTCAGGAGTGATGTTGTATATAAGCACGTGTTTTTCTTCTATTTTTGCTTCTACTCCTCTAATTAAAAGAATGTTCTTCGTTTTTGCATATTGTTTAAGTTCAGTAAATTCAGCATCTGAAATAACCTGTCTGTGACGGGTAATTGCAATAACTCCAAACCCTCTTTTTGAAGCTTCAGCTATAATATCTTTTGAGGAGTATTTTATAAAAGAATCTTCCTTATCCTCAGAAGTATGAATGTGCAAATCTGCTTTAATTAACATAAGGCCTCTGCTGAGCAATTAACTATTTTTTAGTTGGTGTTTACTTCCGACTCCAGTTTTTTAGCATAATTGTTTATTCCCTCTAATATTTCTATGTATGCACTGATATTCTCAGAAGCTCGCTTTAAATTATTTCCAATTTCACTTGCAGATCCAATATGTATTGTTGCCAGACCTAGTTTCTTCTCCTCAGATCCTAAATCATCAAGATATTTTGTAATTATCCTGAAATGCCTATTATTCCTTAAATTATCATAATTGCTGTCTGCTTTTATTGAATCTTTTATTTTTGAATACTTAACTAGAGCATTTGATATGACATCATTATATCCATTTATTACATTTATGTCGCTCTCACTGAAATTTCCTCCTTTCAATGCAGTTTTTTGTAATTTATCAATAAATGGCTTTAACTTTTTTAGCTCCTTTGATAACAAATCACTGAAGTTATCCAAGCTCGAAATATCATTTATTTCCTTGTCCAATAGTTCCTTGTTGACAGAAATCTTTTTTCCTCCTAATAAACCAAAAGTCCAATCCATATATATCACCCTACTTGTTGTTATTAAAAAATATATTTTTAGTTAAATATTTTATTCATTATGCTGCTGGTTTTTTCTTTGATAGTATATCTTCCTCAAGTTTCAATAAGTCCATTTGCAATTCTTCGCAGTCTCGGTATAACTGCTCTATCTTGCCATTTTTTGCATCTTCAGATATTCTCATCACAATTGCAATTTCATGATTTATATCGTCGAGTATGTCTTTTTCATTCCTGTTTCTGAAAAATTTTACTATTGAGGCTTCTTTTGAAGAATAAAGCTTAATTACATTTATTGACTGCTGCAACTTGCTTTTTTCTTCATCAGTAAATTCAATGTTGTTTTTGTGTATTGTCTCAAGCTTTTGGACAAAAGGCTCTATAAGTGTTCTTAATGACTGAATAAATTTTGCATTAATTTGCGCCAAATTTTCCAAGTATTTTTTATCATCTGTCATTTCAATACCATAAAAATTAAACTTTAGTATTTTAATTTATTCATTTTTCCCTATTAAATCTGCAGTTGCAGCACCTATTACTGCTAGGATGCTTATTGCCGCAACAGAATTATATATGTGCATAAATGAAGTGTCTGCGCCTATCATTCCATAAATAAGGAGTACAAAAAATACAGTTAGTATAGATGATAGG
>CAZOPU010000050.1:0-4691 GCA_964581965.1 uncultured Methanosarcinales archaeon | reverse complement strand
TTGAGGTAATTCTGCAGAAAGAAGTGGAGCTTCTATGCGGTATTCTAAAAATAAAGTTCAGGAAAAGAGTAAAGACAAACATTCTTGATGATATGGAGAAGAAGTATCCGGGAACAAAATTCTCTGTTTTCCAGAGCAAAATGAATCTTGATTAAAGAAAACTAGTCGAGTCCGAAGCTCTTGTCAAACGAGTTCATTTCCTTTAGTTTAGTGAGGAATTCGCGCCCTTTGTCAGTTATTATTATGTATTCATACGTTTTCTTGTTTATCTTTTCCACAAGTGAATTTTCTACTAGCTCCTCAAGATAAGACTTCATCTGAGTATGGGAAAGGTTAGACTTGTACATAAGGTGAGTTGGTTTTATCTCTCCATTTTTCTGCTGAATAGACAGAAGAATGTCTTCAATTATCTTTATTCTTTCCCTTTTTTTTGCCATCTTTCTTTCCGTCTTTTAGTATTGCTATAAAAATAAGCAACAGCAGGAAGTATCCTGCAAACTGAATAATCTCGCCGAACACATACATGGAGGGATATTTATTTGAAAGTATAAAAAATATTCTGCTTACACTTATAATTCCAAAGCCTATGGCCAATCCCTTTGTGCTTACGAGCCTATTCTTTCTATAATTTTTCCATAGAGAGATGGTTATGAAAATGGAGAGTATCATAGCGGTCAAGTGCATGAAAATGAATGCGTTCTCGCTGAATAACGCAACTATAAAGAGCAAGTACAGAATCAATATGCTTGCCTTAGATGAAATGCTCGGCTCATAAACAGTATAAAGAAGATAAAAACCCACAAGGGTAAGAACTGAATACAGTACGAATGCAATAGAAAAGTAGAAATTGCTAGGCTCAAGATAATATACTAGCTGACCCAGTACGCTAAGGACCTGAATCTTGAATGTGGTCATGTATAGGAGCAGGTATGTCAGTATCTTGAAAACGAAAGAGATACTTAATATTGCAAGGGATATAAACATCATAAGATGTTTCTTGTTTTTGTTAATTGAGTAGAATTTCCAGGAGAACAAAGCGATAAGTAACAATATAAACATACTGAAGAGATCAACAATGAAATCCGACCCTGAAAACCATTGTGGACCAGGAGATAGATAAAAGTGCATTAGATACATAATTCTTCATTTTAATTTAAAAAACTTATGAAAGATTAAACTAGAAGATAGCTTCACACGGTTTAAATAGTTATTAGTATATGGAATATTATCCTCGTAAAGAGGAAAAAACACAGAGGGGTGTTAAAATATGTTTTTAAGAACAAGAGCAAATAACTTACTTGAACAAGAATACAAAGATTTTCAGGAATATGACACAGAGCTTAAGCACTTAAATCACCTAGACCTTACTGATTCTGAAATAGAATTTCTTCAGATGAAGAGATCAAGGCATAAAAGGGCTTTCGTTCCCGCTCCCGACCCAAGGCTTGGGGAATATGAAACATAGTTTCATTTCCCCTTATGCCTTGTTATTGTATAAAGGCTAATTGTTTCCTCCGTACCAATTTATTTTTATGAAGCCTAAATTACACCTCGCCCAAATTAGGCTTCATATTTTTTTTATTTGTATGTACTTCTTTTATTATCAGAATCTAAATTAAGAATTTATTAATTTAAAAATAAAAGCGCCCAGGGTGAGATTCGAACTCACGCTCCCAAAGGGACAGGATGTTTACGGTATTGTAGGTTTCTTACACATAGAACTCTTAACACTTATGTTAGGTTCAATATATAGCAATCCTGCGCAATACCAGGCTATGCGACCTGGGCATACTGTCTGAGAAATGCTTTTTTTATTTAAAGCTTTCTAGATAATTACCTTTATAGGTAAACTGGTAGGTTATATTATTCTTAAAAAATAAAAATTACAAAAAACCACTGAATCAAGAATTTATGTTTGCGTGCTTAGCAACAAAATATATAAAAGATTTAATTATTAACGTTTTTGTGAAGAAGCCAATACATGCTACTTATAATGTTGTTGTTTATACATTTGGACTTTTAATCTTATTTATAGTATTTCTTTCCAAGTCAGGATATGCATCTGATTTGAATGAAAAGCCCAGCCTTTTTCTTGAAACAACTGTCTCAGTTCCAGTCATATTTGCTGAAGACGGGCCAAATCCATCTCTTCAGTATCTTATAATAAATTATTCATGGATTCCTAAAAGTGATTATAGACAAAAGCTTATTTCAGCAGAATCAAGCCCCGAAGGAAGTATAAATAATAATGCACTCGAGATTAAATACACAAAGCTTGAAGATTTCGATCTAGAAATTAAGTTTAATACATTTACATCTTCCCAGAGGGTTGTAGTAAATGACAAAATAACGTTTCCTCTTAAGGGCTTGAACTCGTCATTGGGTAAATATACAAGTCCATCTGAAAAAATAGATATAAATGATGATATAAAAAAACAGGCAGAAAAGCTTGCTGCGGGAGAAGATGATTTATACGTGGTTGTTTTTAAGCTTGCTGACTGGGTAAATTCAAATATTGCATACAATTTAAGCTCTGCCACGTCTGAAGCTACTCTTCCTTCATCATGGGTTTTAGCTAATAAATATGGAGTTTGCGATGAATTGTCTAATTTATTTATATCTATGTGCAGAAGCTTAGGAATTCCTGCCAGATTTGTTTCTGGAATTGCATACAGCGACGATCCTCAATTTGAAAATGAATGGGGAGCTCATGGATGGGTTGAGGTGTACTTTCCAAAATATGGATGGATTCCTTTTGACCCTACATATAATCAGTTAGGGTATGTGGATGCCACTCATATAAAATTTGACGACCAGAGGGAGGGTGCCAAAGATGCTTTGACATATACCTGGCTGGGAAAGAATATAGATATATCCTCAGGAAAAATGGGAATAAATTCTGAAGTTGTAAATGAGGGAACAGTAAAATATGACGATTTTTCAATTGATGTAGGATTCATGAAAAAGGATGTTGCATTCAACTCATATAATGTTGTAAAGGCTGTAGTTAAGAACAACATGAATTACTATGTCGCAGCCAGCCTTACTCTTGCTAGAACAGAAGGAATAGAAACAATATCCAAGGAGAGTCAAGATATTCTTCTTCTTCCAAAAGAGGAGAAAATGGTTTACTGGATTGTTAAAGTAGATGAGCTAAACAGAAATTATGTCTACACATTTCCTATGAGTGTTTACTCTTATGATAAGGAGACTACTGAAGAATTCAAGGCTTCAAGCAATGGACAGAGGATAAGCCTGAAAGCTGCTCAGGACTTTATTTCTGAAAGCAAGGTAAGTCTTGAGGGGCCTGCATTTGTTTGTAATTCATCAAAAAGCACAGTATATGTAAATGATACTATAACAATCAGATGCAGTACTGACTATGATGGATATTGGACATTTTGCATAGATGATAAATGCGCAGCAGATAAATTCATCAATGTATCAAGGAATATAACTCTTAAGGAAGTTGGATTTACAACAGTGAAGCTAACGCTCTCAAATGCATTCGGAGGAACTCAGTCTTATGAATTCCTAGGATTCAATGTTCTTGATGAAGCCAATGTTTCAATGGGAATATCCTCATCAGAAAAATTAATGTTCAATGAAAGAGGCTCAATAAATGTTTCAATTGAAAAAGAATCATCTAATATACCTGTTGATGCCAGATTAATAATTGAAAACAGCCTTTTTTCTCAGGAGTGGAAATTTGAAAGCATTGAGGAAAGAAAAAATTTCGAGCTCGGATTCGAGGGAAAAAGTCTTAAGAATGGAATTAATGAATTTAACGTAACCTTGGAGTTTAAGGATGAACTGGGAAGAGATTATAGAATTAATAAATCAGCATACGTCGAATTATACAATCTTACTTTTTTTCAGAAGATATATGTCTGGTTTAACGGCGTATTAATATCAGTCCAATAAATATTATGTGTATTGAGGGCTGTTCTCTGAGCTATATGGTAAAATTTAAGAATTAGCTTATTTTCTTGCATAGCTATGGATGTTGGGAAAAAATTCTTTGAGAAAATAGTTCCTGATACTAGCATAATTATTGAGGGAGTTCTTTCTTCAATGATAGAACAGGAAGAATTAGATGTAAAAGCAATTATAATACATGAGGCTGTTCTTGCAGAGCTTGAGAGCCAGGCAAACAAAAACAAGGAAACAGGTTATCTTGGTCTGGACGAAATCCAAAAGCTTAGAAAAATAGCAGAACTAAAAGAAATAAGAATAGAGCACAAGGGTTCTAGGCCTGGAGACTTTGAAATAAAATTTGCGAAATCAGGAGAAATAGACTCTTTAATAAGAGATCTTGCATTGAGAGAGAATGCGATTTTGATGACTGCAGACATTGTTCAAAGCAAGGTTGCAGAGGCAAAAGGAATTTCTGTATTTCTATACAAGTTTCCTGATGAAAAAGAAGTTGAGATGATTATAGAGAAATATTTTACTAAAGAAACAATGAGTGTTCATCTAAAGGAAAATTGCAGTCCAATGGCTAAAGTAGGAAGACCGGGGGAATGGGTATATAAAAAGGTTGATGAGGAAATTCTTTCTAAAGATATTATGCACGATATTTCAAAAGACATAATAGAAAAAGCAAAAATACGTCCTGATTCATTTTTTGAAATGGACAGAAAGGGGAGTACCATACTCCAAATTCAGGAATACAGAATAGTCATAGTGAG
>CAZOPU010000049.1:0-6001 GCA_964581965.1 uncultured Methanosarcinales archaeon | reverse complement strand
GTAAAGGTGTTTTGTTTTTTCTTTTTTTTCAGGAGAATCATCAGAAACTAATAAGTTAAAATATTGTTCTAGTTTGTTTTTGAGAATTTTATAGATTTGGCTGCGCTCATCTTCTTTTCTAAAATCTAAATTGAATATGTTAAAGTTAGGCATATTGTTGTGCGAGAATCCATATTTAAATAATTTATTGAAAATATCTACTAGTTAGTAAATAATATTTATTTAAGTTTAATCTCTAAAAATATTTAAGCTGGAAAACATTTCGTGATGCTATGACATTATACATGATTGGCCTCGGCCTTGGAGATATTAGGGACATAACACTAAGGGGACTTGATGCAGTAAGAAACTCTGATTTTGTATTCCTTGAGTCCTACACATCAATATATAACTCGTCAAAAGAGGAATTAGAGAAATTCTTCGAGAAGGAAGTAATTCCTGCAGACAGAAACCTAGTAGAATCAAGTGCGGACAAGATTCTTGAGAATGCAAAAAAGCAAAATGTTTCATTCCTAGTAATAGGAGATGTTTTTGGAGCTACAACCCACTCTGATTTGTTCTTGCGCGCAAAAGATAAAAAGATAGATGTAAAAATAATAAATAACACTTCAATACTTAATGCTGTAGGAATAACTGGACTGGAGCTTTACAGATTCGGGAGGACTGCAAGCATAGTATTCGATGACGATGGATGGCTCCCTGAAACACCTTATGAAATAATAAAGGAAAATAAAAAAAGAGGCTTGCACACTCTTTGTCTTCTTGACATAAAAACTGCAGAGCCTAGCAGAGAAAATTTAAGAAAAGGAATAAACAAGCCGGAGCCTTCCAGGTTCCTTACAATAAACAAAGCATTGGAAATTCTTAGAAAAATAGAGGAGAAAAAGGTAAAGGAATCAAAGATGGACAAAGAAAGGATATTGTCTGATAATTTGATTGTAGTGGGAGTGGCAAGGCTTGGAAGCGAAGACCAAAAAATAGTATCTGGGAAGCTAAAGGACTTAATAAAAAAAGATTTTGGGAATCCACTTCACAGTTTGATAATTCCAGGGGACCTTCATGACATAGAGAAAGAAATGCTGGATTTATGGAAATAGTTAAATTGTTTTTTCCAGCAAAATCATTGCTGCTTCAAATTTAGGCTTTACTATTTTTTTAGACGTATCAAAACGAAGCTGATTCCATTTGTTCTCAAGTTTTTTCTTAACTGATGCTCTTGCTTCTTCCCTGTTTTTATTCTCATAAACAAAGGCGGCCTGGAATATTCCGGAAATATTATCGAAGTTGCTCATTACATCAGCTTCGGCAATAATCTGCTCTTCAATGCTTTCTCGTGGATTGTTGACTGAGCCTCTGTGATTAATTATACAGTTCTTTATTATTTCTATTTTACTAAGAGGGTACTGAAGCTCTTTTAATTTCTCCTCTGCTATTTTTGCACCTGTTATATGGTGATTTTCTCGTCCATATATTATGGAACCTATATCATGAAGCCATGCTGCAATAAGAATCACTTCTTTATCTCCTCCGAGCTCTTCTGACAATTTAGTTGCATAATTTACCATGGGAACAAAATGAAATTCAAAAGGCTCATAGCCATATTTACTAGTGGGTTTCTTACATTCATTCTCAACAAAATCTTTTATTTTGCTAACTACGTCCATGAATTGTTGCTACAAATAATATATTATAAATATAGCGAAAAAAGCACAATCTTTATTAATGGTTCACCTATCCATAGAGGAGGGGGATACTTATGCGAAGAAGTGAAAGAATCCAAAGAAAATTCCAATTTAAACCTCAGGAAAAAAAACAAGAGGTTAAGGAAACAACAAAGGAAAGCAATTCCTTTTATTACAAATACTATAAGCAACTTCTTATAATACCTATTTTGATATTGGTTTTGTCTCTTGTTGTAATAGGAGTAAAGATTGCTACTACAGGTGAGTTCATAAACAAAGGAATAAGTCTTAAGGGTGGAACATCTGTAACTGTAACTATGGATAACCTTGACAAGGTATCTATTGAGCAGGCACTTAAGCAGGAATTCCTTGAGACTGAGCTCAACATTAGAACTATTGAGGACTCAGGGGTTAAAATAGGCTTGATAATCGAATCTGACATTCCATCTGAAAACGAGCAGCTAAGTAATCAGTTTATAGATAAGATAAAAGAAATAACATCTGCAAAAGATGAAAATCTTAGCGTGGAAACAATAGGTGTTTCTCTTGGAAGTGCTTTTTTCAAGCAAACAATGATAGCACTTCTTGTAGCATTTGTTTTAATGGCTATAGTTGTATTCTTTTATTTCAGGACATTTGTCCCTAGCGCGCTTGTTGTGCTTGCAGCAGCTACAGACATAATAATAACTGTTGCTGTCCTGAATGTTTTCAATATTAAAATAGGAACGGGTGGAATTGCAGCATTATTGATGCTTATTGGTTATAGTGTGGATACAGACATACTTCTTACAATGAGAGTTCTTAAAAGAAAAGAAAACCAGACTGTTTATAGTCAAATAATTTCTTCTGTGAAAACAGGAATGATGATGAATGTAGCTACACTTGTTGCTGTCGCTGCAGGATTCCTCGTCGCACAATCTCCAACATTAAAGGAGATAATGATAATAGTGATAGTGGGAATATTCGCAGATATGTTGAATACATGGATACAAAACGCTGGGTTCCTAAGATGGTACTTGGAGAGAAAAGGAGAACAGTGAGGAATCAAAAATGGCCAACTTAAAAAAAATATTCACAAATGTAAGAATTCTGATACTGATAGGCGCGCTAATAATTGCATTGGTTTTGATTCATCCTTCATTTAAAGATGGGGTCGCAATAAGGTCAATTGCAAAGGATAGTCCTGCATTTGAGGCTGGAATGAGCTCTCCTTCGCCAAACTCAAAGCCTATGAGCAGAGAAGTAATATTAAGTATAAATAATGCAAAGATAAGCTCAGTTCAGGAGTATTATAATGCAATAGCTTTGCTTACTCCAGATGAGACTTTCACTTTGAAAACTAACAAAGACACATATTTCTTGACAACTAGACCTGAAGGTGGAAACGAATCAAGCATAGGGGAGCTTGGAATAATGGTCTACCCTAGGCCTGGAAGTAACATAAAGAAAGGGCTTGATTTGGAGGGAGGAACAAGGGTTCTTCTTCAGCCGGAAGAGGAAGTAAGCCAGGATGATATGGATTTGATAATTACAAACATTGAGCAAAGACTTAATGTATATGGTGTAAGCGATATAACTGTAAGAGCTACGAAAGACTTATTTGGAAATTCTTTTATCTCTGTTGAAATACCTGGTGCTAATGAGCAAGAAGTAAAAAATCTGCTTGCACAGCAGGGAAAGTTTGAGGCTAAGATAGGAAATGCAACTGTTTTCAGGGGGGGAGAAAAAGATATTCTTTATGTTTGCAGAACTGCTGATTGCTCAGGTATAACTCCCGGATCTTGCGGGATTACTTCTGCAGGAGACAACGCATGCAGGTTCAGGTTCAGCATCACATTGAGCGGTGAAGCTGCCCAAAGACAGGCAGACTTGACAAGGAATCTTACTGTGATAAATCTAGGGACAGGAATAGATAATGCATATTTGTCCCAGAATTTAACATTGTATCTTGATGATGAGCTTGTGGATGAGCTTCTTATAGGCGCAGATTTGAGGGGAAATGCAGTTACTCAGATTTCTATTTCAGGATCTGGATCCGGGAAGGATGACGATGAAGCAACAACAGATGCATTGAACAATATGAAAAATCTGCAGACTGTACTTGTAACTGGAAGTCTTCCTGTAAAATTGACAATAGTAAAAACAGATAGTATAAGTCCTTCTCTTGGGTCTAGTTTTATAAGGAACGCTACATTCGCAGGATTACTTGCGTTGCTTGCAGTTGTAGTTCTTATAATGATAAGGTACAGAAGACCAGTCATATCTATTCCGATAATAATAACTGTATTGTCTGAGTTTACGCTTACTGTGGGGTTTGCTGCACTGATTGGATGGAGACTTGATATTGCGTCAATTGCTGCACTTATAATTGCCATGGGTTCTGGTGTAAACGACCAAATAGTTATTACTGACGAAACTTTAGGCAAAACAAAGGAAAAGAAGGAAGAGTTGGAAAGCTGGAAAACAAAACTTAAAAGAGCATTGTTTATAGTTTTCGCTGCATATTTCACTTTGTTGTTTGCAATGTTGCCACTTTGGTTTGCGGGAGCAGGAATACTTAAAGGATTTGCACTTACTACAATTGTAGGAATAACTATGGGTGTGCTTATAACAAGACCTGCATACGGAGAATTCCTCGAGCTGTTTGTAGAGGATAAATAATTTTTTTATATTTCTTTTTTCTTTATTTATTTCATTTTTTTACTTCGCTTTTTTAGCACATTTTATAACTACTATTAGATAGTTAAAAAATAAAAACATTTAAATATTGAAAGTTTGTTTCCGTATCTATGAGTGAAAAGCTAAAGGAAATAAGTGATTTCCTTAATGAAGTAAAGAAAATAAGGGCAATAGACATAGATAAACTTAATGATCCTTTGTTTATGTACTCTGATTGGCCTTATCTTGAAATGAATGATTTTTATTCTGACATAATAAAAGTAAGAATACATTCTTTAGGAAGAAAATTTCCTAATCTAGATGGTCCTGAAAAGAGTTATATGGAATCCTTGTGCAATTATTATAACGTTAACCCTGATTTCTCAAGGAATTTGCCAGGGGATGAATTAAAATACCTTAAAACGCCTATAAGCGCACTCGAGCTTCCCACTAGAATAAACACTATACTTCTTAATAATAACGTGACAAAGTTAATAGAGCTTACACAAAAAAAAGAGCAGGAGCTTCTTGAAATGGAAGGATTCAGCAAAGCGTCTTTAAACCATGTAAGGCAGGCTCTTCATCCTTTAGGATTATATTTGGGAATGGTCTTTGAATACAAAAAAGATGAATAAGTCTTTATTTAACAATTTTCTTAATCAAGGTATTTTTAATGGATGGCATCTTTTAGCTCTTTATTCCAATCTGTATACTGATCATCCCTAAGAACTTCTAGCCCTTTGTTTGTCACTTCAGAGCTTATTATTTTGTTGTTTGATATGTGGATATCAAGAAGCTCCTTATCCTCCAACTTCAAGAATATTTTTTGAAACTTTTTGATACTCTCATCACTATTATCAGAAGCTTGTTCAGGATTATGTTCCCAGGAGTGCTCCACCTTCCAGAGAACTTCAAATTCGTCTCTGTTAATGTCCACTACACTATCATTTAAGCATACTAATATTAATATTTTATCTGCTTTATAAATCACGACGATAACTATTTTTTTAAATTCACAAAAGAAGGAATCAAAATTCTTGATTTGTTATATTCTATTAATTCTCTGTAATCTTTCATTGAAAATATATTTTGTCCTGATAAAACTCCTCTTATATAAGGCATATTTACAAAATTGCCAGGACAGGATTTTTCTGTTGAGACTATTTCACTATGTCCCAGAACATTATTTGCAGAGAGATTGTATTCTTTCATTTTTTTATCAGCAAGATAAATAAGTGATTCTAGCTGTTTTTCACTGGGAAGAATATTATCAAAATTTCCTATTATACACACTCCAAGAGAGTTTTTGTTGTACCCGAATGTATGTGCTCCTTCAAAATTCTCTGGTCTTCCAGCATATATTTTTCCGTTTATAGTAAATGGGCGAGTGTTACCTATAAGATAATGATACCCTATATCTTCCCATCCTCTTAAGTAAATGTGTCTAAATTTGACAAAAGAAGGACTGTCGTTGTTTCTTTCTGTATGATGAACTATAATAAAGTCAACACTTTCTAATGTATTCATTTATCCTAAAAATTTTTGGTTTATTTAAAAAATTTGTGTAAATTAGCACATAATCTAAATAATTATTTTATTTGTTTTTAAGAACATAAACCTTATCGTTTTTTCTAGCTTTCTCGGGAATTTTTAATGTTATA
>CAZOPU010000048.1:0-6350 GCA_964581965.1 uncultured Methanosarcinales archaeon | reverse complement strand
GGTGATCTCATGAAAAAATATATCCATCAATATATAAGAGACATATCTAGACTTCTAAGTAATAAAAATAAAAAACAAAAATTAAGAATTTTTCTAACATACAATAAATTTTGTCTAAAAAACATATTTCTGACAAAACTTTTTCACGTAAAGACAAGCAAATCTACGGCATTAGGCTACACAATTAATTATGATAATTTTAACTCATTTTTTGCCATGTTTTCAGAGATATTCCTGCACGACATTTATGGCGAAATGAAATTAAAAAATAAAAGCCCATTAATTATAGATTGCGGAGCCAACATAGGCATAGCAACATTATATTTTAAAAACAAATATCCTAATTCTAAAGTAGTATGCTTTGAACCTGATCCGGGGACATTTGAGATTCTTAAAAAAAATTGCGAAGAAAATAACCTAAAAAATATAACTCTGTACAACAAAGCACTAAGCGATACTAATGGAAAAATAAAATTTTATTCTTATGGAAATTTCGAGGGCAGCCCTGGAAATACCATAAACAAGAAGTGGGTTAATTTTGAAAATGTAAAAGAATATAACTTAGACTGCATGACCCTAAGTTCTCTCAATCTAAAAAAAATAGACTTGCTCAAAATAGATGTAGAAGGTGCTGAAGGAAAAATCATTAATGATCTTCATAATAAGAACCAGTTAAGAAATGTCGAAAAAATAAGCCTTGAATATCATTATGGAACTGAAAATAAGGACAATAATCTTTCAGAAATACTTTCAAAAATTGAGATGGCCAATTTAGACTTTGTTATAAATCCAGATTCCCTTATAGAGGACAATATACCTGTAGAAGAATTCATAAAAAATAGGAAATATGTATTGATAATAAATTGCATGAAAAAATAAGTAATAAATTAAAGTAAAACTCTCAAATAATTTAAAAAAATTTATAAATATCGTGGAGTGACTTTTTGTATGAATGACACAAACAAATCAATATACATACTAGCCATATCTACAGGTCACAATTGCACTGCAGCACTTCTTAAAGATGGAAAAATAATAAGCACAATTAGCGAGGAAAGATTAAACAGAATAAAGAACTACAATGGCTTTCCATCCCAAAGCATAAAATGGGTCCTAGACTTTTCCAAAATAACAATACATGATGTTGACCTTGTAGCAGTTTCAGGAGAGAACTTCATAATGGGAGATCCACTGCTTAGCTCAATAAACAAGTCATCAATGAATATCGCATCCAAAATATATGGTTCCATAGAATATAACCTTGGAAATACAGGAAAGCACATAACAAAGCTAAAGACAAAAGTAATAGATGTCCCTAGCGCACAAAGAGGAAAGGAGCTCTTTAAAAGAATAATGAGAACAGAATACGGCATTCCTGACTCCAAAATGATGTTTGTAGACCATCACACTTGCCACGCATATTCTGCATACTATGGACAGACAGACAACAAAGAAAAGGCAATAATCCTTACTCTTGATGGAGAAGGGGATGATTCATGTGCCACAGTAAGCGAGGCAGAAGGATTCAATGTTAAAAGAATAGCATCCACATGGAGGCACAATTCACTAGGCTATATTTACTCATTAACAACTAAATTCATGGGAATGACTCCTTTAGAGCATGAATATAAAGTAATGGGCCTTGCACCATATGCTGCGACAAAAGAGCAAAAGTATTTCATGAAAACGTACAACAAAGTTTTCAAGGACATAATATGGATAGACAAAAAAGATCCTTTAAAATTCAAGAGCAGATTCCCAACAGGCAGGTTTGAGTACTGGCTGAGAAAAAGAGCAGTTGGTGAGAGATTCGATAACCTTGCAGGAGCACTCCAGCATCTCACAGAGGATTTAGTCTCACAATGGGTACTTAATGTAGTCAAGTACACTGGCAATGGCAACATCTATTGCGGAGGAGGAGTGTTCATGAATGTCAAGATGAATATGATTCTTTCAGAACTGCCGGGCGTTACAAGCCTTAAAGTACTTCCTAGCTGTGGAGATGACAGCAATCCAATAGGTGCAGCATACTATGCTTACATACAGCTTTGCAAGAGCAGGGGCATCGCACCTAATACAGAAAGATTAAAAGACATATATCTAGGTCCTGACTTTGACAGTGAAGCTGAGGACTATATAAAGAAAAATAATCTTAAAAGCAAATACATAATTCAAAGAGTCACTCCAAAGCTAATAGCTGGAATGCTAGCGAAAGGGGAAATAGTAGCCAGATGTGCAGGAAGAATGGAATGGGGAGCAAGAAGTCTTGGAAATAGATGTATAATGGCCAATCCATCTGATTTAAGGTACGTTTGGACAATAAATGAGCAGATAAAAATGAGAGATTTCTGGATGCCATTCGCGCCCACAATACTAAAAGAAAGGGCAAAGGATTACATAGAAAACCCTAAGAACATAGAAGCACCTTACATGATTATGGCATTTAGAAGCACAGAGCGCGCAAAAAAAGAGCTTAGGGCTGCAATGCACCAGGCAGACTATACACTAAGACCCCAGATACTTGAAAAATCCTGGAATCAGAGATACTATGACATAATAAAGGAATTCGAAAAAATAACAAAGATAGGAGGAATATTGAATACTAGTCTCAACCTACACGGAAAACCTATTGTAATGACTCCTAAAGATGCTGTAGAGGAAACATTTGAAAACTCTGGATTAAAGCATCTTATACTTGGGGATTTCCTAATATCTAAGAAGAAATAATTTATTTTTTTCGTTCATATATTTTATACATGGAATTGCTGAATACAAGAGAATTATCTTTTTCTATTTTATTCAAATTCGCAAACTTCATTTCCAGAGGAGTAAGCAAAATAAAGTCATAATCATACATATATTTGTCGTCCAGGCTCATTATTAAAATCTCCTCTGCCTTTTCCATATCCATCTGATGGACAATCTTTCCTTTATACCAATAATTTGTAAGGCTGTCGTTGTAAAACATATTTACACAAACATCCAGCATATCGAAATATCTACAAGCAGTAACATACCTTGAAACACTTTCCTCAGGTGTGGTCAAAGAATATAATTTGTCAGGAACATAGACATAGCTATCTGTATATATTGGAATAAGCGTATTTGAGTAGTGACTTAGTGTAAGAACTGTCTTGTCTTTTCCATAATCATTGAAAAAACGGATCATTTCCCTGTCTGCCTCAAGCATCTGTTTAGATGCAAAAGACTGACTTGAGATAACAAAGAAAGAATATGCTGCAATAAGTAAAATTATCCCTAAGTAAATAATCCGGATTAAACCAGACCTTAATTTTCTTTTTGAAGTTTCCTTTAAATTTGAACTCTTTATTCCCAAAAATAATATGACTAGCAAAGACATGATTATGAAATATTTGAAAAATATAACAAAGTGCCATGGCTGAGGGATGAATCCCAGAAACTCTGTGTTAACAAGCAGAAGTGAAACAATAGTTCCTGACAAAATTATTTTAGTGAAGTTATTCCTTAATATCTGCTTTCTGCTTTTTTCAGGCAAAAACACATAAAACAATATAACACCTATAAAAAACAAGGAAAGAAGCAGCGCAAAGTTGACAATATCTCCTCCTGTAAATGACTTCATTCCATATATGTTTGCAGACGGGTCTGATTTGAGAAGGAACCCTTTTATCAATATAGGTGTGCTTCCTATAATATAAAATACTCCAATCAAAAATACTTTCTTGAACTTTGCATAATTCTTAGAAATAATAAATATAATCGCCAGAACTGCAAGCATTCCTCCAATCATTACCCATGTATAAAAATAAGTATATGCATTAAGAACAAGCAATAGTAATATTCCTGTCTTCTTTTTCCAGTTAAGATCACCTGATAAAAATTTATCAAGCAATATAATACTTAATGCAAACAACGCAAGTGCGAATGACATATGTATAAATCGCGTGAACATTACATCTGGGACAAAGTAATCAGGAATAATCCTAAGCATTCCCGGACCTATGACTTCTCCCTTGAAAATCTTGAATATTAAATAAGGAAAAAACAATGAGAAAATAGATATTATTATGCTTGTACGCTTGTCTTTCAAATAACTATTTATTATATAATAAAATAAGAATGCTATAATAACTCCCATGATGAAAATATTAAGGAAAAAAAGCAGGTCAACAGGCATAAACATGGCCAAGACACCATAGAACAACAAAGGAACTGCATCCATAATGAGAACAAACTTATTGCTATAATCTTTTATATAAGGATCTGAAGGATACTTTCCTTCACTTGCTTCCTTTACTCTAGGAACATACAATGCAGCTTCATCAAGATTAGGGAGATAATTGTTCCTGTTATTAAAGCACTCTGGGCCACAATTATAATTAGACTCATTCAGTCCATAGAAATAAAAAACACCAACATCCTTGTTGTTAACATATTGTATAAGCAAAGGAAGAGCAAATAGAATAAGAGGCAAAATAACAAGTACCAAAGATATTTTATATTCCTTTTTCATGGTTTATCCTTTTTTTGAGTTACCAGGTTTCCCATTGCAGAGCATAATTTATGTTTGTCATTACTGCATCAGGCTGGAATCCTAGCTTCTTCATTTTTTTTATATACCTGGCTATGTCTTTATGCCTACCCCACCTCTCAGGACAGACAAGACAGGTCTTGAAACCTTCAAGCTTTTTTATTATTCCTTTATTCAAAGGAAGTTTTGAATTTGTATCTATCCACACCCAATCTGCAAGATCCTTATGTGCAGTCGTAAATGCTATAGGCTCTGCTTCGGAATATCTTATTGCAATATTCTTAAAACCCATAGTTCTTGTCGCTCTGTAAATGAAAGGATATTCTACATCTAGCAAAAAATAATCTTTTACGTTGTATTTTTCTGCAAGGGCAATTACTTCCTGTTCTATTCCTGCTTCTTTTATGTTGAAAATAATAAATGCATGATTATAATTTTTCAAATATTCCTCAAGGTCATCTCCTTCCTGATGAGGCTCGTGGTTAAGTATAAGCCTGGCACCCATACAACGTACATCTATCTCAACTCCGTACTTAGAAGGAATATTTTTTAGCTGGTCTATTTTATTTATGCGATGAGCTATAACTAGCATGTTAAGTCCCCAAAAAAGCTTTTCTATAATACAACGTAGCCTCCCATACTTTAAAAATTTATCCTGAGAAAAACAAAATAAAATCAATAATCACTATTAAATAATGGTAAAATATATAAGAAAGAAGTATTTTTACTAAGATATGATACTAATTTCAGAAATAAGATACAACAATAAATTCAACCTTAATCAGCAGGAAGTATACAAAAAAAATTTTGATGAAAACATATTCAAAGAGAAAGGCATAATGCCCTCAAAAGGAGTTTTGGAAGGCCAGAATGGATATATAGTCGCATTAAGACATCCTGTAGAATTAGCAGAGGCAATAAGCAAATTATCAGAGACAATATCTGACTTTTTCCCCTCAGTAACTTATAATAAAAGCAACATCCACACAACAATTGCGACATACAACATACTAACAGGAGAAAACCAAGAACTAGACCCCACAGTACTCGATGAAATAATACAGCAAGCACACTCAAATCTTCAATTGAAAAATACAAAGATAAAAATGCCTATACCTAATATGGGTTACGAAAACGGAAGTTTTCTATACAACAGCAATACAGTAATATGCACAGGGTCGCCTGATGTGAATTTTACAAACATAATAGCCAGAATAACAGAGCCAGAATACAATACAAAAGGATATCAAATAAAGCCAACTTGGGGATCACACATCACTGTGTCAAGATTCACTGATGGAACAACACTTATGTTTAACAGCCAGGAAATTTTATCAGAGATACTTAGACAGGCTAAAAAGCTTCCAAAAACACAGCCCACAAGCGTAGACTTTGGATGGTTCACTCTTGACAAAAACGAATTTAACTTAACAGTTTATGAAAGCTTCAGGTTTAAGTAAAAGCAATCCATAAACTCAGTTCTGCTTAATCTCTTTTTTAAGCTTGAAACTAAACTTGACAGTTCTCTTAATGAACTTTATCTTTGAGCTTAATCCTGTATTCCATGCAGATTTGCCGTGAAGCCTCTTTCCAAAGTAAACTGGAAACCTTACAACATCATATTTGTTTACAAGCGCAAGATAATATATGTATAAATCAAAGCTGAAATCATTCGGCGCATTTTTCCATTTTTTCATGAAGCTTTTATGAAACATATTCGGCTGTGCATTTATATCCCAAAGTTTCTTGCCAAAATAAGTTGTTTCGAATAAACTCATTCCCCAAGTAAAAAATTGGTCAAACAAAGGCCTGCCGTGCCTGTTTCCCTTAACAAGAC
>CAZOPU010000047.1:0-6552 GCA_964581965.1 uncultured Methanosarcinales archaeon | reverse complement strand
CAATCTGATTTATATTCGGGTGCAATAAAGGGAGGATTGACAGATTCAACAATAGAAGGGATGTTTTCCTTTTATAACAGGCCAAAAAAGTTATTGTTTTTCTATCAGAAGGGAAAGATAAGCTTTAATAAAAGAGAAGAAATAACAGTTTCTCCTTCAGGAAGATACAAGGAAGAAATATTCAGTAAAATAAATATTACAAAGGACATTAAATACGGCAAGGCTGTTGGCTACTGGAATTCAAATCCATACAACAATGAGCCGTACATTGAAGTAATAACCAAAAGCATCAGCAACACTTTAAAAGATCCTGACAGTCTTGATCTGAAGCTAGACATATACAGGCCTGTTAACGATCCGTCAGACAAGAGGCCTTTAGTGTTATTGATACATGGAGGAGCTTTTTACATAGGGACCAAGCAATGCCCCACAATGATTTTACTAGCCACTACCCTTGCAAAAAGAGGTTATACTGTGGCTTCAATTGATTATCGTTTAGGATTTAAGCTTAGAGGCAGTGATATAGAAAGAAGCGGTTTCAGAGCCATACAGGATGCTCATGCCGCATTGCGATTTCTGTCACGCTACTCACAGGTTTACGGTATAGATACAACTCAGGTTTACATTGGAGGAACAAGTGCAGGGGCTATTGCTTCATTGAATTTAGCCTTTATGGATAATGATGAAAGGCCTGAGAGTGTTCAAAGTAAAAAGAAAAGCGAAGATCTGGGCAAGATAGAATCATCAGGCAATAATCTGCGTAATGGTTTTACCCTTAGAGGAGTTGCAAATATGTGGGGAGCAGTTACAGACATCAACATAATTGATAAAGACGAAGTGATTCCGGTCCTTTCGATACATGGAACAGCAGATGATATAGTACCTTACGATTATGATTATCCCTTCCAGGATGCCCCATTGATCAACAGGATGCTGATGGATAAGATGTACGGTTCAAAAGCAGTACACGACAGGTTAAACGCTCTTGGAATTAAAAACAAATTGATATCATTTGAAGGCTTGAAACATGAACCACAGACAGATAAATTCAATAATATGAATAATCTGATGGATACTATATCAAACAATGTAACTAAGTTCTTTTATGAACTGACAGCACCTTCAATATTTGTACCTGAAAAACAACTTGCTGTTTCGAAGAATAGTCCTGTAGTTCCGGTATATTCAGAAATCAGCAATGGAGAGCTTATTTATTCAGAAGTCAAGGGAGGAGTAAAATTGAACAGCAACCCTAAAGATCTGTCGATCATTTGGTTTAAAAATAGTCAGGATAAAGAGTTGACCTTGTATTCCAAAAACAATTTTGATGCATGGACAATAAAGTCATTCAAAATTAAAACTGATAATTAAATAAAAAAGGGCTGTTAAATAAACAGCCCTTTTTTATTTATGAAGTTCATTGTTGCGGAGCTTTCCATGGGAAATATTTATCTATAGCCTTTATTACCAGAAAGAAGACAAACATGAAGACAAATATTGCAACCATTGAAATGCCTGTTACATAAATTGCAGAAGAGACATCTTTAGATTTATCTCTCGATACAACGGGAACTGTAACAGAAGTATTTGCCAAATCACTGTTTTGCATCAGTTTAACTGTATCAGCACTGACAACTTCGATATTATTTATAGAGTCTTGCATAATAACCTCCTTTTAAAAGAATAATGGTATTAAAGCCAGGATAAGACCACCGGCAACAACAGAACCGATTTGTCCACCAACATTAACGCTTATAGCAGGCATAAGAAGGTAGTTTCGCTTATCTTCTTTTTGTCCCATAGCATGAACAACACGAGCAGACATTGGGAAAGCAGAAATACCGCAAGCCCCGATCATTGGATTAATCTTCTTTCCCTGAGGAAGAAATAAATTCATGATTTTAGCACAAACCACACCTCCGAAAGTATCGAATATAAAAGCCATCAAACCAAGACCTATAATCTTAACTGTATCGATAGTAACAAATCTTTCAGCAGTCATAGTTGAAGCAATAGTTATACCAAGTAAGATAGTAACAAGACTTGCAAGTTCGTTTTGAGCAGCAAGGTTAAGTTTATTAAGAACGCCACATTCCCTGATCAGGTTACCGAACATCAGGAATCCGATAAGGGCAAGAGAAACAGGAGCAATAAGTCCTGCAATCACTGTAACTAAAATTGGGAATAAGATTAAAGCAACCTTAGATACTTTCTTATTATTGTCGCCAACTTTATCCATCCTTATCAAACGTTCTTTTTTAGAAGTAAGAGCTCTGATAATAGGAGGCTGAATAATAGGAACAAGAGCCATATATGAATAAGCTGCAACAGATATAGGTCCCATAAGGTTTTTGGCAAACAAGCTGGATACGAATATAGATGTCGGGCCGTCGGCTGCACCAATTATTCCTATAGAAGCTGCCTCTTTCAAATCATATCCCATAAGAGTTGCGATAATCATTGTAGCAAATATTCCGAACTGAGCTGCCGCACCAAATAAGAGCAGCATTGGATTTCTGAATAAAGGAGAAAAGTCGATCATTGCTCCGATAGCAATAAATATCAGTAGCGGAAATATTTCTGTCATGATACCTGCCTGAAAAAACACTTGCAGTACGCCGGGTTCTATGCCATGAGGACCTGCAATAGCGAGGGCAGAAGACCATGGAATGTTAACCATAATAGCACCAAAGCCCATTGGCAATAAAAGAGTTGGTTCGAATTCTTTGGCTATTGCCAGATAAATCAGAATTCCTCCTACAACCAACATGACAAAATGTTGCCACGTAAAACCGGCTATTGCCGGGAATAGTTGACTAAATTCTAAGTTCATATTTTAGATTTTAATTGTTTTTTCTAAATTCTTCAAACATTGTTTTCAATTCTCTGACTTCTGATTTTAATGTTTCAATCTCTGATTTTATTAAGCCCAATTCAGAATGTTCTTCGTCAATTTCTTCTTTTTCTTTTATAACAACCGAAAGAATAACAGAAAGAAGCAGTGTCCCTATAATTACAGCAAGAGATACCCAGGCGTGGCTTTTAAATACATTTTCAACAGGTTCCCACCATGAGAAAAGCATTTTAAAAGCAATAAAAAAGAGGATAAAGCTTACACCTTGTTTGAGATAACGGAATAAACCCATGATACCCTTTAATGCAAAAAACAATGATACCAGCCCCATTACAGCAAAAACATTAGATGTTATTGCAATGAAATTCTCTTCTCCTGAAGTCAGAATATTACTTGCACCATCGGCTATAACTCCAATTATTGCAGGGATAGAATCAACAGCAAACAATACATCTGTTGATCCTACAACCATGAATACCAGCATAAACATAGTAATATGTCTTCTACCATTAATTTTGGAAAAGAAATGCGGAATATCAGTATCAGGATCTACAGGAAATAATTTAGATCCAGTTTTATACAGAAAATTGTTTTGCGGGTCAATCTGATCGTCTTCTTTAGTAAATGCCATTTTATATGCAGTCCAAAGTAAAATAGCACCAAAAATGTAAATAATCCAGTTGAATTTTTGAACAAGGCTCATACCAACAAGTATGAATAATATCCTGAGCACTATAGATAAAAGAATACCCAATTTTAAAAGACGGGGTTGATTTTTCTCACTGACACCCATTAATGAGAAAATCATAATAAAAACGAACAAGTTATCTACAGAGAGGGAATACTCTGTAAAATACCCTGCAATAAACTTACTGAACATTATGCTCCTGGTTGAAACAGAAGGATCAATACCCCCATTCTGTGGATAGAATAGTAAAATAGCAAGCCCATAAAGAAGTGCAAGTGATATCCATAATCCCGTCCATTTTAAAGCTGTCTTAACAGACAATTGGCCACTTCTGTGACCGGTAGCATACATATCAATTGCAAATACAATAATGTACAAAACAATGAATGAAAGCCAGAAAATTAAATGAAGATTTAAGCTCATTTGTTTGATTATTGTTATGCTCCGAATTCGATAAGAATGTCATCCTGCATAACAGCCTGACCAATATTAGCCTTAATCGAAAGGACTACACCATCACATTCAGAAGTTACAATGTTTTCCATTTTCATAGCATCGAGAACAAGCAAATCGTCATTTACCTTAACCCTGTCACCAACCTTAACTTTAAGAGAAACAAGAATCCCCGGCAGAGGAGATTTAAGACAAGAAACAACTTTTGCTTCATGAGAAGCAACAGAAGCAGCCGGAGCAAATTCAACAACTTCACTTGGGGCTTCAATTTTTACTGAAGCTACAGAAGCAGGCTTGTTTTCAGTAACAGCAGCAGGATTATAATTTGATTCTCCTTGTTTTATTTTGATATTTACAATCTCATTATTTACGCTAACCTGTGCGTAACCATTTTCAATGTTTAAGATCTCAACATTGAAATCCTGATTGTCTACGTTAAAAATGTATTTTTTCATTCTATATTATTTTAAAATTTTCTGATTGGTAATTGTCTCATCATAAAATATTTATTTCCCCAAGCCGAATTAACGGGAGTAACCGACTTATAGTTCTTCATAGGACGAATTAAAGAATCGGGATCACTATCAAGATAAATGGCCAAAGCAGCCTGAGCCAGAGTGAGAGCATAATTCTTATGCTCACGTGAATTCATATACATGGCAAGGGCAGATACAGCTACCTCATGATATTTCTTTTCTCTTTCCTTTAAATACAAATCAAGGGCTACAACAGCTATTTTATTATACAACTCCTTATCGGAATCATCTTTGGAACGATGAAATTTAAACTTCTTCATAATGGCATATTTGAATGCTTCTTAGGAGGATTACTATCTCTTTTGTTGACTAATGATTCCAAAGCACGAATAATTCTGTACCTTGTATTTCTTGGTTCAATAACTTCATCAATATAACCGTATTTTGCTGCAACGTATGGATTGGCAAATGTATCACGGTAAATATTCTCCTGCTCGGTAATAAAAGAAGCCTTATCTTCTGCGTTTTCTATTGCGCTTATCTCTTTATTCATTAAAACTTCAATGGCCCCTTTGGGTCCCATAACTGCAATTTCAGCAGTAGGCCATGCGTAGTTGATATCTCCTCTTAAGTGTTTGGAGCTCATAACACAGTATGCACCACCGTATGCTTTACGAAGGATAACTGTTATTTTTGGAACAGTGGCTTCACCATACGCAAATAATAATTTTGCCCCATGAATAATAATGCCATTATACTCCTGATTAGTACCGGGTAAGAATCCGGGAACATCTTCAAGAGTAAGGAGGGGAATATTAAAAGCATCGCAGAATCTGACAAAACGGGCACCCTTTCTGGAAGCGTTATTATCAAGAACCCCGGCAAGAAATTTTGGATTATTTGCAACTATGCCTACTACTCTTCCGTTGAAACGAGCAAAACCAACAACAAGGTTAGGAGCATAGGCTTCATGTATTTCAAAAAATTCGCCATTATCAACAATGTCATGAATTACTTCTTTTACATCGTATGGTTTATTAGGATTATCAGGGATAATAGAATTGAGACTGTCCTCCATCCTGTGGATATTATCATCGCACTCACGAACAGGAGCTTCTTCCATATTATTGGAAGGCAGATAACTTAAAAGTTTTCTTATCATCATAATCCCTTCTTCTTCAGAATCAGAAGTAAGATGAGCTACGCTAGATTTAGTAGCATGGACTGTTGCTCCGCCAAGTTGTTCCTGGGTAACATCTTCACCTGTTACAGCTTTTACTACCTTAGGCCCCGTAAGAAACATATAACTTGATTTTTTAGACATAAGAATAAAATCAGTTAAAGCAGGGGAATATACTGCTCCTCCGGCACATGGACCAAAGATTGCAGAAATTTGAGGAATAACCCCTGAAGCCATTATGTTTCTTTGAAAAATCTCAGCATAACCTGCGAGGCTGTTAACACCCTCCTGGATACGAGCTCCTCCTGAGTCGTTTATACCAATAACCGGAGCACCAACTTTCATTGCCTTATCCATTACCTTACAAATCTTATTTGCAAATGTCTCTGATAATGAACCACCAAAGATTGTGAAATCCTGAGCAAAAACATAGACTGTTCTTCCGTCGATAGTACCGTAACCGGTTACAACACCATCAGATAGATAAGATTCATTTTCCAGTCCGAAGTTTGTACAACGATGAGAAACAAACATATCAAACTCCTGAAAACTACCTTCATCAAGAAGCAGGTTAATCCTTTCCCTTGCAGTAAGTTTATTTTGGCTATGTTGTTTGTCAATACGTTTTTGCCCTCCACCCATACGGGCTTGCTTCCTAAGGTCAAGTAATTCCTGTACTTTTTCCTCCATTGTCATAATTATGATGTTTTTATTATTGTTAAAATATGATTCTGATTTATATAAATAACTAAATCATATAAACCCCTTGGAATTATAATAATTTTAAACAGCTGAAAGCATGATATTTCAAAGTGAGAAACATCATAATTTTTGTTATTACTGTGAGAGTATCATTAGATTTTTGGTTAATATATATAGTTATTTAAAATTAAAATATTAC
>CAZOPU010000046.1:0-6831 GCA_964581965.1 uncultured Methanosarcinales archaeon | reverse complement strand
GGTTATGAAACTTCCTAATACTAATCTGTTCATGGAAACAAAGAATTCCTGGAGAGTTGATTTAAATGAAATCCACTCCAAAAAAAGGAATCTGTATTTAGGACTAAGCCTCAATGGAAATCATTTCAACAAATGGTCCATCAGCAACTTCATAGATTGGGGCGTAAATCATACAAAAGAAAAATTTGCAGTCCTAATAATAGATATGCCCTACGCATACTACAACATGGCATTAGATAAAACAACATATGAACAGGGACTCATTAAAGCACTCACAAAGGCGGAAGAGCTTAACGACTTATGTTCTGATGTACGGTCAAAACTTAGTTCTAGTGAGAAAAAAAAATTCAACTTGATTAGATGGTCAAATATATCCTCCGGAGCAGAATATATGCACAATCTCAGCATCATTACTGAAGAATACGACAAAAATACCAACTTTGCAGCCTTGTTCAATATTGCTATAAAAGATAACATAAAATATGCCCTAAACAAGAATTGCACAGTCGAGGAAACAAAAATTCTTTCAAAGTATTTCCTTTCACTAATGCCAATCTTAATCTCAGGAATAACATATGATAACCTGCCAAATCAAAAAGACTATTTTAATACTATGATGCATCCTGGAAACATGATAAGCTTTGCAGAAACAGCAAACAGAGAATATTTTAAGCCCGCACTGGAAAAAATGAAGCTTAACGGCACACTCAACGGAATTCTGGAACTTTATGTAAGATAAAATTCCTTTATAATAAATAAAACAAAATTACCTAAAATAATCTAATTGATGAATCAGAGCAATTTGAAGCCGGTTAAACACAAGAATAATCTGTATTTTTAATCTCAAATAACATTTGTTTGCTAAACTATTTAAACTGCTTTTCTTATTTCAATTTTGTGAACAACATAATAATAGGAAGGGATGAAAAAGACAGACAGGAATATGGCGATAAAGGAACCATATTCATAGGAAAGCATTACATAAAAATGGGACATACCTCCTCTTTGTCTAATGATGTATTCATGGATGTTACAAAGAGCCATGTTGTTTTTGTCTGTGGAAAGAGAGGAGGAGGAAAATCATATACATTGGGAGTTATTGCTGAAGGAATTTCTGATCTTCCTCCTGAGATAAAGCGGAATATATCTATTGTTCTCCTTGATACAATGGGAGTTTATTGGACAATGAAATATCCTAACAAGCAAGACAAGGAATTGCTTGAGTCTTGGAATGTTGAGCCTAAGGGACTTGATGTTAAAATATTTACTCCGGTAGGATATTATTCAACATACAAGGAAAAAGGAATTCCCACTGATGTTCCTTTCTCAATAAAACCTTCAGAACTAAGTGGCTCTGACTGGAATACAACTTTTTCAATAAACGACAATGATCCTGTGGGCGTTTTAATTGATAGAATAATATATGAAATAAAAGAAAAGAAAACATCTTATTCTATAAAGGAAATAATAAAACAGATAGATGACGACAAGGAAGCAGACCAAATAACAAAAAGCGCAGCAAAAAACAGGTTTTTCAACGCTGATGAATGGGGACTTTTCAGCGAGAAAGGAACATCCATCTCCCAGCTCGCAGTACCTGGCCAAGTGACTGTACTTGACTTGTCCTGTTACGCCACTATATCAAATTCATGGAAAATAAAAAATCTCGTTGTTGGATTAGTATCTGAAAATCTTTTTATACAAAGAATGACTGCGAGGAAGGAGGAGGAATTCGTAGAGCTGCATAGGGCATTGAATCCTTTTTCTGATGAATCTTCCGGAAAGCAGGAGTTCCCTCTTGTTTGGCTTGTTATCGACGAGGCACATGAGTTCCTCCCTAATGAAGGAAAGACTCTTGCAACAGATCCTTTGATTACAATATTAAGAGAGGGAAGGCAACCAGGAATATCCTTGATTTTGGCTTCTCAGCAACCTGGAAAAATACATACTGATGTTCTTACCCAGGCAGACACTGTGCTTGCACATAGGATTACTGCAAAACTTGATACTGATTCGTTGGGGACATTAATGCAGAGCTATATGCGTCAAGGATTAGTAAGCGAATTGGATAACCTTCCCAGAGAAAAGGGATCTGCCATCATTTTTGATGACACAAATGAAAAGATGTATCCTATAAGGATAAGACCGAGATTTACATGGCATGGAGGAGGCGCCCCCAGTGCAATTCATGAGCGAGATGAAGATTAATGGAAAAAGCAGATGATAAAAGACGTGAGGAGCTTAATACATTGATGAGAGAATGCATAGATGATGCTAGGGTCATTGTGCAGGAGAAGAGACTTCTTGAAAATCAGACAGTTCTCGCAGAAATCGCTGTTGCTTTATTCAATTCTAGAGCCAGAAAATAAATTAACCATTAATAAGTGATTAAGAAAACAATATTTAAATATTAGAAACCTGTTCTTAATATTGTAAAATTATTGAGGAAATAAGATTGAGCTCTGAAAAAGATAATTACAGATTAGCGGGAGAAAAACTAACAATAAAACTGCAACAGATGCTATTTCCAGTATATAACTTTCCTCTTTTATTCATGGAGCAATATATAAGAAATGAAAAAGGCCTCCTCACAAAGCACACCTCAGGAGGAACTTTAATGACTACTCCATTAATAATTTCTAATAATTACATAGACCAAACAGTAGATCTTGCAATGAGCAACAACATATTCTATCTCAAAATAGGAAAACAAAACTGGGAACCTCAAAGAGGAAAGTTGCAAATTCCCACAAATTCCGCAATAATAAATATGATTGAAGTTATTAATGATCGCAAGCTAGCAGAAAAAAGCAGATTTTATCATAAAAAAGAAATCTCCAGAGGAGAAAATATTGTTTTTCTTTATATTGGAAAAGCGGCCTGCGAATATACAACTAAAATACTAGAGGCGATAGCAAAATGAAACTAAATAACAGAATATGCGGAAAAGGATTTGAGGAAATATCAGACCAGATACAGAAAATTTTTGACTCTGCAGAAAGTCCTCTCCAAGCTAAATCTTCATTTATTTACTTAATAAAAAATGTGAAGGATCAAAAGACAAAAAATGTTGAAGAGCAGAAAATGTATGGATTGATAGAAGTGCCTGCAACAGTCTATAATGAATGCGATGAAGGAGACAATATGATCTACATAAAAACGATAAATAATGGTTTTTTCAAAAGCGAAAAAGGACATTGGACAACAGTTAAAGGACATATATTCCTTCCGAACACATCTGTAATAATTGATGTAGCTAAATATGATAAAAGAGAAGAGACAATTCCTAAGGGAGAAAATGTTGTAAAAATGTACATAGGAGATTCAGCAATCGAGCAGCTAGAAAAAACTAATTTCAAAAATACTTGAAAAAATAAGAAAAAAATTAACTTTTCATTCTTTTGTATATGTAGTATATGAATATTCCTAATCCCGCTGTAAAAACCAGAAGAATAGTGAATATGAACTGTTCCCATCTTGTAAGGCGCTCATTTGATATTGCATCTTCTATAAAGAATATCATAAGACCTATTGTGCATATGAGGAAAAGTATGGTTAGTATAGGATTTACTTCATTTATCTTTCCTACAAATGATTGGAAAACAAAAAACAACCATAGTCCAAAATATATCAGCAGAAGAGGCTCATACCAGTGTATTCCGTTAAAGTGAGGAGAAGTATCTCTTTTTCTATATATAATCTTAGGCTTGTGTATTGCAAGCTCATCCATGTGCTCCGGGATAGGCTCCGCCTTACTCATACTTACTATAGAAGATATGAACATAAGCACAAAAAACAAAGTTAATGTAAATCCCCATGAAACAGACCAATCAGTTATTAGCCAAATTGATACCAGAAATCCTATTATACTTACAATCATAAAACTTGAACTTAAAGGAGCATACTTTACTGGAGATTTCATTTTACACCTCTTTTTATAACATCAGACCGAAGCCTAATTCACCCTATTTTCTAGTTGTTGAAAGTCAGGATTTTTACTTTATCCATCTCTTTCCGTGCTTTCTCTAGCTTGTGGTTAAAGTCATTCATAAACTTTTCCATTTTTTCACACGCCAAAGTCTTCAGCTCCCCTGAGAGCATCTTCCCTGAAGCATAATCGTTATATATTTCCTGGAGCTCGTCATCGTCATCTACAAGATGCTGCTTCAGAAGCTCAAAGACCATATCTTTTTCTACTTCTGCACCAAGCCTTCTCTGCTCCTCAACTGTGCTTCTTCCTCCAGTGAGTGCTTTCATTATTTTCTTTTTTACTGAAGCTATATCTTCTGGAAGGCTTATTGACCTTTCCGGCTTTGACTTGCTCATTTTCAGATCCCCATCAAGTGAAGGAGTATATTTATGGTATATTGATGAAGGAGCAATGAATTTCATGCTTTTAGTTCTAGAGACTATGTCTCTTGTCAGCCTCATATGAGGATCCTGGTCTACTCCTATAGGAATTATTCCAGGCATTCTTTTCTCCAGCTGGGGGAATAATATATCTCCTGCCTGAGTCAATGCAGCCATTATTCTTCCAGGGTCCGCCTGACCATAAATTGCCTTGAATTCATTTAGAGTTATTTTTTGGGCAAAAGAGTACCCTAATCTTACTACATCCATGTTCTGTGACTGAAAGTAAACAGTAGTCTTCTTTGGATCTAGACCTAATGCTATATACGCAGGAATATGAAATTCAAGTGCACGTTTTCTTCCTTCCTCTATTGAGACTCCTCTTGTCGCAGCGCATTCAAGGTCTGCTACAAGTATAAATGTCTCTGCTCCATGATCTTGGAAGTATCTAAGATTTTCAACCACTAGCTTATTGCCAAGGTGTATTTGATCGCTTGACGGCATCAAGCCAGTTAGTGTATAAAAAGGTTTTTTGTCATGTATTGCTTTAGCTATTACTTTAAGGTCTCTTCCTGCAAAGGTTATTCCTCTCCTCATTATCCTGTTAGGATTAGGAAACATATCCTTGTCAAACTCCTCAAGGCCGAAGTCTTTCATTATTTTTGCATAATCCTCAGGAAGCTCTGCACCCCACGGATCTATTATCTTTGTCATAATTACCCCTGAATTTTTCTCATTTTATATTTATTTCTCTTTGGAGAATATCTGCTTTATAATTTTGTGGGCAACATCTTTTCTTCTCGGATGTGCCTCTATGCTCATAGATATATGGAAACAGTTTCCACCGTCAGTCAATATATACTTTCCATTAATGAGATTTTCTTTGTCCAACCTGATAAAGAAATTCATGTTGTCATCAAGCCTGTTTACCTGCTCCACTAAAATATCTTTATCCTGGGGGGAAAGAAGCTCATTAAGCCTTTTAAGAAATTTATTGCAGTGCCTTTCCTTTTCAAAAGTAATCTCTGTTATTACTATAATTCTCTGTCTAAAGCCCTTTGCGTTTATTTCTTTATATTTTATTTTTTCTTCAGAGAGCTGCTCCTGCGTGTATCCTGCAAGCAGAAGAAGAGCGTTTCTTATCGCTTCTTTGTTTTCTTCCGGATTTGAGAACACCCTGAAATTAATGTTGTTAACTAGCTTCATGAAAATAAAAAATACCTAGAATATTTAATATTTTTCAATTGCTTATCATTTTAAGGATTTCTTCAGCAGACAAGCTCATAATTTTTAAAAGAAAAAGAAGTTTAAATTAATTTGCTTTACTTCTTAGCTATAGCCTTGAATTTAGTACCATTTTTTTCTATGGTCTTTTCCTTTATCATTGCGTCAAGAAGAGGCTCTATGTCTTTTGTCTGGACTCCTACTTTCTTGGCCAACTCTGCAGCTGTTTTTTGCTCCTGATTTAATGAAATAAGAACTGCATTTCTCATCAATGCATTTATATTCCTTAGCATAGACATATTAATTGAATTTGTAGAGACTAATTTTTTGTTGGACTCATGCAGCTGGGAAATCAAGTCACCCATAAAATCTGTTAGTTCCTTGTCTTTTAATGTTAGCTTTGAAGGCGCTTTTATCTCTATGGATGCCGGAAGAAAATTAAATGCGAGCCATGACAGTGATAAAATATCTTTTACTAGAAGCTCGCTCTCACAGTATGTACCCCAAAGCCCTTCTCCTGCATCTTCAACTGTTCCTTTATCATTAGACACAATCTTTATCCTTGCATCTTTTCCTATGCTCTCCAATACTTGGTCCATTGCCTTAGATACATGCTCTTTTGGATTTCCCACAATCTCAAATAAGACTATTAAATGAATATATCCCTGGTCTAAATACTGTTTTATTTCCTTGCTTTCCATAATAGAGAGGAATTTTTTCTACTTAAATAATTTTGTTTTTTTTTGAATAATATTTCCCTTATTTTTTTGCTGAAAAGAATAGCGCATAAAACAAGCGCTCCACCCATAAATAAAAAGGTCAACTTGTTCGAATCTGTGCTGACTATGTTTCCTGTTATTCTGTTTTTTTCATAGGATATGTTAGCTTCTTCCAATTCCCTTTTTTTAGTTATGCTGTCCTTCAAAAAATAATTGCTCGCATTGCTAATTAAAATCTTCTCGTTCCCTGTTTCATTTTTTTCCTCAGATTTTTCAGCTAGCCTTTTTCTTTCCTTCAGTAATTTTTCACTCGGAGTCAAGTTTAATTTCAGCTCGTAATTATCTATTAGCGCTCCGTGCATATAGAGCTCTGCATAGATAGTTTCGTTTTCAGATAAAACAGAAATGTTAATTATATTTTTTGAGGATAAATTGCTCAATAATAAAGAATTGTTGTCTGTTTTTATCAGGATGTCTTTTTTATCAGGATAGTTTATTGAAATATAAAATGTTAAATTTTCTTCCCCATCAAATGTTT
>CAZOPU010000045.1:0-7305 GCA_964581965.1 uncultured Methanosarcinales archaeon | reverse complement strand
AAGATTAACTCTTCTAACTTAGTTCTTACAAATTTAAATGTATCAGAACTTTTATTTTTCTTAGAATTTTCATTCCTTTCCCCTCTTTGCTCAATGAGAATATGGTATTATTTAAATCTGTGTTTTTTTGTTTTACTTATTTTTCTAAGTGTTTATTTGTAATTTACAAATGCTCCCTTTTCCTATACCATGTGTGGAGAAGTCTATGTGCTGTTTCTCCTCCGAATTCTCCAAGGTATTCTTTGTATAATGCAACTACTCCTGGATTTTTGTGTGATTTGCGGATGGGCTTTCCTTCATCTTCCTTGTTCAATGCGCTTGCGCGCTTTAGAAGAATTTCCATATCATCATATCTTGGCTGTCCTCCTCCTCCTACGCAGCCGCCATAGCAGGCCATTATTTCAATGAAATGATATGGACAGGTTCCTTCCCTTATTTGGTTCATTATCTTTCTTGCCTCCCCGAGTGTATGTGCTACTCCAATCTTTAATCTTTTTCCGGCAAGAGTTACTTCTGCTTCCTTTAGGGTTTCCATTCCCCTTACTTTTGTATACTCGATTGCTTTTAGCTCTTCTCCTGTAAGCATGTCTGCGGCTGACCTTAATGCTGCTTCCATTACTCCTCCGCTTCTTCCGAATATGTCTCCCGCGCCTGAACTTTTTCCAAATGGAGTGTCGAATTCTGAATCCGGAAGAGACATGAAATCTATTCCAAATTGTTTTATGAGCTTTCCAAGCTCTGTTGTTGTTAATACGATGTCCGTCTCGCCCTTGAATTCAGGTCTCTCTATCTCGAATTTCTTTGCAGTACAGGGCATTATATCCACAAGCACTATGTCCTCAGGCTTTATCTTCATTTTTGTAGCGTAGTATGTTTTTATGAGAGATGCCATCATGCTCTGGGGGCTTCTGCATGTAGACATATGATGCAATTCTTCAAAGAAGAACTGCTCCCCGAACTTTATCCATGCAGGACAGCAAGTTGTAATCATTGGCAAGTCCCTGTTTTCCTTGAATCTTTTTACAAACTCTGTCGCTTCTTCTACTATAGTTATGTCTGCTGCAAAATTAGTGTCAAATACTTTTTCAAACCCTATTTCCTTTAGTGCAGAAACCATTTTTCCAGTAACGGGAGTTCCTACTGGCAGGCCGAAGCATTCTCCCAATGTTGCTCTTATAGATGGTGCTGTCTGCACAAATACGTGCTTTCCTGAGTTGAGTGCATCTACAACTTCATTTAGTCCACTTTTTTCATCTAGCGCTCCAGTTGGGCATACGACTACGCACTGTCCGCAGTTGACGCATGAGCTCTCGCTCAATGGCACTTTGAAGGGAGTGTCTATTTCTGAGTAAAATCCTCTATTCTGCATTCCTATTGCGTAAACTGTCTGTATATCGTTGCACACTCTTATGCATCTTCTGCACAATATACACCTTTGATTGTCCCTAACTATTGATGTGCTCGAAAAATCAGGCTCAGAAACTCTTACTTCTCCTTTGAATTCATTTTCAAGAATAGTCATCTCTTCTGCGTATTCTTGCAGTTTGCATTGCAGATCCTGTGAGCATGTTACACAATTGTAGTTATGATTAGCAAGAATAAGTTTCATAATAGTTCTTCTGTCCTTTAGTACGCGAGGAGTGTTTGTTTTTACAATCATCCCTTCTTTTATATCTGTGTTGCAGGATGTTACTGGCTTTGGCACTCCCTCAACATCTACTATGCACAGTCTACACGCTCCTATTCTTTCCAGTCTCGGATGCATGCATAAGTGGGGAATTTTTATTCCATATCTTTTAGCTACATCTATTATTTTCTCCCCAGGATGTCCTTCTACATCAAGAGTATTAATCTTAAATTTTATGTTCTTTTGGTTTTGTTGCTCAGTCATCTTGTTCAGCTTCTCGTTATGGCTTTGAAAGCGCACACTTCATAGCAGTTTCCACAGCGTATGCATTTTGATTGGTCTATTACGTGGTGCTGCTTTAACTCTCCGCTTATTGCGCCTACAGGGCAATGTCTTTTGCAGTTTCCACAGCCAGTACATGACTCTGTGATAAAGTATGTAAGTAGATTTTCACAAACATGAGCGGGGCATTTTTTCTCTGTTATGTGAGTTTCATATTCTTTCCTAAAATTTCTCAGTGTTGAAAGTACAGGATTAGGGGCAAACTGTCCCAGACCACAAAGGGAGGTTCTGCTAATGAACTCAGCAAGTTCCTGAATTCTATCTATGTCTTTGCTTGTTCCATTTCCCCTTGATATGTTGGTGAGCATTTCAAGAAGTCTTTTTGTTCCTTCCCTGCATGGGACGCATTTTCCGCAACTTTCTGATTGTGTAAATGTGATAAAGAATTTTGCAAGGCTTACCATGCATGCCTTGTTATTTGTCACAATGAAACTTCCTGATCCCATTATTGTCTTTAGATTAGACATGGCTTCATAATCAAGGGGCGTATTAAGATCTTTTTCAACTATGCATCCTCCAGCAGGGCCTCCCGGAAATAATGCCTTGAATGTGGTTCCTTCAGGAAGTCCTCCTCCTATGTCGTAAATTATTTCTTTAAGTGTTGTTCCAAATGGTATTTCTATTATCCCGCTTCTCTTTACGTCTCCGCTAAGGCAAAGTGTTTTTGTTCCTTTTGTTGTATTAGTTCCGTATTTTGTATAATTTTCTACGCCTATATTAAACACTGTTGAAACATCTCCCCATGTGCCTACATTGTTAACTATTGTTGGCTTGCCATATAAACCGCTCTGTGCAGGGAAAGGAGGTCTTGGTTTAGGAGTTCCTCTTTTTCCTTCAACACTTTCAATAAGTGCGGTTTCCTCGCCGCAGACAAATGCGCCTGCTCCTTCTCTTATTATAAGATCAAAATTGAACCCTTCCTTTCCCAGAATATTTTTTCCAAGAAGATTATTTTTGTATGCAGTCTCTATGGCTTTTTTAAGGGTTGAAATCGCGAGAGGATATTCTGCCCTTGTATATATGACTCCTTCGTCTGCACCTGTCGCATATGCGCCTATGGCAAGACCTTCAAGTATCTTAAAAGGGTCGCTTTCCATAAGTGTCCTGTTCATAAATGCGCCAGGGTCTCCCTCATCACCATTGCATATAATATATTTCTTGCCCTGCTGACTCGAGATAAAGCTCCACTTTTTAGCTGTGGAAAATCCTGCTCCTCCTCTTCCTCTTATTCCTGCTTTCTCAACTACATTTATAACTTCCTGGGGAGTCATCTTGATTGCTTTTTTAAGTCCTTCATAGCCTCCTGTGAATATATAATGATCTATTTTAAGAGGGTCTATTGCTCCGCAGTTGCTCATAGTAAGCCTTACCTGCTTTTTGTAAAAATCAAGGTCTTCCAACTTTTCGCACACAAACAGTTTATCACATCTTTTTCTCTGGCGTATACATTCTATAAGCTCACTAATATTATCCTTGACCACATTTCCATAGTAGGTGGATTTTCCATCCTGGACAACAAGAACTATGGGCTCGTTGTAGCACATTCCCACACATCCTACCTTTGTCAGTGGAAGGTCAAGCTTTGCAGTTTCAAGCGCCTCAAATACTTCTTTTGCTCCTGCAGAAAGGCCGCAAGTAGCCATACCTACAGCTATATGGTCTCCTTTTATTTCCCTTTCCGCTGCTTTAAGGTCCATCATTTTTATGGCAATGATTCTATTATTTCTTTTACTTTTTTCTTGTCTAGTTTTCCGTAAACAACACCATTAATCATCATGGCTGGTGCCCTTGCACATGCACCTATGCAGTTTACACATTCGAGTCCGAATTTTCCGTCCTTTGTTATTTTGCCTGTTTTTATCTCAAGTAGCTCTTCTACATGCTTTATTATATCAGTAGATTTCTTTACATGGCAGGCAGTCCCATCGCATAGGCTTATTGTGTATTTGCCAGGTTTTGCAAACTTGAACTGTGAATAAAAAGTAGCAACTCCCACAAGCTCGACAAGAGGCACATCAAAATCCTTTGAAAGCTTTACAAAGTTCTCCTCTGAAATATAGCCGTCATGCTCCATTATGTGCTGGAGTATTTCTATTATGTTGCTTTTTCCATTATGGCTTAATTTATCAGGATTCTTTTTTATATCTTCAAGAAATGATTTTTCTATCCTAAGATACTCCTCATGTGAAGGCTCTTCAGCCCCCAAGTATTTTTTGTATTTCTTGAATTGGTTGTTTTCTCTGAATGCGTGAAATAAATAATAGTAATGGACATTGTTAATAGTCAAGCGCCTTAATTCTACCATAAAATAACAAGTTAGAATTTAATTTATATAGATTTCTATCTATTTTTATCTCTTCAATAGAAGTTACATTTAGCAGGAGAGATTATAATGATGGATTTCTTAATTTTGAGAAAATTATTTAAATATACTAATGAGGATATTGCTTATGGGGACCGAAGGTATTAAGAGGGGCATTCTTATTATTTTAATTGTGTGCAGTTTCTTCTTGATAGCGTTATCTATAAAAAACATGAGTGATGGTTTGGCAGGTAAAACAAGGGAAGATATTTTTATTAGAGATTTTCAAAGTGCAGGTAAAGAGTCAAATATTGTTGGTTTCGCCACGCATTCCGTTTATGGATTATATGGCTCTCCTGAAAATGGTTTTTTATACAATGTTAATAATAATCTCTTAACTGTTTCTGATGGTATTATTTATAGGACTGGATATTATAGTGTTGAGGGTGGTGCTTGGAGAAGTTTTTCTTTGTCTGGGACTGCTTATGGTTCAAGCAATGTGTGGTTGAGAAATTCTGCATCTTATTCGTTGCCTAATCTTGGAGAGGGTGAGCATTATGTAATAGTTTACAGTTGCTCATATAATAATGGCTGGGATTGTCATGGAAATAAATGGCAATTACAAATAATAAATAACACAGTTACAGATGATGGCTCAGGTCCTGTGATAAATGTTGAGTCTCCTTCAAATAATGCAGTCCTTAATGTTAATACGGTAAATATAATTGCATCAACATCAGGAACAGGCACTTCTACATGGGTAGATATGGACAGAAGTGTAGTTGGATACTGGGGAATGGACTCATACAGCACATCAGGTGTGTATGATAATTCAACAAATAAAAACATAGGCTTATTCAATGGGGGGATGAGTACTTCTAACATAGTTCAAGGTGCAAGAGGAGAAGGTTTGTCTTTTGATGGAGTAAATGATTATTTGAACGCAGGAAATGGAAAAAGTCTTAATATAACTGGGCAAGTAACAATAAGTGCATGGGTCAGATTTGATAGTTCTACAGTCAGGAGTACTGCAATATATGGAGAGATGATTGTCGTTAAAAACAATATGTATGGATTAGCCAGATATACAAATAATAGAATAGGCGTGTATGTAAAAGGAACGGATTGGTTGACTGGAACTAGAAGCACATGGAATACAGGGGAATGGTATCATATAGTAGGAACTGCTGATTCTTCTACGGGCTCGATATATATTAATGGAGTCCTTGACAGATCTGGAAGTGTAAGATGGTCTCCTGCAGCGTATAATGATTCACTTAATATAGGCGCAATAAGAGAATATACTACTCAGACTGCATTTACTGGAGCAATAGATGAAGTTATTCTTTTCAACAGAACATTGAGCGCTGCAGAAGTAAGGTCTTTGTATGATTCACAAGCTAATAAGTTCAGCTCATCCTATTCCAACTTGGCAAGTGGCCAGCATTATTATACTGTTTATGCTATTGATTCTCTTGGGAATGTTGCTGCGTCAGGACAGAGGGTGTTTACAATACAGAGTACTGGATGTATTAAGAATTGTGCAGGAAGGGAATGCGGTCCTGACCCATTGTGTAATCAGCCTTGTGGTGAGTGCACTGTTTCTGGAGAGGAATGTGTTAACGGGCAATGTATATTGACAGATACAGGAGATGGTGAAATAGAGCAAGCGGATTATTATGTTTCCATTAATGGAGATGATGATAATACTGGCACAATAGATAGGCCTTTTGCGTCTTGGCAGAAAGCATTTGATGTAGCGCGGGAGGGAGATTTAGTTTATATTAGGGGAGGAGTGTATAAGCCTTCAGGTACTTTGCGCTCAGGAGATTATTACGCTGTATATGTTTCTGGTAAAGGAGGAACATCCGCAAATCCTATAAGAATAGAGGCATATCCTGGAGAGACTCCTATTTTAGATGGATCAAATATAAATCAAAATGGAGATCATGTTGGAATTTATATGGGAAGCACTTATTATTATAATCTTAAAGGACTCATTGTTCAGAACTTTAAAGAATACGGACAGTATCCTGGTTGTCCTCTTGGAAGACCTTTTGCATTATATGCGTCTCATCATATTAAAATCGAGCAATGCACTGTACGTAATTCAGGTGATGGATTCTCTGCAAGTGGGAAATGTGATTATATAGAATATATTAACTGCGATTCATATAATAATGCAGATTATTCTGATAGGGGGGGATTTGCTAATGGGTTTACTTTAACAATGTATGTTAGTGCAGGTCCGACTGGTGCTACTGGAACGCATGTGACTTTAACTGGTTGCAGGTCATGGAATAATTCAGATGATGGCTATGATTTATTCGGAGCCAACGGATATTTCACGTTTAATAATTGTTGGGCATGGAATAATGGATGGGGTCCTGGAGGTAATGGCAATGGAGATGGGTTTAAGTCCGAGCAGAGTTTAGCTGCAGAACCCGGAGTACAACGTGTATACACTAATTGTTTAGCATGGAATAATAGGGGACAGGGATTCTGTGCACATGTAACTGGAGATTCTAATGAGGGGATTCATCATTTATATAATTGCGTTTCGTATAATAATCTTGCACACGGGTTTGGGTACAATATTTATGAAGGAAGTGTTCCACCATGTATATTCAGAAATAATATTGCGTTTTCTAATGATATGGCACAATATACAGGACGCTCAGAATACATAAATGATCATAATTCCTGGAATGGAGGAGTTACTATTGATGCAAATGATTTCTTGAGTTTGGATGACGGTGATGCAGATAATCAGAGAAAGAAAGATGGCTCTTTGCCTGATATGAATTTTTTAAAATTAAGGTCTGGCTCTGATTTGATTGATGCAGGAGTCGATGTTGGCATTCCTTTCTCGGGAAACAAACCTGACTTGGGCGCGTTTGAGTATAGGTAGTTGATAATATTTATATATGTGTTTTTCCAGTTGTTTGTTTTGAGGGAGTGTGTTTTGGATAAGGTCTTTAGGTTTTGGGTTTTGTTGTTGTTTGTTGTAGTTGTTTTGCTTTTTGTTGGTTTT
>CAZOPU010000044.1:0-7536 GCA_964581965.1 uncultured Methanosarcinales archaeon | reverse complement strand
TCTTACAATATTCCTTCTAAATGGAGTAAGTCTCAAATCAATTATTCCATCGCAAAGAAATGCTTCATTATCAAAGAGATTTCCCTGGACGTTAGATTCCTCTGAAATCATAAAAGATGTTATCTTTAAGTCCCTAAGGAATTCAAAGAAATAAAATAACTCCATTCTGGGATTCTCGAATGTAGACAAAGTATAAAGTGCCGACATAGAATCAAATGTCAGAATATCCAGCCTTACTTCATCGTTTGTTTTCATAATTATATTCTTAACAACATTAAGCCAACTCCTATTCTCACTCACTTTAACATCCTTAACCTGCTTTCTAACACAGCCTATATCTGCAACTATAAGGTTACCATTCCCTTTTTTGGCATTCTTTATTATAGATGCAAATTTTGCTAAGTCGTCTATGTATATTAGATTTATTTTTCCTAAATCAAAGCCCATGTTTACCATGTTCTTTAGAATTGATGCATAAGACTGCTCTAGGGAAATATATAATCCATTCCTTTTATTAAGAATTACTTCATTATACATTATACTAAAACAGAGAGATGATTTCATTGTTCCCGCAGCACCATGAATCATTACAATGTGACCTTCAGGAACTCCTCCTTGAATATTTTCATCTAAACCCTTAACATAAGTCTTTATCCTTTTTATTTTTGAAGGATCCAAAATAATCTCATCAGGCATCTGATTCACCTCTCGTTGTTTTTAATTATATATTAAGTTTATAAATTTTATGCGGATTTAAACAATAATCACTAGTCACTTATCATGTTTAAGCAAAAGTAACTTTCCCTCTTTTGTTTGTACTGCAACCATGTCCTCATGGGCACAACAACCTATAATTATACCTGGAGCTTTATACTCCCATATTTTCTTTCCAACTACACTCCCAGGGCAACCAGTAGGAATATCTGAATAACTGCCACTTTGAGCAACAATCCCAGATATACCAGGGACATATTCCATAATATAAGACCCATTTGCACTTAAAAAATAAACACTATTATCATACGAGCCCACAATAACTTCTATAGATCCATCCTTGTCAATATCTAGCACCAAAGGCGATCCTATTATCCAGAAATTTGTTTCAAAATTCCACATTTCAGTCCCTTCAGGACTCAACACATGAACCTTATTGTCTGCAGAGCCAAATATTATTTCCTCCACCCCATCCTCATTAACATCAACAACCACAGCCTTGGAATATATAGATCCTGTTGTTTCAAAACTCCACAATAATTTTCCTTTTCCGTCAAAGCAATAGATAGAATTATTTGTAGACCCGATTACAAAACACCCAGGATTAGATGATTTTAGTGGAACAGCCTCAGATGTTATTTTTGAATTTGTCTTATACTCCCATGCTACCTTTCCTAGAATATTATACGCTCTTATCTCTCCATTATTCATGCCTACTATTATATTATCCTCGAAAACGACAGGAGTTGATTCTATTCCCGCTTCCGCAGGAATTATTTTCTCCGCCTTTCCTTTTGAATTAAGCAAGTAAATATTCTTATCTAAACTTCCAAAGACTATTCTTACATCCTTGTTTTTTCCAACATAGAATATATTTATTCCCCCTCTCACTGCCCCACCTGCACTAAATACCCACATAACATTTCCTGAGCTGTCAAGAGCAAAAACTTTCCCTTGCTCAGTTCCGAATAATATCTCCCTCTTTCCATCATTATTTATATCAAATACTTTAGGAGTGCTTATTATTCCGTCACTTGTCTCTGCATCCATGAACAATCTATCAACTTCATTTACATCAGAAGCCGCCTTAAATTTCCACTTTAAATTCAAATCATTGTTAAGAACAAAAATATCCCCTTTTATAGTGGCACAAATTATCTCTTTTTTTCCATCATTATCTAAATCAACAGAAATAGGAGCCGCAATACAGTCAGAGCCCAAATCATATAATTTATAGAGGTTTATCCTGCCCGACTTCACCCCTGCAATTTTATTAATCGCCCTACTAATAACTGACATAAAAAGACCCTCTTTTTAGTAAACGTTAACTTATAAGAGGACACTCGGTTTATATACTTTTCTTTTCCCAAAAGTGAGCAACATAATAAAAAATCCTATTGCTGTTTTTTTCCAGTTATCCATAATACAAATAGAAAATATATGGGCAATAAACAAACTATAATTCCAAAACCCAGATACTTGAAAAGTTGTAGAAGGTCTCCATTTTTTTCTGCAAGTGCAGAGAGCAGTAAAACTATAACAATAAAAGGTATAAGCGCAAATAAGCCTGAGAATGTATAATAAGACTCTCTATCTTTTTCATTTAAAAGCCTTACTGAAACTAGGTTATGTCCTGCACCTATCATCGCTGCTCCCAAAATTGAGAGCATATTAGCAACAACAACTGCAGGGAAATAAGAATTATAATATAGTGTAAGCGGAAGGATCGCCATAAGCAATGTTCCAAAAACAAAAAGAGGCGCAACCCCTAGATTCTTATTCATTCTCTCAGTTACTGCAGGACCAATCAAAACAACTAGTAATGCAAGCGCCAGCATAAATCCTACATTAAGAAAACCTCCAAGGAAAATATCATTGTATTTGTTGTATATGTAAATTCCTAGAAATGCATTCATGACTGCCTGAAAAACACCTAAAAACATTGTAGCAAAAGTTAGTGTAAAAAGGTACTTGTTTTTAAAGTATTTTTTAGCGTTAAATATCAAATCACTAAAATATCCCCTAGTTTCGCTTGATTCAATTTCTTTAAATGACACTAATTTTATATTTATTATCATAAAAAGATACGCTGAAAGTATGAATGCAACAGCAGCTATTTCAAATGAAAGAACATACCCATATGAAGTTACTTTTCCCAGCAAAGGAAATGTTATTTGTCTGCCCGTAACCGGAATTTTCTCAAGAAGCCATGCAGACAACAACAAAGAAATAGCCATAAGAATGACACCTACTAAAGTTGTTTTCTCCGCAAAAAGACCAGGCTTCAGTTTTCTAAGATACTTGTTAAGGAATATCTGGAACATATCTCCATGTATGACAAAAAAGAATCCACCTATCAAAAGCCCAAATATAAATGCCCATTTAAGACCAAAAGCTATGCCCACTGCAATTATAAAAAAACTAAGACCAAAGAATATACCTGAAACTATCATCACATCCGTAGAAAATTTTCCCCTTTCAACCTGTTTCTTAACAACAGATGAAGTTATAGTATTTATTGCAGATTTTGCAGCATTGACAATCCCTATTATAAAATAAGAAATTCCTGTAAATGATAATAATATATTCAAGAACTGTATTGAAGAAAACCCTGCACCTAACTTATCCAAAAGAATCTTATATTTTATAAGAAGATTATTCTTTTTAAGATCTGCTTCCATATCGCTTCTGGAACTAAAGTCCTGAAATCTTTCATCATCTCTTCCCATATTCTTTTCTCCCCTAATCCAACCACTTAATTCTTAACACATTTCACAAAGTGAAATAAGCCCGTGATTTATTTCTTTTTTAATTCTTCAGGTGATTTTCCATTAAAAATTATCTCTTTAAGATTTTTTGTTAAAATCAAAGGAGTCTTATCCTGCCAGACATTCCTTCCCACGGCCATTCCCGCTGCACCTGAAGAAATTGCATCATGAGTTAATTTCTCAAAGTCCTGCTCTGAAACATGAGGGCCTCCAGCTATAACAACTTTGGTTTTGCCTGCACATTTAACAACCCATTTCATAGCATTAACGTCACCATTGTACTTTAATTTTACTATATCTGCACCCAGTTCCATAGCGACTCTGGCCGCGTAAGCCAAAATCTCTGTCGAGAACTCGTTAGATACACCTGCACCCCGGGGATACATCCAGCAAACAACAGGAATCCCTAATGAATGAGCTTCCTCGCATATCCTAGAAAACTCCCTAAACATTGTTTGCTCGTGCTCGCTTCCAAGATATATCGTATATCCCACTGCAATCGCACCAAGTTTTAAAGCATATTTCACGGTAGTGTGCTGAAGTGAAAGAGGATCTCCTTTTGAAAGAGCAGTCTTTCCGTTTAGTTTTATAATCAATGGAATTTTCTTATATTCCTGAGTTCTATATTTTTCTGCAATCCCTGCTTGAACAGCTAAAGCATTATATCCTCCCTCAAGCGCAATTCTAAAAATGTAATCTGGATCTACATTTATAAGGTCAAAATCAGTGGGACCATGCTCAAATCCCTGGTCATAAGCAAGTATAAGGCATTTTCCATCCTTGAGAATCTTGGAAAGAACATCTTTTTTATTAGCAACTTTATTTTTCAAAGTTTCACCTCTTAATTTCTCTTTCTATTATTACTCTTCTGTCTTTTCTGAGTGCAGAATTCATCTGAGACTTGGAAAGCAAAATATTCTTTGCGCCCCTGTATTGAATTACTGACTCAGACTGTATCATTCCCATTCTGACACATGTTTTAAGATTTTTATTATGAATCAACCCATTAACAAAGGCAGATGCAAATGCATCTCCTGCACCTGTAGTCTCTACCACTTTAAGGTTCTTTCTGGGAGTTGCATGTATAATTTTCTTCCCATTATAACACCAACAGCCGTTTTTTCCATCAGTTATAACAACATAATCCTTTATGAACTTCTTTAAAAACAATAGAAGCTCATCTATATGATATTTTTTAGATATAACCTCTGCTTCCTCCTTGTTTAAGATAAGCACATTCACTGCACTAAAAACAGTCTTTAGATAATTCATCCCATTTATAACAACATATAATGAAGGATTAAATGCCACTTTTATATTATTTTTAAGGGCATACTTAGAAAGCTCATTTAAAGTCTGGAAACTAGAACCAGCCATAGAACTGAAATAAAGCCATTTTGTCTTAATGTTTTTCTTAGCTATTTCTGAATAAATAAGATCATCATTGCACCCTTTGTATGTCAATATAGTCCTATCATCAGCCTCTGAATCCAGTATAACCGAATAACCTGTTTTATCTCCAAAGGATCCTAGAAATTTTATATTTTCCTTGTGAAGAAGGTTAAAAACCTGCACCCCACTATTATCCCTGCCTATCTTTCCAAGGTAGCCTGTCTTTAAGCCAAGCCTGGAAAATGAAACCGCAGTGTTTGTTCCTCCACCGCCTATTTCAAAATGTATATCATTAATAAGCATTTTAGCCCCTAAAGGATATACAATACATGGCTCCTTTTTGAGCTTCTCTCCATTTTCATGAACAGAAACTTTAACAAGCTCAGCATCAGTCTCTACAAACACATCCAACGTGTTACTTCCCACAGTTATTACATCGAACAGAACTGCTCACCTCAAAGTAATTTTCATAAGGATATATAAAAAGCTTACCATTACTAGGAGATATGCCACTCAAAAATGTATAAAAATATTAAAAAGTGAAAGGTTTTTATAGTATTACATTCAGAGGATATTTATGCCTGACCTAAATTTTGACACTAATGACAAGGAATTCGTCCTTTTTGTAGCAGAATTTGAAATTGAAAAAGAGGATCTCTTTCATCTTAAAAATCTCTATAAAATGATTCAGGAGTGGCTTTCCTTGAATCAATTCTACTCTGTTGATAGCGACGAGATGGATGATCCTAAGCGCAGAGACCTAAATATAGAAAGCCTTTATTTCCAAAGAATATTGCAAAGCGGAAATAGCGAGCATCACATCTGGTGGAGAGTGCATAAAATTCCTAGAGGAAATAAATATTACAAATATTACATTAAATTCGATTATCAAACATTAAACATGGCATCAAAAGAAATAACAGTAAGAGGGCAAAAGATAAAGTCAAACTATGGAGATGTGATATTAAGATGCAGATCTTATCTCATGATAGACTACAAAAAAGAGTGGAGAAATCATCCAATCTTGAAGCACTTGCAAGGAATATTTCTTCAGTATTTGTACAAAAAACAAATAGACTACCTTAAAACGGATTTATGGGTAACAACTTACAAACTTCAGGACGTAATAAAGCAATATCTAAATATGAAAACACCATACGATATGCCAAGACCATTCCATCCAGAAGGAGGAGTTTAATTTCCGTAATTTATCCGAAAGCAGCCTGAAAGCCATAATAAATTACATATACTGAGCCCGGAATATGGCAAAAAATTTCTACGAGAGAACATTTCAAGATTATCTAACAAAAAACAATGGAGCCAACCTTAAGAAAATAGATTGTTATCTTGAATTAATAGAATCAGAGCATAAATTCAAAGGTGGGCGGATAGATATTCTTGCAAAGAAAGAATCAAAAACAATAGGAATAGAGCTAAAGTACTACAATTACAATACACGAGGAGTATGTGCACAACTACTAAATTACCTAAATTATATGGCTCCTCAAGGAGGAGAAGTTTATTTTATAGCTCCAAAAATAAAATATGGACTGTATAGCACATTAAAGTCATTTTATGATGATAATAAATTAAAGTTTTTTGAGGTTACAAAGACAGGAAATACATATTCCTTCAAAGAATTGCTGCCACAATACATAGACGATTCCAAGCAAATAAATTACTCTCTCCTAAAACCAAATCAGGACCCTTGCTTTGAAACAACAGAGAAGATAAAAAGAGCAATTTCAATTATATTAAAAGACGAGAAGAAAGCAAAATTGATTAATTGCATAATAGACGACAGAAAATCTAGGGAGAAAAAACTTGAAGATATCACAGAAACCATTTTAGAAATTATAACTCCAAGAAAATCATGTGCTTTAAAAAGAGTGTATAAATTAATAAAATTACTGTGACTCTTAAAACAGAGTAAAACAGCAATAATTTTATACTTAATTAAACTCCCAGCACTATGAAATTCTCACACATAGCAGACTCGCACATAGGCAGTTGGAGGGATCCTAGATTAAAAGATATGGGGATGGACTCTTTTATTTATGCTATTGACTGCTCAATAAAGGAAAAAGTGGATTTTGTCCTTATTTCTGGAGACCTGTTCAACACAGCCTTGCCCTCAATAGACCATGTGCGCTTGGTTTTCAGGAAGCTAAAAGAACTAAAAGAGAATAATATCCCTCTTTATTTTATAGCAGGAAGCCATGATTTCTCTCCTTCAGGAAAGACAATGCTGGACATAATAGAGGAAGCAGGATTAGGAATAAATGTAATGAAAGGAGAAATAATCGATGGAAAACTAAACTTAAAATTCACAGAAGACAATAAAACAAAAGCCAAAATAACTGGAATAATAGGAAAAAAAGGAATGCTTGATAAAAAATATTACGAATCTCTGGAAAAATATTCTCTTGAGAAAGAAAAAGGATTCAAAATATTCATGTTTCACACATCTATAGACGAGTTAAAGCCAGACTATCTTAAAGAAATGGATTCTTCTCCTTTATCATTTCTCCCTAAAAATTTTGAGTATTATGCAGGAGGACATGTCCACATTGTTTCTGAAAAGAATTACGATACTGCAGGGTATAAACAAATAGTTTATCCGGGACCTACTTTTCCTGCAAGCTTTTCAGAGTTAGAGAAA
>CAZOPU010000043.1:0-8327 GCA_964581965.1 uncultured Methanosarcinales archaeon | reverse complement strand
TATGTCTTCATGACGGGCCATCAGAGAGAGAAAACACTGAACAAGCGCTTCCGGAAATTATCAGAATAATAAATGAAAAATAATATAAACTTAATAAACAGTTATTCTAAAATGAAATTAAAAACTGAACGACTTTTATTGAGGCCAGGAAATAAAAATAATAAGGACATTAAAGATATAATTGAAGGAATAAACAATTTGAACATAAGCAAATGGCTTCTTGTAGTACCTTATCCATATAAAAGAAAAGATGCACTTTATTGGCTAAATAAAAATCTTAAATTAAAATTCAAAAAAAATAAAGAGAGCATAAATTTCTTCATAGAATTAAAAAAAAATAATAAAATAATTGGAGGAATAGGATTAAGTAAAATAAACAAGCAACAAGAGACCGCGACAATAGGGTACTGGCTAAATGAAAATTATCACAGAAAAGGATATGGCTCAGAGGCTCTTGGTGCAGTACTTAAATTTGCATTCTTAAAACTAAATCTTAGAAGAGTAAACGCAGATGTATTTGTAGGAAATCCATCATCTGGAAAACTCTTGGAAAAGTTTGGCGGAGTAAAAGAAGGACTAAAAAGAAAAGCAGTAATATGCAAAGCTGATGGAAAAATAAAAGATGAAATTGTTTACGGAATCTTAAAAGAAGACTGGATAAAAGCGATAAGAGAACTAAATAAAGAAAATAAATTAATAAAAAAGAAATAACTTAAGGAGTCCATCTAAGAGATGTTCTTGGGAATGGAATTGCATCCTTGATGCTGTCAAGACCACATATCCACGAAAGAACCCTTTCAGTTCCAACACCATAACCTGCATGAGGAACACTACCATATCTTCTGGTGTCAAAATACCATTCATAATTTTTTGTGTCCTCTCCATCTCTGGATAATCTTTCAGACATATCCCCTATATCTAAGGATCTTTGGCTTCCACCAACTATTTCCACTCCTGTTCCAGGAGCAAGCATGTCAAAGCAAAGCGCCTCGTCAGGAAAATCAGGATCTTTAGGCTTATAAAACGCCATAATCTCCACAGGATAATGGGTTACTACAACAGGAGTATCAAACTGCTCCATTAACGCCTTTTCCTCTTCTGTTCTTAAATCCTTCCCAAACTCAACTTTTACTTTTCCTGATTTTTCAATTAATTTTAACGCTTCCCTGTATTTAATCGTAGGCCATTCTTTCTCAGTTATAGCTATAAGCTTGTCTGGGTCCTGGTCGAGAAGCTTAAACTCTTCCCTGCATCTCTCTGCAGTCTGTTTTATACAGTATTTAATCTCTTTTTTTGCAAATTCGCTTACTTCCCTCAAATCCATCCATGCAGCTTCCATTTCAGCCATCCAAAACTCACAAAGATGCCTGGACGTCTTTGACTTTTCTGCCCTAAATGTAGGCCCAAAATCATAAATCTTCTCCAGGGCAAACACTCCAGTTTCAGCATACAACTGCCAGCTTTGTGAAAGGTACGTTTTGGTATCATAAAATTTGACTTCAAAAAGAGTGCTTCCTCCTTCAGACTGGCTTGGCTGCAATATAGGCGCATCAAACCTGTAAAAGCCTTCCTTCCTGAAGAACTCATCCCTCGCCTGTATATAAGCGCTCCTTATTTTCATTATTGCAGTCATCCTCCTCATCCTAAGTGAAAGATGCCTTACCTCTGCAAGGAACTCAGTAGATTGGTCTTTTGTTATAGGAAACTTGTCTGATTCCCCAACAACCTCAAAATCATCCACTGAAATCTCATATCCGGTAGGTGCACGCTTGTCCTCCTTTATTTTTCCTGTAATCTTCATACTTGCTTCTACCTGAAGTTTTGAAGCAATTTCAAATTTCTGGTCTCCAACTTTTTCCTTTTCAACAACGCATTGTATTATATCAGTGGAGTCACGGAGAACAATGAATTTAAGGGCATTTGACCCTCTTTCTCTGTAGACCCAGCCCCTTATTGATACTTCTCCTTCTCCTTTTTTAATCGCATCCTTGATTGACATATAATCCTTCATTTTAATCCTCCATACTATTGATTTTGATATTTATTTTTAACTTTTTCTAAATAAGTCAAGAAAAGAGCAACCCATTTAAGGTCACCCAGAATTTCTTAGATATTATTGACAGCCAAAAAAGAAATAATGCTAACTAGCTTTAACCCAAGCATATCCTTTCCATACATAGATATTGTTTTTCCTGTCATGACCATGGAAAACAATTAAAAATTTATAAATGTTTGCCAATTTCATCCCATAAATGGCTATGAGCAATCCTTTTAAAATAACCCATACAGATGGGAATGCAAGAGTTGGAATATTAGAAACAAAAAGTGGAAAAATAGAAACTCCTTTTTTCATGCCCGTAGTAACAAAGGCAACAGGAAAATATATTACTGCCAATGACTACAATAATTTAGGAAACATAAATGCAAAGGCAGTCATATGCAACAGCCTTCTTCTAAGTCTAAAGCCAGGCACGACAATTCTGCAAAAATCAGGAGGAATACATAAATTCATGAATTTCAAGGGAGTCGTATTTACTGATTGCGGAGGATTCCAGTCTTCAAGCGCATTTTTTGAGCTAAAGTCAAAAAAAGGAATTCATTTCAGGAGCCCATATGACAAGAGAAAAGTTATAATAACCCCAAAAAGCATAATGAAAACACAATTAGAAATAGATTCAGATATTGCAATGATGCTTGATGACATGACTTCATATGGTGTGAGCGAAAAAGAAGCAAGAATTGCAATGGAAAACACCCATAGATGGGGAGAGGAAAGTCTTAGGAATCACAAGGAATTAAAGTACCATTATCATAAAACAAAACCTCAGCTCATATTTGGAATAGTTCAAGGTAATTTCTATCCTAAGTTAAGAGAAGAAAGTGCTAAATTCATCAATTCCCTTGATTTTGATGGAATAGCAATAGGAGGAGTAGCAATAGGTGAGCCATTAAAAGACATGTACATAGCAGTAGACAGTGCAATTCCACACTTAGATAAAGAAAAGATAAAATATGTAATGGGACTTGGAAGCCCAATTGAGCTTCTTGAAATGATAGAAAAAGGAGTAGATTGCTTTGACTCAATATATCCAACACAAAATGCAAGGCACAGCTCCATATTCACAAAAAAAGGAAAGATATATCTGGATAAGGGAAAACATGAATATGATTTCTCTCCAATAGAAAAAGACTGCGGCTGCCATACCTGCAAAACATATACAAAGGCATACTTATATCATTTGACAAAAATAAACGAGCCTGCAGCACACAGGCTTAAAAGCATTCACAACCAGTATTTTCTGCAGGCTCTTTTTGAAGATGTAAAAAATGCAATAAAAGAAAAAAAATTCAGGGAATTCAAGAAAGAATTCACAAGACATTGGAAGGAATAATTGTTCCCTATAAACAAAATACTAGAAAATATTATAAACTTCAAGAACGTCTAACGATATATAATATAAAAGAGGGAAGAAATTGGAAGGGAACATACCTACACCATCTGCATTCAATCAAATGGCTTCCAGCCAGAGCACTCCTCTGCCTCCCGTCCAAAGAAAAAATCCTGAATCAGAAGCAATAATGAAGAATTTATCTGAAATAGCATCTAACCTTAGGATTCTTGAGGACAAATATTCAAATCTAAGAAAGAAAATCCAGCTAACAGATCAAACAATACTGGAGCTGCAGAAAAATCTTTTCAAAGAGAAAAAGCTGCTAAATGAAGAGCTAACAGAATCCAAGATTAAGCTTCAGGAGCTTCTAGATGATTTGGCAATGATGAAATCAGAACTAAAGGACACAGTAAAAATAAACGACTTAAAAGTCCTTGACAGATACTTAGACATGTGGGAGCCTCTACAGTATGTTACAAGAAAAGAAGTAGAGGATGCTATAGATAATCTTAAACAGAATGAAATAATAACAAATAAAGCGATTGATTTCCCTGCAAAAAAAGAATAATTTTAAATAACAGGACTAATCAAATACACAAAAGAGGATGAGATATGGCTTATAATTCACCAAGCATGCAATCACAGTCTCCAGTTGATTTAATAAGAACATATAGGTCCCAGGGAATGGATAATAACCAAATAATACAATCCCTGCAGAGCCAAGGTTTCTCTCCTGACATTATTTTTGATGCAATGAATCAGACTGACCTGGTTGCACCTGATCCTGCTCCTAGTCAGGACAGATTCCAAAGTTATCCTGTATTTTCTCAGCCAGGAGATCAAATGACCATAAAGCCTAGGAGCGTTAGTTTCAGAGAGACGTCCTCAAACGAGGAGCTAATAGAAGCTGTAGTTGAAGAAAAATGGAATGAGCTTGTCAAGGACATCAATAAAATAATAGAGTGGAAAAATGCTACAAGCAACAGAATAGCAGTAATAGAACAGAAAATAGAGGATATGCGAAGAGAGTTTGACAAACTTCATTCTGGAATAATAGCCAAAGTAGATGACTATGACAAAAACATTTCAAATGTAGGCGCAGAAGTAAAGGCAATGGAAAAAGTATTTTCAAAAGTTCTTCCTGTATTTGCAGAGAATGTATCTGAATTATCCAGGATTGCAAAAGACATAAAACGCCCCTCTGGAAAACCGAGCAAAGACACTAATTAATTCTTAAAAGAAGAGATTATCTTTTTGTAAGTTTAAAAATAACTATCTCATAAAGAAAAATCCAGATAAAGAAATTAATTAAAGATGTGCAGATGTAGTAAGCAAGAATATGGCAAATACAGCTATAAGCAATATTAAAATCATTCCCAAAACCTGAGGATTGACAAGTGTGTTAAGCGCGTTTGTTCCAAAATCAGAAGTAGCAGTATTCTCAGGCGAACCAGTAATATTGCTTCCAGTCCCAAGACTAGTGGTACCAGTAGTTTCATTCCCATCAGAAGTTGTCCCTGTACCTCTGTTAAGCGTGCCCTGGCCAAATGCAGAGCCCAATCCAAACAATAAAATAACTACAGTTATTATTATAACCCAAGTTCTTAATTCAGAGCTCGCTCCTGCAGTAAGATTCTTCTCTTTAAGCCCAAAAATCATCAATATAAACAAAATAAAGAATGCTATGAATATTACCACAAAAAACCAAGGAGTCATGAAAGATATTAACTGAAGAACACTTTTGCTCGTTATGCTTAATATAGCAAATGCGACAGATATCAAAGCATAAAGCCCACTTCCTTTATCTCCAAAAGGCCTAGTCCAAGAAAGAAAACCGTACATAATTACAAATATAAGAATCATTGAGAATATTATTCTGAAATAACTCAAAACCCCTATATCCAAGAACGTGGCCATTTTCTCCTCTATTAAACCCTTATGGATTCTTTATCATTTTATTCAATTCTGTCATAAAGTTCTTGTCTTTTCCCTTCTCAGGTTTTTCTTCTTTTGTTATGAAGTAAATTATAACTCCAAATACTAGAAGAGTCACAACAAGCGCCTGGAACTGAGAGTCATATATGAAATATAGCCAATGAGGCAATGAGCCATATCTGAATAATCCTGCAGACGCTGCAAAGATAAATCCTATTACAAGGAATGCAAATATTACAAACACTCCACCGAATCCTTCTCCTATGTCAAACTCTTTGCCGAAGACACCTATTGTGAGCAATATCATAACTATTATAACTGCAACAAGAGCGACATTTGGCAGAGCATTATTTATTATATCAACAACACTGATTCCATACAAGTTCCTTCCGGTTACATGAGGAATAACAACAGCAAGGGCCATAACCAATGCAATTATAACATTGAAATTCTTCCTGGGATTTCCTTTTGAATCCTTCCCCATTATTTTTGTCTTCTGAAGAACTGCATAAATAATAGTGAATATAAGTATAAACGGCATTATAACATCAAGAACACCTATCTGCTCCAATGAATAAATCATGTTTCTAAAATCCCAAGCACCATACATATAAAATCACCCTTTTGCATTTATTTTAATTTACTTATTTATATTTCTAACCATTTTGTAGCTATTGCGCTACTTCTTTTCCTCTTTCTTGTCCCCTGGCTTTGAATCCCATGTTATAAAAACCATAAATCCTATCAAAATCAAAACCAATATCAATGAAGCAGTGGCCTCGCTTCCCCAGACTCCTCCTAGGAAATTGAAAATCTTATCAAGCCACCCTAATGCATTAAGGAAAATCATTATTATCGCTATGAACGCAATTACTTCAAAAACAACAATCCAAGTTTTGCTAAGCTCAAAACCTTCTTTGTCCTCTTTCCTCATAACTCCCACAGTAAGCATAAAGCAGAATATAAGTACAATCAAAAGAACTACTTTTGATGTAACTTCGCTTATAAGCTTTACAAGCTGAGCAGATGCAATAACAAAGAAAGCAATAACAAAAGCAGCCATGCTGTTCATGTTCTTTCTTGTTACATCATAAACAGTTCCGCTCTGGGATTTAAATTTTTCAGTTCCGAAAATTTTAGTCTTCTCAAGAAACGCAAACACCATAGTGAATACAAGAAGGAAAGGAAGAACTGTTTCAAAAACACCTAACCTCTCCAGGAATGCCATCGCCCCGCCAAGTGCTGTAGTCGCCATCTATCCATATCCAAGAGTTATACTTTATAAACCTTTTGTTTAGTTTGTGCAGTAATAACTTTTGGATGCTAATAAATACCCTAATCTAAAAAGAAAATTAAATGTAAAACTACAAATATTCAACTTAACATCCTTAATATCAAAGTCAGGTTGTGGTGTGGGAGCGAGGGATGAATTGACTGGTGCATTACGAGATGTAAGAGAAAAACACTAAAAAAATATGAAACGAAATGTTTATATACTCCGCCCTCAATTCCAATTATAGGTGTTATGGTTGTAAAAGAGGAGCACCATTTGAAGGCGTAACAACTCAAGTTCTGCTCCTCTTTATCGTAACATACATTTCTATTACTCCTCTAAAATGATGACACTTTTAGACGACAAAATGTCATAAAATATATAAATAACCTCTCTATTTACTTCTTCGTTACGCCTTCAAGAAGGAATATTTAGTGTTTTCAGACCTTTGTGTCGCACGAACCTCCTATGTTATTTCTTCCCAAAGCAAAGACAAACAGATACCTGCAATAACAGGGAGGAAAAGAAAATGACAGAAATAGACATAAATAAAATGGGATTGGGACAAGAACAACAAAAACAGATGCAAACAAAAGTTATAATGAATCATCTGGAAGCATCATATGTTGAGGATGCAAATATTAAATCGTTAAAAAAACCTGAAAGAATATACTTTGTGGAAAATTTTGCCAGCAAAAAAACTAGCAAGATAAATAACGATTTAATAACTGAAGTGAACAGACAAATAGAGTATTGGAAAGAGAAGATGCCAGAAACTGATATTGTGCCAGTTTTTCAGTTCAAAAAAGGAGAAACAAAAACAGCACATCAACTTGAAATAATAAGGCAAGCACATTCTTCTGCAAATACTTGTCTTTTTTATGAGCAAAATAAAGAACAAAGTGTACAGAAATATGAAGAGCAACTTGATTCCTACGATTTTAATAAAAAAAAGAAAATGGTTGTTTTAGAGATAGAAAGCTCAGACATATTGCCAAAAATATCAGTAGCTCTGAATAGAAAGATAAGAGACTTTATTATAATCGGCGGACTGTATAATAGAAAAGACTTATGGGTTGCTATTGAAGGTAAAATTTACAAAATGGGCGGAACTATGACTTTTCTAAGCATAAATCGTATGAATAACTACACCAAACAAGCTTATGTGGATTTTGCAATAACAATAGGTGCAGATTACTTTGTTCATGGCAAAGGTAGAGGTGGAGAAGTAATAGAGATACGTTATCTTGATTCTGATTTATTTTTCAGAACCTTTGACGAATTAACGAATGAACAACTCAAAGAAGAAGTCTTACAATACAAAGGAAACAACGCATATTATTTTAGCAGATTACTGGCTGTTAGAGATTCTAATAATTTTGCCAAGACCCACAAAGCTAAGGTATTCATTCAAGAATAATACCTCAACATGTTTTTTTAATTTTTCATTATTTTTTATTCTTTCCTCATTTTGTAATATGAAATAAGTAAATTCATTCATTTTTAATAAAGCTATTTTCTGTTCCTTTTTTGTTAATACTTTTCTTTTTACAAGAGCAGAATAAAGCAATTCTTGAAAGTATAAATTATCTTTGTATTCTTCAATAAAATTTTTTGGGGCTACATCACCGCACAGACCATTATAATATTTTGCTTCATCTATAGCTTCCAAAATTAACTGATTATTTTCTTCCATTTTGTTTTCCTATTTCTTCTATTGTTGTTTT
>CAZOPU010000042.1:0-8332 GCA_964581965.1 uncultured Methanosarcinales archaeon | reverse complement strand
ATATAAATGTCTCTTAAATAATAAAAAAGAAATAATTAATATAATAAATCATAAATAAAAATAAAATGAGCCGCAAAGTAAAAATAATTAAAAAGGAATTTTTCAACAGAGACACAATAGAAGTGGCAAAGGATTTAGTAGGCAAAATATTACAGGTAAAAGACATAAAAGCAAGAATCATTGAAGTTGAAGCGTATAAAACAGACAAGGCAAGCCATGCAAGAACAAAGACCCCTAGAAGCAAAATAATGTTTGACACATATGGACATATTTATGTTTATTTCGTGTATGGAATGTACTATTGTCTTAACATAACAACTGATTCTAAACCCGGAGCTGTGCTGATAAGAGCATTAGATTATCCTGGATGCAACGGTCCAGGAAAATTATGCAGGACTCTAGGAATAACAAAAAAAGATAATGAATCTCCAATTGGAAAGAAATTCAAGGTTCTTGACGATGGATTTATTGCTAAAGTAAAAAGCTCCAGAAGAATAGGCATAACAAAAGATACCCATCTTAAATGGAGATTCTATTTAGACAAAAGCAAATAATATTTATGGGATTGCTGGGATTCGAACCCAGATCGCAAGGTCCCGAACCTTGAAGTCTAGCCAAGTTATCCTACAACCCCTTGTTGCAGAGAATAAAACAACTAAATATAAACCTTGCTGATACCATCTAATTACCCACAAATATAGTCTGAGCTAATCCATTAATTTAGGACCATCGCTTCCAGACTCATATAATTTAGGCTCTATGTTTTTAATGCTTGAACTTATCTTGTCAGTGAGCTTCCATGCAGCATCAAGCTCTTTGTAACCTATGAACATCTGTCGTTTTCCCTCAATACATTCTTTAAGTATTGTTTCATAGCCTTCAGGGGAATTGGCTTTAAACTCACAAGTTTTGCAGAACACCATCTTTACAGGGGCGAGGCTTTCTTTTTCCCCAGGGAGAGTAGTATTCATAGTAAGCTCTACATTATCAAGAGGCTGTATGTGTATTATTAACTTATTAGGAGCAGAATCTAAATGACAGTAAAGCATGCAAGGCTCCTTCTTGAATTCCAATTCTATGTATGCTTCTCTTTTTTTAAGCCTCTTCCCTGTCCTAAGCACTATTTCTGTTCCTTTCCATCTTTTTGCTGTTGAATGCAGTTTAAGCTCCACAAATGTCTCTGTTTTTGATTCTGGATTTGTATCATTTATTTCATCCCTGTATTCCTTATATTGTCCAGTAATTATTTCATTCCTGAATCTTAGTTTTTTTAGGGCTTCAACTTTTACCCTCTTGAACTCTTCATTATCAAGAGTTCTGGGAGGCTCCATTAAAACAAAAGATATTGTCTGCAAGAGATGGTTCTGAACCATATCCTTTATTGCTCCCACGCCATCATAATATGAGAGTCTATTGCCAACCCCTAATTCTTCATCCACAGTCATTCTTATTCTCTTTATGGATTTGGAATTCCAAACTCTCTCAAAAAGAGGGTTTGAGAGCCTTAGTCTGATAATATTGTCAACAGTTTCTTTCGCAAGATAATGATCCGCCCTATAAATCTGCTCTTCGTCAAAATACTTTCTAAGTATCCTGTTAAGCTCCCTTGACGATTTAATGTCATTTCCAAAAGGTTTTTCAACAATAATTCTGGTGAAGCCTTTTTCATGTCTGCCACAGCAAGAATTAATACCCAATACAATATTCTTGAATAAGGAATGACTTGTTGCGAGATAATATATTCTTCCTTCAATTTTATCAGGCTCCTTTTTTTCTATTTCTTCCCTTAGCTTAGAAAGGGATTCTTTTTTGGATATGTCTGCAATAAAGTAATGAACTTTTAAGTTATCCGGAACAGAAGAATCTCCAAGCACAGAAGTTTTATACTCATCATCATTATAATTAGTTCTGCTAACTCCAAAAACAGTTAGCCCTATTTCCTTATTTTTATTTGCAATTTCCCGTAGTGCAGGAAAGAGTTTTCTTTTTGCCAAATCACCAGTTCCGCCAAATATAACTATCGTATAATTTTTCATAAGGATTATCTCTGTTTTATTATTTTAATAATACAATTATAAATAGTTCGCATATTTCTTTAAAATAAATTATGGAAAACTGCATAGAACTGCTTATTTGTAGCAGTACTACTTTTTTAATAATCGCGAATACATGAAGTAATTTTTAACAGTCCTATCCATAATACAATATAAAATATTACTTAATGTTTCTACTCAGTTTAAAAAAAACAAAACTTATAAATTAATTATCCATATCCAAATGAAGGTGATAATTATGGCTGCAAGCCTTAAAGCGCCGCAAAAGGCAAAAATGGATTTCAACATAGACAAACAGACATACGATGATTTCGTAAAGAACTGCCAACATAAAGGTTACGCACCTAATATTGTTGCTGAAAAGCTCCTGAAAAAATACAACGAAACAGGACAAATATAATTTTACAATTTGTTTTTTATATTATTAAATAATTTATGAATTATAAAAAAGTCTAACATATTCATCAAATTCTAATCACATTTCTACCGACGAGGAAAAAACAATAGTGGTCCGCTCATGTGTAGAGTCACTATAACAATGCACGAGAAATAATAGTTCGAAGCGAGCACGATAACTACTAGCCCCGCCCGGATTTTGCTTCGCAAAAAAATGCGAAAAAACGAAATATTTCTTAAGTTGATAATCCTTTTATTTGAGCGAAAATTTGTGCCATGTATTCTGCTATGGCTTTATTCAATTCCTGTTTATTCATATTCTGAAGGTCATTACTTAAATAAATTGGGGCACCTATGTTAATTATTGCAGTTCTAAATATTCCTTTTCCATATTTTATTCCTATCGGAATAATTGGTACATCTTTATTATATGCTCTTTTTGCTAAAAACGCAATTGACACAAATCCTTCTTGAGGGGGCAGAAAATCCTCATTATTGGGTCGCTCATATGTTGGCCCGTTTGTTTTCGCTTCACCTTCAGGAAAAATTACCAAAACATCTCCATTTCTTAGGTGTATCAACATTTTTTTTATTGAGGCTATATTGGACACAGGAAAACTGTCTATCTTTTCTTGCGAAATTGCATTAGGTAATCTTGCATTAAATTTGGAATCATCCCTTTTTAATGGAATGCAACCAATATTAATTAAGAATTTTCCATATAATGGAACTGCCACAAAACCCTCTACTGTTGCTAAAAAAAACAAATCTCTGTTTATTACTGCCGAAAGCAAAACACCATCAAACATCGCATCGTAGTGATGAGGTGCCAATATACAAGGACCTCGTTTTGGAATATTTTCTATTCCGTTTATCTCTACTCTGAAAAGCACATTTTTTATTAATTTAGAGATAATCTGACCTGATTTAACATATTTCTTTTTATATGTTAATTTGTTAATATCATTGAAATATTCCTTTATTTTTAATTTAGAAGATTCGATTGCGTTTAAGTCTGCGCTAACATTCTCATAGATTTCTTTTTCTAATTTGAGATTCCCAAGATTTTTTGTTTTTATCTGTGATTCAAATAAAATTTTAAGTCTTCCCAAATTATTCAATATATTTGTAATTTCATTGTGAAACATATTGGCGAAGTTTTCCTCCACATTCTTTTCCTTTAATATTTTGTAAAACTCTTCCTTAGAAACATTAAACTCCTTGTATGTCTCTAATTGCTTTATTTTAACTATAAATCCATCAATTGCTTGCTTTTCTAATTCTTCTCTTTGCATCAATTTTAGCAAAATCGCCTGTTGTTGATTAATTATATGCTCAACAACACCTGGAAGTGATGCTTTCTGTTCATAAAGCATTCTTAACTCACTAAGAAATTTATCCATAAAATTACCTTAACAAACATCTTTAAATAATTTGCCCAATACTGCCGCAAACATAGTTCAACTTAATATTACAATGTTGGTTGCCCTTGTTTTTTACGGAATTGTTTATAGCCCCGCCCGGATTTGAACCGAGGTCCCCGCCTATCTTTCAACTTTTTCAGATTTTCTGATATTTGTTGTCCAGAGGGCGAGATGATTGGCCGCTACACTACGGGGCTGATATTTGTTTTCCTGCAGGCTAAGCGAGCAGACGCGAGCGCACGCCTGGAAGGGCGTCAACAAGCGTACTGGTTGCGCCAGCACTACAGGGCTGACACAATAAAAGTAAAGAAAAGACTTTGTTTTTTAAATATTTCCTCTACTCCACTGGACAACCTTGCGCAGAGAGTATTTAAAGAAAATTAACCAGCTAAATTCTATGAACAAACTTGTCATAAACAAGGCATTCTTCGGCAAGGGCAACTGCCTAAAGGCCACGTTGAACGACGCCGGAGAATTTTATTTTCATTTCGGCTCCGAAAAAGGAGAAGAGTGGTCCTGGAAAAAACTTAAGATGAGCGACAGCGAACTGGCAGATATTTTACTAGTTCTTGATAAAAAAAAGGAATCAACTGCTTTTTTCCATGATTTCAAAGGAGAAAAAACCCAGTTCTGGGTTTCCAGAAAGGATAGTTTTGTATTCCTTAAAATAAAGGAAGTTAACAAATCATTGACGGAACAGGAGCAAATTGTTCTTGGAGAATTAATTAAGTATTGCATTTTAAGGATGAACTTAAGTTTGTAGCATTAGTTAGCAATATCTGGTCCGCACATATTTGTGACCTGAATTCTTTTTTCTATGTTTTCCACAAACAAGTTGGTTAATTTTTCTAAAGTGGCATCTTTTACCCATTTTTTCACATTGCATCCACCCTCTAAACATATAGTAGCATCATTTTTTTTAAACAGAACAGGAATTTTTTGGTTCAAAGTAAACTTTTGCTCCCCGTACTTTTCTTTAAGATTATCTTCTGAGTTTATTATTAAATTCACCTTACTCTTTGATCTTTTAAAATTTATATTTGTAGCAATAAATGTTTGTGAAGATAACTCCCTTATTCTCCCTTCATATTGAGTCCTGAATTCAACCATAAAATCAAAGTCCAGACCATCATTTGTATCTAATTTAGACAAGACATAATACCCTTTAATATTAGATGTACAATAAGTTAATACTCTCACAGTTGAATTATTAATCCTTGAGGCGTATTCCTCAAAAAATGGCAAAACTAATGCTCTTTCATAAACATTAAGAGACATATCTCCCCTTAACTCATCAAAACCAATTTCCCACCCATACTCATCAAGATCTATTTTTTTCTCAGTTATCCTGTTCTTAAGCAGTATGTTATCTAAATCTTTTGACTTAGATATTCTTCCTTCCCTCATTTCATGCTTAATTTCTTCATGGTCAAAAATCATATCTGCATCATTAAGCTCAGCCATAATAGAAACAATATCCTTTGGAACATACTTTTTAATCTCATTAATTGCAGCTTTATTTATATAATCATTAATTAGCATAGATGATTTAACCTGCGCCTCATTTGGCTTATTAATTGCAGCGCAATAGCATGAATAAATCAATTTTTCAGAAACTTCCCTTAATTCTTGTGCCATAATGGACCCTCTGATAGCTGCCAATATTCCTCTATGCTTTGTTTTATCTGTATACATAGCATACCCATTATCGCTCTCATATAATCCTATTCCTGAGAAGTTTTCAGATAAAAAAGCTAGTGACGCCATTAGTTTAGTACCATACTGAGTGATTTTAGAAGAAAAATTATTTTCATGAATCGAAATAAAGCTAGCCATAAATCCCTACAAAGTAGAAACATAAAGACTAAACTATATAAATTTTTCTAAATCTAAATTTTATAAAAGAGTCTTTAACTCTCTAATTATGACAACAATATTTTTTTAAATGAACCAATACTTCCTTTCTAAATGGAAATAAATGAAAAAGCAATTAGTTTCAAGAATAAAGTAGCAGTTGTAAGTGGAGCATGTTCAAACATAGGAAAAAAGATAGCAATTGATTTAGCATCCCTTGGATGTAAATTAATAATAATAGACACTAACAAGGACAAGCTGTCAAAATTAAAAAATGAGATTGTTTTATTCGACAAAGATGTATTGGCAATATCCTGTGACATCTCAAATAAACAACAAGTAGATGAATTAGCTTCGCAAGTAATAAGAAAAACAGGAAAAGTAGAAATACTCATAAATGCAGAGAGTTACGGATTAAGGAAAAGCTTCGAGGAATCCTCAGTTGATGAAATAGAAGAGCTAATGAAAAAGAATTATCTAGGAAATATTTACATTACAAAGGCATTCTTAAAAACATTAAGGGAGCAAGAAGAAAGTTATATAGTTAACATAACTTCAAATGCATCTTTTCTTGGAATACCTAACTATTCAGGATATTGTGCAAGCAAGTCTGCAGTTTTGACACTATCAGAATCAATACATAATGAATTCTATGGCTCAAGGCTTAATGTAACATGCGTTTGCCTAGGAGAATTAAATAATGGATTGCTTAATGATCCTTTATTTGAAAAAGACCAAAAAAGTAGCATAACTCCAGAGCAAGTAAGTAAAGAAATAATTAAGGCAATAAGAAAAAAACAATTCCTAGTAGTAATACCTAAAAAATACAGAGCGATTCTTTTAACTAAAGGAATAAGTCCTAATTTTGTAAATGCGCAAGCAAGAAAAAAACTGGCAGAATAACAAAATGCTAACTAAACTAAAAGAACATCATTTAAAGAAAAGAAAGAAAATAATCTCCCGGCTTGCTGAATTCAAAATAAATAAATCCGCGTCAAACACCAGATTCTTGAATGAAATGGCATTCTGCGTTTTTGCAGCCAACAGCTCTGCAAAAATGGGATTGAAAGCAGCAGAACTTCTTAAAAATGTTATAGATTCAGGATCTCTTGAAGATTATAAAAATGCAGTTTACAAAAAAGTCAGATTCTATAACAAAAGAGCAGAATACCTGCATCACAACAAGGAGATAATTAAAGATATAAAAAATAAAACAAAAAAAGAAATAACTGTAATTTTAAATGAATTAAAACATCACGAGCGAAGAGAGTTCATAAAAAACAATTTCAAAGGCTTTGGAATGAAAGAAGCGAGCCACCTTCTAAGAAACCTCGGATATGAAGGTTACTGCATCATAGATAAGCATGTTCTCAACACCCTTAAAGAATTAGATATAATAAAAAGCAGCAACCCTCCGAAAAATGAGAATGAATACCTGAAAATAGAGAAAAAAATAATGAATTTCGCAAGAGAGCACAATATAAACATAGATGAGCTAGACCTTGCAATCTGGTCATATAAAACAGGAGAAATAATAAAATAATCTCCACAGCATACTATGCTTAAATTAATGCATTTATTTTAGTTTATCTGGCTTATATAGTCCATCAGAATCAGCCCCAAGCAATACTGCACTTAGCAATAAAGGATGAGCCAAATCAAGATTATTTCTCATTTCATCATTAAGTATATCATAATGCTTTAGCACAGTAAGTCCCTCACCCACTGTAGAATCCAGTTCATCCTCTGATGCTCTCCAATTATACTTATTAAATATATTAAGATTCACAGCAGAGGTGTACTTTCTTAAAGTTTTTTCGCCTAACACATTAAGATATACATCAAAATAAGACATAACCAACTCTCTAATAGATTTATAAACCGGCTCTCTGCTGCCCATTGTTGTAGTATTTGATTTTGAAATAGACCCCCATCTATTAAACATTTTGTAAACAGCAATTACATGGTCATCATCATTAACTGCAATCATATCAACCACTAAAGGTTTACCTCCATGATATTCGAATGCTGCAGCCGCAAGCAACGCGCCCTCAAAGCAATTAGCCCTTTTTTCCTTAAGAACAAACCGGGGACTTCGATTAGTTTCTCCTATTGCATCATAAGGAATCCCATCAAGAAAGTTTTTAATGCTCTTTGGGTCTTTCAGCTTTTCTAGAATTCTTTTTTCCTCATTAGTCCATACGTCCATAAATAAGGAAAATATAAATAGTATAAAAATGTATTCTCTATACAGTTTATACATATGCGTCTCCATCTAAATTAATTTCTTAAGAAGAGTTTCCAGACCAGGAACAACATCATACTTAAAGAGCTCATCAGGATTAATCCATTTAAAATCAGTATGCTCAAAATCAAGAATTATGTTTGGTTTTTTGCTTAACTCCACCATAAATGGAAATATAATCCAAGTCCTTTCTATATCACCATCTATTACTTCATAGGACTCTCCTTCCTTCACATCTTTAATGAATTCGCTGCCAATCTTTAATTCTTCATATAATTCCTCAAGAACTTTTTGCTTTATTGGTTTGTCTTCATCAATATACCCCCCAACAGAATTCCACTTGCCTTTGTAAGATCTTA
>CAZOPU010000041.1:0-9908 GCA_964581965.1 uncultured Methanosarcinales archaeon | reverse complement strand
ATTGGGATTTGCTACATCCTGACTCTGCAAAAAAGCTAAAGGAAATGAACGAAAAACCGGGATGGATACCCTTGTATTTCCACAGCGGAAAAGGCACAATAGAAGAGAAAATACTAAAATATTCAGAGGAGCACAAGAAGCATCCTGTCATTACTGACATAAAATATTTTTCAAATATACTTTATAATTATTTTTTCAAAGGTTTACGAAGTAACAGTTTCAGGAAAAATGCAGTAATTTACAAAAAAACTTAGATTAATTTCTTTCCATCATCAGAAGTTATGTGGATTACATTGACAGGGCATGATTCTGCCGCTTCCTTGTTCTGCTGCAGGTCTTTTTGCTCTATATCCTTTTCTTCCCACTTGTCTTCTCTAGTCTTGCATTTTATTATGGATGCTTTTCCGTCTTCTCCCATTTCCCAATAGTCAGGAGCGACTGCTACGCACGCACTGCATCCTATGCAATTAGGATGATCTTGCTCTAACTTGTATTTCTTTTCGTCTGTCATTCTTATAAAGGATAATTGACCTTTTATTAAGTTTTCTGTATTTAAACGCAGGTTTTACAGTTAAAAATTTAAAGAGAGCAGCTGATTTAGTGGCTCATGAGAATTTCATCAAGGAAAAAACCTGACCTTAACCTAAAATACAGATATTTTGAGGATCAGGAAAAGCTTTTTTCCTCAATGATAGAAGATATATCTAGTGCGAAGGAATACATTTATCTTGAAACATACAGATTTGGAGATGGGGCTGTCGGGAAAAGATTCAACGAAGTGCTTACAAAAAAAGCAGCAGAAGGAGTAGAAATAAAGCTTCTTATAGACCACTGGGGGACTATGGTGGATGATACATTTTTCTCTGAATTCACTAAAAGCAAGGGGGAGCTTAGGTTTTTCAGGAAATTCAAGATAACTTATAATTTTATCAAATATAATAACAGAAGAGACCACAGAAAACTGCTGGTTATAGATGATAAGATAACATATGTGGGCTCTTCAAATATATCTGAAAGGAACCTTTTATGGAGAGAGTTCAATGTAAGAATACAGGGATATATTGCAGGAGTATTAAAAGATGTTTTCCTTGACAATTATGACTTGCATGATAAGTTTTTCCATAAAAAGAGACCGCACATATTTTCTATACCTTACGGGCCTCTGGAAATTGTAAGGGACATCCCATCCATAAAATACAGGAGAATACGCTCCAAGTTAAAGGAACAGATAAAAAAGGCCAAGAAAGAAATAATACTTGAAACGCCTTACTTTGTTCCAGATTATAGATTTATCCGCTACCTTGCTAAGGCAGTAAAAAGAGGGGTTAAAGTAACACTCATAGTTCCTAAGGAATCTGATGTAAGAGTAGTTGATGTTATGTCTGGTTCTTATTTTGGTTACTTGTACAAGAACGGGATTAAAGTTAAGCTGTACACAAAAAAGTTTATGCACTCCAAGGTAGCTCTTTTTGACAATAGCTATTTCTCATTTGGCTCTGCAAACCTGGACCACAGAAGCTTTTCATATCAATATGAGCTTAATCTATTCGGAAGCGACAAAGCTCTTCTTGATATAGTTAGAAAACATGTGGAAGAGACTTTAAAGGGGACAGAAGATTTTAATTATGAAAAATGGAAAAAACGTCCTTTAATGAGAAAGATAGAGGAAATATTTCTTATACCTGCAAGGACTTTTATGTGATTCGGAATAATTAATTAAGACTGACGAGTTATATTATTTTTAAAATATGCTTTGCTTTTTGTAGAGCCAGTTTCTTAATACTAAAGGAGTTAGTATTGTGGTTATAAGTGCCATTATTACAATGGCAGTATAGATGTCTTGACCTATTACTGTAGCATCAAGTCCGATTAATGCAACAATCATTGCCACTTCTCCTCTTGGAGACATTCCGAAGCCTATTATTGTAGAATCTTCTTTAGACATGCCTTGGAGCCTTGCAGGAATATAACAGCCCACTACTTTTGTTAATACGGCAATTAAGGTGAGGAATATGAGGAAAAAAAGTATTTTCCAAGTTAATGCCCCGAAATCAACAAGAACTCCAAGAGATACAAAAAATATGGATGCAAATATTATATGAAGATATTCTGCTCCTTCCTTATAATTCTTGCTGTTCCTTATTGGAATGCCCTCGAGAGATACTCCTGCAACAAACGCGCCCACTATCGCAGATAACCCTAGGTATTCTGCAATCATTGCATAAAAAAATGCAACCATCATTGCAAACATAAAAACAAATTCAGGATATTTTTTTGCAAAAGAATTTTTGTCTATCTTGAAGATTATTCGGCTTATGTATTTGTATCCTATTAAGATTCCAAATACTAAGAACAGCAAGGCTTTTATTATTGTAAATGCAGTAGATCCTAACGAAAAATCTCCTGTAATAAGTTGTTTTGAAAATGAAAGAGCAACCAAGCTTAGAACATCGTCAATTACTGCGGCGCCTATTATTGCTTTTGCGACAGGAGTTTTTAATTTTCCCATTTCCCTAAGAACATTTGCAGTTATGGCTATGCTGGTCGCAGTAAGTGCGGTGCCTACAAAAACCGCGCTTCCAAATTCATAGCCAAAAAGCCTTGATATTAAAAATCCTCCTATCCAAGGTATTATGACTCCGAGAAGTGCTATTATTCCATAGTTCAATTTGAAGATATCTTCAAGCTTAAACTCTAATCCCACTACAAAAAGAAGTATGGCCGCGCCCAATGTGGCAATGCTTCTTACAAAGTCAGTGTATGTTATAAGTCCAAACAGGCTGGGGCCTATTATTATTCCCAGAAGTATTTCTCCTACAATTGCAGACTGATTTATCTTTGACGCGAGGATATATCCTCCTAGAGCTACAAATAAAAGAAGGCTCATTTGAAATTCTACCGAAGAGAGAAACTCTGAGGACATTTGTTCTAGGATAATAAATGATTCATTATTTTATAAATTTTTTCTAGATAAATAATATTTCCTGTCCTGCTCGCTGAATTTTTCTATTGCATACCTGAGCATTGTTCTAGGCATGTGGTTTGCATTCTTCTCGAGAAATTCCTTTTCTTTTTTTTCATTTTTCTTTCCTACCTCCCTAAGCATCCAGCCTACAGCTTTATGGATGAGGTCATGCCTGTCATGCATGAGAATCTCTGAGATTTTAAGAGTGTCTTCAAAGTCATTATTCCTTATTAATGTGAATGTTGAGACTATAGCTATGCGTTTTTTCCACAGGTTTTTGGATCTTGCAAATTTATACAGGACTTTTCTTTCTTTCAAGGGTCGTTCAATTAGATGCGCACCTATTATTCTGGGACAAGTTACATCCACAAGGTCCCAGTTGTTTATGTTATCTGCATTTCTGATGTAGAAATCAAATATCTCTTTACTCTTTTTTTCTTTTTTAATTTTCTCTCCACTTTCTTTTTTTCTTTCATCTTTTTTTTCTTTTGATGCTTCTTTTTCATATTGGTACGTCAATATTATAAGTCCTGTTAATCTGTGCTCGTGAATTTTGCTTTTAAGAAGCACCTGAATGTCATCTAGGGAAATGTCAATATACTTTTTTGCAAGGCTTCTCTGCTCAGGCACAGTTAGCCCTAGAAAAATATCTCCTTCTCCATAATCTCCTTTTCCTGTCTTGAAAAAGCCTGAAAGAATCATCGCCTTTGACGGATTGGTTTTATTGTTTAATTCATCAATCAGAGATTTTAGGTTTGTCATTTTAGTATTGAGATAAATACGGTGGCCGGGACTTTCTTCCTTAGTTGGTTTTATCCAGCACGAGCATTCGAACCCGGATGGCAAGCTTGGGAAGCTCGAATCATAGCCGTTAGATCACCACCGTTTATTAATTGGATTGAGGAGGTTTAATTTAAATCTTTCTGGAATGTTGTTGATTGTCCATAATTTCAAAACCTTTAAAAATAGGATTTGTGTCCTAATCATTCTTAATTCATCGCATAGACGAGGATTGGTTTTTATCGAGCGCAGAGCAAAGAGAAATAAAGAATGCAAGGAACAGTTTACCGCGAGTATTTATACTTGTCTGGGTGTAGACGCCAGACGATTAACTCTATATTAGTTTTAGCTCTGTTTTTTTCACACGCGGCTCTTCTGTTTTGGAAATTTAATTCTGATTTTATGTTTTCTTGCAAAAATAAATTCTGTGAGGAAAAAAGAGAATGAATATATTTAGAAATAAGAATAAAGACGGAGACAATGCAAACAAACAAAAAAGAATTCTAATAGGAATGAGAGTTCCAAGGGATTATTTCAAGACTACGGGTGTAGGAGAAAGTGATATACAGATTCATGCTGGCTCGTATCACCTTGCTCTTAAAGAAGCAGGCATAGAAAGGTTTAACGTTATGTCATATTCTTCTATATTGCCAGGAATTGCAAGGGAAATTCCACGCCCTGAGAGGCTCGAGCATGGAGCTGTAATGGAAACAATAACTGCTGTTGCAAGTACAACTAAGGGAAAAAGAGCCACAGCTGGAATAATTTATGGTTGGCTTTATGATAAGAATACAGGTCAGAGATATGGTGGCTTGGTTTGCGAGTATAATGGAAATCTAGGCGAGAAGGAAGTAGGAAAATCTCTTAGAATGAGCCTTGATGAGCTTTATTTTAACGGGTTTTCAGATAAATTCGAATTAAAGGACATAAACTTAACCACTAAATCAATTGTTCCAAAGAAAAAATACGGCACTGCACTGGTCGCGCTCTGCTTTGTAAATTATGAAGTGCCTATATTGGAATAAATTTTTATTTTAGACTGTTTTTTCATAATTAAAATAGTGTTTGGGTAGAAACTATGATAGATACAGAGAAGTTCAAGGTAAAAACTCACAATCTAAAAGATATAATAATGAGCCTTAAGCCAGATAGTGTTTCTCTTGAAATGAGCACTTATAATTTTATAATACAAACCTGCGAAGAAAATAATCTTTTTGTCGATTCAGGTCTTAATGATATATTTAAAGGAGTTCTGGATGCAAAAAGCCTTAATGAATTACCTGCTATTGTAAAAGAGGCTAAGACAGAGGCATTGTATTGGAAGGTTCTTCACAAGCATGATCCTGCATTCATTATTGTTCATGGGTTTAATTCCGTTGAGGGATTTGATTACATGAAGCATATAGGTAAGTTCACAAAGTCAGATGATCTCACTGAAAAGAATTTTTTGGATTACAAGGTCCAGAAAACTCTTATGAGAGTAGCTTATGAGGATGGTGCAACAATAATAGACGCTCAAAATAAGATATTTGCAACTCATGCTCACATGATAAACCTTAATCCTAGGCAAATAATAAAAGAAAGGTATCCTGAAAGTGTCAGGCCTGGATATTCTCCTGATAGCTCAAAGTATTTTGGGTTCAGGCAGGATGTTAATACAAGGCACTTAAGCGCGCTTTATGCATCTTTTCATCTTGAAGGCTCTGTAATATATACTCTCGGAGAGCGTATAGAAGTAAAAGATGAAAAAGGAAAGCTTGTCAACGTAGAGGATGGACATATAAGAAGATATGAAAAAGGACTTATTACATTTTCTACTTTTGACAAGGAAGCTGCTACAGTTCAGAGAAGCATAAACATAATTAATGAACAACTCAAGAAAACAGAGTAATCTCTTTCTTGTAATTTATATGACTCTCTTTCACAAGTTATAAAAAGAGTTCTAGAATTAATTTTTAAGAGGTATTTGAAATGGAAAACTATTCTGAAAAATACAACGAGATTATGGGTAATTTAAAAAAAATTTATGCTGAAACTCCCGAGCAGATGGCTGCTTTCCAGGGATTTTTGCATGCTGCAGAAAAAGAAGGGGCGCTTGCAAAAAAGCAAAAAGAGCTTATAGCTATAGGATGTTCTGTTGTATCTCACTGCGACTGGTGCATTGCATATCATGTAAAAGAAGCAATTGATGCTGGTGCTACAAGACAGGAAATACTTGAAGCAGCTTGGGTTTCTGTGCTTATGGGAGGAGGCCCTGCATTAATGTATGCACAAGGAGTATTTAAGGCACTAGAGGATTTTGGAAAATAATAACGTTTAGGCTTTTAATACAGACTTATAATCCGCATTATTTTTAAAGGAGAAGAATTATTTGGAAATATGGACAGAGGAATAATAAATTATATTGTTGATATGGGCTTAGTATTGGCGTTTATACTTTCTTTTTTTACAGGAATACTAAAATGGCCCGGGCTTGTTATAAAACTAGGATTGTCATATTCTGATCTTCCCATGGGTGCAATAACAAAGATACATGATTTCTCTGGCTTGGCAATGGGTCTTCTTGTACTTGTTCATATAATTATGCACTGGAGATGGATTGTCTCATTTACAAAAAAATTGCTAGGTGGAAAAAATGAAGGACAAATCTAGAAAGATACTTTTTTTATTCTCGCTCTTTTTTATTTCATCATTGTTGTTTTTAGCGGGCTGCTCTGATAATAAAGATGCAGACGCAGTAAGCAATTCTTCGGTAGAAGTTGACCAATCAGGTCAGGAAGAGCTTGTCTGTCCAAAGGGAAACAGTCATGAACCTGCACCAGGGTCTTGTCCTTTGTACAGGGATGAGAACAACGATGGGTTCTGCGATTTTGGATAAGGAACAGTTATAGTTTGTTTGCATGAAGCCATAAGTTCTTGTGTATCTGCTCGAATGATTCAATTATATCTTTGTCTTTTATTACTATGGTTATCTGCTCTTTTTCAAGTGTTTGAATTATTATTCTGTCAGGAAATATGCCTACCCCGACTTTGCTTATGTTTTTTATGTATCTTCTTTCATTTTCCCGGTACTTGCTTTTTTTGAGGTCTCTGTTTGGAAAGATTAACTGCTGTTTTATTTTCTTTGCTCTTCTTTCTCTGTGATATTTATGAAGAAGATCTATTCTCGGCATTTCTATTCCTATTCCTTTTATTGTGGCTTCAAAGGGCATATTGTTAATAGCTTCCTTTAATGCTATTTCATATCCTTTCCATCCTTCAAAAATCTGAACTTTTGTGCCCCTTGATTTTTTTTCTCCACTTATCATAGGAATTATATCTTTTACTATTTCCTTTTCGTTCTGGAGCTCTAGTTCTTTATTTTTTATGTATGTGTTAAGATGTTCGGGCTCACTGCCCTGATAAAACTTCTTTCCATTCCGTATAATTGAGCTTGCAATTCCTTTTTTTATCAGCTTTTCTGCTATTTCATATACTTTAGATGATGAAACATCTGCGTTGCATGCAAGAGTGCTTTTTGTTTGTTCTCCATGCTTAAGGAGTGCCAAGTAAACCTTTGCCTCTCCTGTTGTAAATCCTATTTTTTGTAATTCAGATAATACCATAGTAATAGGATTTGGAGTTTAGATATAAATATTTCTAATTCAGCCCCCTTAGGGGGAATATTTTATTATATAGTTCATCTAGTTTTCTATTTTTATGGTTACAAAAAGTGAACTTGAAAGAAAACTAGATTATCTGCATAAGCAGGAGAAAGAATGTGAAGAATATTCAGAAAGCGTAGAGTCTCTTTTTAGTACTGTATCTATGTTAAGTTATTTTACTGCGGGATTTTCAATGGCATCACTATATCTTTATGGGAAATATGGTTCATCTTTTTCTCCTGAGGTTTTTTCTCTTCCTAAGTTAGGGTTTGAGATCTCAGTTGGCTCTGCAGGGAGCATTGGCTTGCTTAATTCACTTTTTTTACTTCTAACAGGCGCAGAATACTCTGGATTGAAGGATGCGAGAGAAAAAAGAGACAAAATCAAAGATGAGTATAAATTAATGAAAGAAGACTATGATTTTTCAAATGGATACACTTAGGCGGTTTTTACTATTTCCATTGTGTCCTTTGCAATCATTAGCTCTTCGTTTGTAGGTATTACAAACACTTTTATCTTCGAGTCTTTTGAGGAAATTATTTTTTCGTTGCTCTTGTTTTTTTTCTTATCTAGCTTTACGTCTTTTATGTAACTTAGTGCTTTTTCCCTTACATAGAATGCTTTTTCACCCAGGCCGCCTGTGAATGTTATCGCGTCTATTTTTCCAAGTATTTCCTTGTATGCGCCTATGTATGAGGCTATATCATATGAGAGCATGTCTATTAGTAGCTGGCACTTCTCATTTCCCTTGTCTGCGTTTTCATGAATCTGCCTCATGTCTGAATATCCAGTAATTCCCAGAAATCCACTGCTTTTATTAAAGAATGAATCAGATTCTTCAGGGGATAATTTTTCCTTTCTTTGTATGAATGTTACAATGCTTGGATCTATGTCTCCGCTCCTGGTTCCCATTATAATACCTGGTGTGGGGGTGAATCCCAGAGAGCAGTCAACTGATTCATTGTTTTTTATTGCAGTTATGCTGGATCCATTTCCTAAGTGGCAGCTTATCATGTTAACTGTCTTTTTTTTCAATACCTCTTTTGTCTTTAGCATTATATATCTATGTGATGTTCCGTGAAATCCGTATTTTCTTATTCCGTATTTTTCATAATAAGAATAAGGAATTCCATACAAGAATGCTTCTCGTGGAATAGTAGAGTGAAATGCTGTATCAAATACTGCTACCTGCTTTTTGTCCGGAAGAATTCTGCTGCAGGCATTTATCCCTTCCAGATTTGGAGGATTGTGCAATGGTGCTAAAGAGAATAAGTCTTTTATTGTTTTTTTTACATCTTCAGTTATAAGAACTGATTCCCTGTACTTTTCTCCTCCGTGCACTACTCTATGGCCTATTGCATCAATCTTTTCCTTAGGTATTACTGACAGGATTTTTTCCATTCCTTTCTCGTGATTTTTTGCATAGAACTCCTCTTCTTTTCCATCAAGTATGAATTTGCAGGTTTTTAGGCCTATGCCATCAATCATTCCTTTCATTAGAAAGTATTCGCCTTCCATATTTATTAGTTGGAATTTTATCGATGAGCTTCCGGAGTTAATAACTAATATATTCATTTTCTTGCCTTCATTCTATTTCTTTATTTTGTTCCTGAGCTTCTACTACAGTAACATAAGTGGTCATTACAATATCCTCTACTGAGCAGCCTCTGCTCAAGTCATTCATGGGTTTTTTAAGTCCCTGTACAATAGGTCCTATTGCTCTTGTATGCCCGAACCTTTCAACAAGTTTATAACCAATGTTTCCCGAGTTAAGATCTGGAAAAATAAGTACATTTGCATCTCCTTTAATCGGAGAGTCAGGGCATTTTTTCTTTGCAACTTCGGGAACTATTGCAGCATCAAGCTGCATTTCTCCATCAATAAGAAGATCAGGCCTTAATTTTTTAACTTCCTCTGTTGCATTCCTTACTTTTTCAAGTATTGGTCCCTGTGCACTTCCCTTTGTGGAAAATGAAAGCATGGCAATCTTGGGCACGTAGCCGAATCTCTTTGCAGAGTCTGCAGTCTGTATTGCTATTGATGCAAGTTCCTCTACATTTGGATCCTGTATGAACGCACAATCTGCGAAAAAGAAAACTTTGCTTTCTTTAACCATTATGAAAAAACTTGATGCATATTTTGTGCCTTCTTTTGTCTTTATTATCTGGAGTGCAGGCCTTAGAGTATCTGCGGTTGTCCCAACTGCGCCAGATACTAATCCATCTGCTTCTCCTTTGTATACCATCATCGTCCCGAAATATTCATACTTAAGAACTGTCTTTTGAGCTTCTTCAGGAGTCATTCCTTTGTGCTTTCTTAGCTCATAAAGAGTGTTTGCGTAATCCTGAAGTTTTTCTGATGCTGATGGGTCTATTATTTTAACCTTGTCTAGCTTTATCTTAAGAAGCTTGGCTTTTTTTTGTACTTCATCAGGGTTCCCAAGAAGAATTAGGTTTGCAGATTTTTCTTTTGAAACAATTGCTGCAGCTCTAAGAATTCTATCATCATAACTTTCAGGA
>CAZOPU010000040.1:0-10550 GCA_964581965.1 uncultured Methanosarcinales archaeon | reverse complement strand
CAAAAAGAAAAGCTTGAGGAAAAAGAAAAGCCTGAAGTTGGTAAAAAAGAAACTAAAAAAAATAAGGATTCAATAGATATAACAAAAGAAGAATTAGAAGATGATTACGTAGAAGCAGGCGAATTAGAATACTCAAAAGATTCATATGTTCATGAAAGTAAATACTTTGAGCATAAAAAAGATGAGGTGGAAGAATTAGACTCCACTAAAAAAGATGTCAAAAGAGAGGAAATAGGAGAAGATATTAATGAAGAGGAAAATATAAAGGAAAAAAAAGGCTTTTTTTCAAAGATAACTGATACATTCACTAAAATAAACCTTTCTGAGGAGAAATTCGAGGAGCTATTCTGGGAACTGGAAGTTATGCTTCTTGAGAACAATGTTGCTGTTGAAGTAATACAGAAGATAAAAGAAGACCTGAAAAAAGAGCTAATGTCTGGTAAAATATCTAGAAAAAACGTGGACGAAATAATAAAAGACTCGCTAAAAAAATCATTAGAGGAAATTTTAGACATAAAGGGATTCGACCTTGAGGATAAAATAAAAAACAAGAAGCCTTATGTAATTGCAGTTATAGGGGTAAATGGCTCAGGAAAGACTACAACTATAGCGAAGCTATGCCATTTGCTAAAGAAACAAGGACATTCAGTTGTTCTTGCTGCAGCTGACACTTTTAGGGCAGCAGCAATACAGCAGTTAGAACATCATGCAGAAAAACTAGATGTTAAAATAATAAAGCATGATTATAATTCTGATCCTGCAGCAGTTGCATTTGATGCAATAAGGCATGCTGAAGCAAAGAAGATAGATGTGGTTGTGATTGATACTGCAGGAAGGCTTCACTCTAATGATAACTTGATGAATGAGCTAAAAAAACTAGTAAAGGTAAACAAGCCAGACTTAAAGCTGTTTGTAGGAGAAAGTATAACTGGAAATGACTGTGTGGAGCAAGCTAAGGTTTATGATGAGATAATAGGAATAGATGCAATAATACTTAGCAAGGCGGATGTGGATGATAAAGGTGGTGCTGCATTAAGTATTTCTTATGTTACAAAAAAACCTGTTTTGTTCATAGGAACAGGACAGACATATGATGACCTGAAGGAATTCAACAGAGAGGAAATATTAGAGGGTCTGGGATTCTAAAAAGTGACATTTATTGTTTTTTTCATAAAATTTATAAAACAACAGTTTTACTTCTGTTTAATTAACTTATTTTAATGTCGGGGGGGAGAGATAAAATGGCAAATGAAGATATAGGTTCAGATGAAAATATGGATCCTATGGAAGATATAGTAAATATAGAGCCTAAACAGCATAAGACGCACCAAAAAGCTCATTCTCATCATGCTCATTCGCATGTGGCTGAAAAACATGAGCACGAGCATCATAAATCTTGTTGCTCTGGCGGAAAAGGCTTATGGATTGCAGCGACAATAATTATGTTTGTTGCAGCAGTTTTGTTTCTGGTTTTATGGATTACAAAGGATTCTGGAAACGGAGTATCAAATTCTCTTAATGAGGAACAGATAAGTGTCGAAATGAAAAAGTTCATTGATGAAAATCTGATTCAACCAGGAATGTCATCCAAAATAGAATCTGTAAAAGACATAAATGGTGTTTATGAAGTTATTGTTTCAGTTCAAGGCCAGAATGTAACATCATATGCATCAAAGGATGGAAAAATATTCTTCCCATCGGGATATATACTTGAAGAGATAGAAGCATATGTTCAGGGACAGAAAGAGCAACAGACTCAACAGCAGGAAGCACAAAGTAATGTGCCAAAGACAGATAAGCCTGCAGTAGATGTGTTTGTAATGTCTCATTGTCCATACGGAACACAGATAGAAAAAGGTTTGCTTCCTGTGGTTGAATTGCTTGGAGATAAAGCAGATATAAAGATAAAATTCGTCAACTATGCAATGCACGGTGAGAAAGAGATTAACGAGCAGTTAAATCAATACTGTATACAAGAAGTATACTCTGACAAGTATTACAAGTACTTGCAGTGCTTCCTTGCTGACGGAGATTCAGCTAGATGCATAAAGGAGCTTGGATTTGACCAGATAAAGATTGATTCATGTGTTTCTGCTACAGATGAGGAATTCGGAATAAGCGATGCTTATGCAGACAAATCAACATGGAGAGGCTCATTCCCTAGTTTTGGTATTTATGAAGAAGAAAACACTAAATATGGGGTTCAGGGATCTCCAACGCTTGTAATAAATGGAGTTCAGATAAGCTCTGCAAGGGATTCTGAAAGCTTGAAAAATACAATTTGCAATGCATTTAATGTGGCTCCTGAAGAGTGCAGCGAAACTCTTTCAACTGCAAGTCCATCAGCAGGATTCGGATTTGGAACGAGCGGAACTGATGCAGCAGCTGCAGGTTGTGGCGTTTAAGTTATTTTTTATTTTTTTTATTCTTTATTTCTTTAATATAGGGGCATTTAAGTATGAGAAATACACTGGACTTTGAATCAAAAAGTATATTAATGGATATTTATTCTAATTGTTAATGACTGTATTTTCTCATTCAAGGCTTTCAACATTTGAGCAATGCCCGCAAAAATTCAAGTTTGCATATATTGATAAGGCAGAAACAGAAATATTAAGGACTATAGAAACATACATGGGAGATATTGTTCATCAGACTCTCGAAAAGCTATACAAAGACCTTAAATTCTTAAAAATGAATACTAAGGATGAACTTTTATATTTTTACAATGAATTATGGGATAAAGAGTGGGATGACAGAATTCTAATAGTAAAGGAATACTCTAAGGAAAATTACAAAAAATTAGGTGCTCAGATGATATCTGATTATTATAAAAGATATTATCCTTTTAATGAGGGAAAAGTTCTAGGTCTTGAAACGCAGGATTTTCTGGATTTAAATGAAGAATACAGGATTCATATAAGAATAGATAGGCTTATGATGAAGGAGGATGGAGTTTATGAAATTCACGATTATAAGACAAACTCCAACTTAAAAAAACAGGCAGAGCTAGATGAAGACAGACAGCTTGCAGTTTATTCAATGGGAGTAAAAAATATGTATCCTGACGCGAAACAGGTTATTCTTGTATGGCATTTTTTGGCATTTGATAAGGAAATGAGAAGTACAAGAACAACAGAGCAGCTAATAGATTTAAAAAAAGATATACTTGAATTAATAGAAAGGATAAATAATGAAAAAGAATTCAAGCCTAATCAATCAGCTCTTTGTGACTATTGCGAATACAAGCCATTGTGTCCTCTCTGGAAGCATCTTTTTCAGCTTGAAAAAAAAAGTATTGAGGAATTCAAGGCAGATGAGGGGCTGAATCTTGTTAATGAATATGCTGAGTTAAAAGAAAAGGAAAAAGAGACTCAGGAAAAACTTGACTTAATTGCAGAGAAAATAAAAAAATTCTCTGATTTCTTCGGAGTTAAGAGAGTATATGGCTCTGCCCATGCTGTAACAATATGGTCAAAAGAGGGAATAAAATTTCCATCTAAGACAGATGATGGAAGGAGAAAATTTGTTGACGCGATGAAGGCCCTTAATTTATATGAAAAATTTGCAGACATAGATAATTGGAATCTAGAAAAGGAATTTGAGTCTCTGGATGAAATAGAGAAGACTGTGCTTGCTAATTTTGGCAAAAAGCAGAAAACAGTAAGATTGTATTTGAATAAAAGGGAGTGAGTTCTTAGAAAATTACATCCATTTTGCCATCCTTGCAGTCTACGAGCCTAACTCCAAGGCCTAAATTAAGAACTGCAGACAGTGCAGCCATATGTTCTTTTCCTGATCCGGAACAAAGATTAAGCGCTACTTCATTATCTTTTATTTTTCCCTTTAATTGGCTGAATATGCTGCTCTTTATATCTTCAGTTGAAGAATCAGGGTTTATAAGTATAAATTCATAGTTTTTGCTTGTAGTAAATTTTTCTTTTCCAAAGTCATTTGTTATTAGGTATATTTTATCCCAATCTGTAGACTTAATTAGATCATTAACCAATGCCCAGCTTCCTTTTCCTGTAGTTAAACATGCAATAAGAGAGGTCATATTGGAGGTAATATATTATTTTTAATAAATTTTGTGTTTGCAATAATCTGATTTTATTGTGTTATAATATGGACTCTTATCTCTTCATAAGATTTATATATGACTATTTTCTCTTTTCAGTGATGAAGATAAGAATAGGGGGGCAGGCAGTAGTTAATGGTGTGATGATGCGCTCTGACAATTATGTAAGCACTGCTGTGAGGAAACCTGATGGAAAAATCTCAGTTCGCTCAAGAGAATATCATTCTGTAACAGAAAGAAAGAATATTTTATCTTGGCCATTTATAAGGGGAATTATAATTTTGTTTGAGGTAGTAATTCTCGGATTAAAGGAGTTGACTTGGGCATCAAACAAAACAATGAAGAAAGATGAGCAGCTCTCAAAAAAAGAAGTTGCTTTTGCAATGATTTTATCTATATTTATAGCTATAGTAATATTCAAGCTTGTTCCCTGGGCTCTTGCAAATGTATTGGATAAAGTATTAAGAGTTGGAGGAATAACTCTTAATGTATTGGATGCAGTACTTAAAATTATTATATTGGTTGCTTATTTTTCAATTCTTGGATTTTCTCAGGATGTCAAAACTCTTTTTTCATATCATGGGGCGGAGCACAAAACTGTATCTTGCTATGAAAAAAAGAAGAGCCTTACTCCAGAAAATGCAATAAAATTCTCAAGAATACATCCAAGATGCGGAACTACGTTCGTATTTATAGTATTTATAGTCGGTTTGTTTTTTTATATTTTAATACCTATTTCTGCAGGATTCTGGCTTAATCTCCTTGTAAGAATAATGCTTCTTCCTCTAATTGCAGGCGTGGCATATGAATTAATAAGGCTGGAAGGCAAATATTATGAGAATAAGATTGTAAAAATAATTATATGGCCTGGCCTCCAGTTTCAAAGACTGACTACGAGAAATCCTTCTAAGAAACAAATAGAAGTTGCTATTGCTGCTCTAAATGAGTGCATAAAAAAAGAGGAAAAGAAGGCTCACCGCTCAAGAACTCTGTAAAATTCTGACCTGGACATTCTGTTTTCAAAATTCAAGTTATCTATTCTTCTAGAAAGCCTGTTAAAGGAGTCTGTCTTTATTATTCTCTTAAAATCTTTGCTTATGGATAACTTGTATTTCTCTGCTTTTTCAACAAGCTCTTTTATATCTGATACTCTGGTTCGCAGGAAAGTTAGCTCATGTGTAATATCTGATTTAAGCTGCTCTATTTTCTCTTCCTTACTTTTTTGGAGGGATTCAATTGAGTTTATTTCCTCGACTAATTGATTGTGCCTCTCAATCATAGATGATATTTGCTTTAATGCAGATGGATCATTGTATGCGTCATTTATGAACATAAGTAAGAATTTCTGATTTATATATAAAAATGTTTTTATTGATTGTAGGAAAGTATTTTAATTAGGGTGTTATTAAATTGATTTTTTCAGGTTATATTTTTTTATAATGTTATGTTGCAGTTCTTATTTTATTCTATTGGAGAATAGTAACAAATCTTTTTATATGCTTCAGCAAATTAATATAAGTTGTAGTTATTTTTTAATTGGGGAAAAGAGGTGTAAATTTGGTAATGAAGTTATTACCGCCTAAACCGCCCAAATCGGCAGGCACAGAAGGTTCAGTTAAACAAAAAGAAGCGAAGGATAAAGATAATTTGGGGCTTGTTGATAATAATTTAGGTGATTCAGCTGGTTTAGGGGTAGACTCTGCTGCGGCAAGTACGTCTTCTGCAGATGATAATAGCAATTTTATACCTATAGACTCGGTGTCTCCAATAGAATCAGATAACAAGAAATTAGATGACAAAGTTTCTGAACTTGAAAGTCAGGCAGATTCTTCTGAGAAGAAGAAAGGTTTCTTCTCCAGGATTTTTAAAAGAAAAGAAAAGAAAGATTCTGTTGAATTCTCCTCAGTTAATGAAAATAACAAGTTGGAAGATGATATGCAGAGAATGGATGCTGCTGATTCAGATTCTAAGCTTGATAAGCTAAGCAGCTCTGTGGATGAAACAGTAAAAAAAGAATCTGTTGGTGTAAGTGAGGATATTTTTCCTGCAGAAGATAATGAAATTCCTGAGCCTGTTAATATGGCTGCAAATGAGGAGGAAAAGTATTCTAAAAATAAAGACCAGTTTGACGAGTTGCCTGACTTTCCAGAAATAGCTGGTGTGGTATATTCTAAGAATACGGATTTAATTAAAAAAGATTACTCAAATAGCTATGCAAAGGACTATGTAAAAAGTGATTATTCTAAATATGTCCCGAAAAGCCAAACTGCTCAGAGCACTGGAGGTTCTGAGTCTACAGACTGGGCTGAAGAATCTGGAATGGAGGCAATAGTCGAATCTGAAGAAAAGAAAAGTGGAAAATCATCGAATAAAAAGGGTAAGATTGTTAAGTCTACAGAAAATGAAATAAAGAAGTCTCCTGTATTAACTTCTCCAAATACAGAATCAGATACTACTGACTATATTGGACAGATAGTTGACTGGAAAGAAAAGGCAGTCTCTGCTGCATCTTCGAAGAAAACTTTAAGCTCTGTTGATATGAAGAATCTTGATTCCAGAATAAAAAAAATGATTTCTACATACGAGTCTAGGTTGGTGAAGCTTGCAAACGAAAAGAAAAAAGGAGTGGCAAAGCAAATCAACGATTTAAATAAGAAAATTGTTGAGTTAGATAAGAAAGAAAAGGCTAATTCTGCCAAAGAACAGAAACTAATTACTATGCAGAAATCCATTGATGAAAAAAGAAAAAATGTTGATGTGCTTGTTGCTCAGGAAAAAGAATTCCTAGCCAGAAAAGAAAGCTTAAAGAATGAAATAGATTCGCTTAGCAAAACATCTGCAAGCCTTAAATTAGAAACATCAAACATACAAAAGGAGTATGATTCAAAAAAGAAGCTTGTTTTATTGGAAACTAAAAAAGTGCAGGATAGCTTAAAAACATTCTCAGTTATGTATGAAGCGGAGAAAAGCAAAGGGGAGAGAAAGCTTGCAGAATTGGCAAAAAGTGTATCTGAAACTCAGGCTAAGTTGGATGAATTAATGAAAAAGAGCAGAAGTGTCACGATTCAATTAAAGGCTAAAGAAAATGCAATACAGGAAAAGCAAAAAGAGGTTCTTGAATTAATAGAGCAAGAAAAGAGGGTGTTATCGATAATTAAGGGAAATGACATTGCAGGTGTGGAGCTAGATGTGCATAAAAAGCGTAACGTTAAGGAAAAGAAACCTGCTACAGTTATAGGATTTGGAGGAGAGCCTGAGTTATACATTGATGACGAAGAGTCTCTTAAGGAAAAAATAAGCGACTGTAAGGATTTAGTAAATGAGGCAAATTATGATGATGCAAAAATGCTCTACAATGAAATAAGGGAAGAATTCATGTCTGCGGTGCTAGACGATGATGCAAAGAAAGAAATAAGGCATGAAATAAGGGAGCTATATGATGAAATATGCCTCAAGCTTATTTCTTCAAGGTGATTCGCAACTTATTGTTTTTTCTTCTTCATTTATGTCTAATTTTTTGTTAAGAAATAACTCTGCAAGGTATACATTTGATCTTGTGTGGTCAGATATATTGCTTGTTTTTATTGTTCCCCCAAAAATTCCTATTATTGAAATAAGCTGGTCTGCTAAATATTCATCTGTAGGAATTTTGTAATTAATTATATATTTTAATCTGGAAGACTCAGTTTCTATCTTTTTTATCAATTCATCTTCATTTGATGCTATATCTGAAACGCCTACTCTGATATACTTTCCATTATTTATGGAATCCTCAAATGAAGCATAAAATAAGATACTTGCTCCTTCGCTTTCGGTAGGATAAGAATAATTAGTTATGCTTGGGTTTGCACCTATTCCAGATAAGCTAAGAGTTGACAATGATATTGCTTTTTCAGGAGTATAATTTTTCCAAAAATTCTTTGAGGAATTTATTGTTCCTTTTATAAGTACCAAAGACCCTACAGAGTCTCTTATAAAGGGGGTTTTTGTATTTGTTCCTTTTATTGACAATATTATATTTCCATTTCCTCTTGGATAAAATCCTCTTTTAGTAATTTGCAGCTCTATATTACTATAATTTTCAAGACATGGAATAAAAATGTCCTTGAAATAATCAACAGTCGGACTCCAAGAGACATCTGTGCCTCCTGTGATGCTGAACTTAAACTTATTTCCTGATAAAATGCAGGGGATTAGTACTGATTGTAGAGCTAGAACAATTGAGCCTGCACTCCCGATATCTAAAGATATTTCTTTTAAAGAAATCTCTCCTGGATAAAACTCTAAAGAGGAGGAGCCTAATGAAGCGCCTATTGCTTTTGAGTTAGATATTTTTTTTGCAAGCTCGATAGATGCAAGATGCTGATTATTAAGGCCTGGATTTGGCCTGTTTGCGCGTATATTATTTATTCTGAAGGGCTTTTTTGTCAACAATGACAGGCATAGTGCCTGTCTAAGAATGCTTCCTCCTCCTTCTCCGTATGAGCCATCTATTTCAATCATTTGTTACATGATGATTTGTTAATTTAAAATAATTGCGCTATTTATATTATTTTAATTAAAATAGAAAAACTTAAATATAAACAGGCATTACTATCCTTTAGAAAAGAACGAGAAGACAATCAATCCAGGGAACGAGCCTGTGAAAGTCTAGAAATTCATTAGGAAGATTTAAATTAATTAAATTTGATTAAATTTAGATTAGAAAAAGAGTTTATAGAATAAATAAAATTGAAATTATTCTTCTCAAAGAGGTAAAAATGATAAAAAAAACAGAAATAGAAAAAAATGAAGAGGCAGAATCTATATTTGACAAAATTGATTCAACTAAATCAGGAATTGATGAAAAATATCTTGATAATGTCTATGAGATAAAATCTCCTGGGAAAAGGGTAGAAAGAACAGTAAGAAAATCAGGAAAATTCGAACCTAGAGGTTTCAGGAGAGGAGAAGTCCAGAAAAGCTTGGCAATGGCTAAAGATGGAGATTATTTTGAAGGAATTGTAAAAATAACAAGAAAGGCAATTCCAGGTCCTGTGATATTTTCAGTCAGCGATGGGGAAAAGACAATAGATGCAGTGACAAAAACATCAGATTTTGATGTTGATGATGTTGTAAAGCTCTCAGGCCAAGTATCAGAAAGAGCGGGGAGATTGCAGATAGAAATAAAATCAATCACAAAGGCAGAAGCAGACTTTGATTCAATTCTGCTTGAAAAAAGTATTCCTAAAAGGACAGAATTCAGTATTTCTTCTGAGAGATATGAGCTGATGAAGCCTAGGCTTGTAGAGATTGCTAAAAGGATAAGAAGGGCTGTCTTGGGAAATCAGCCAATTTTAATAAGGCATCATAATGACTCAGATGGAATAAACTCGGGTCTTGCAATAGAGCAGGCATGCAGGGGTTTAATGAATAGAGTGGGAATAAACCCAGACTATAATTTGTTCAGAAGCCCGAGCAAGGCTCCGTTTTATGAGGTTGCAGATGTATTTAAGGACATAAGCTCGGCAAAAAGGCTTGTGGATGGTCACGACCAAAAAAGTCCATTAATAATTGTTCTTGACAATGGATCCACGCCAGAGGACTCATTTGCGTTCAAGATGCTTAATTCTTTAGGGTATGAGGCTATTGTGGTGGACCACCATAATCCGGTAATAATGGATGGAAGCAGAACATCTGTGTGTCCTTATCTTTCATATCATTTGAATCCATATATGTTTGGGCTTGATAGTCAGACTTCTGCAGGGATGATATGCTATGAGTTGGCAAGGTTTATAGATGAAAATTTCGATAATCCTTCTATGCCTGCAGTTGCAGCAATTAGTGACAGATGCAATATTCCTGAGACAGATGAATACATAAAAAATTCAGGGTTGTCTAGGGAATTTCTTACAAAGATAGGTGTGGCGATAGACTTTGTCGCGTATCAGTTTAAATTTGATTCTGGAAAAGGAGTATTTGAGGAGCTTTACAGGAACAATAAAATGGTGGATATTATAAATGATAAAGTAAAAGAAGGAATAGACACGCAGCTTATGAGCACTCTTCCATACTTAAGAACACAGGAAATAAACGGAGTTGTATTTTCTCATATAGATCTTGAAAAATATACTCTAAGATTTACATATCCTACTCCTGGCAAGGTAATTGGAATGATTCATGACAAAGTTGCTGAGGGAAAGGAAAATGTTCCTGTGCTTTCAATTGGTTATCTATCTGATATGATAATTATAAGGGCTACAAAGCCAATACTTCCTGTGCAGAAAATAATAGCTACACTTCAGAAAGAACTTCCGGAGGCTAACGTCGATGGAGGAGGACATGAAATGGCTGGAACTATAAAATTTGTTCCTGCACATCTGACAACAATTCTGGAGAAGATAAAGGATATGCTTAGGAGTGTAGATATTAATGAAAGACACAAGGAAGAATGAGTTTTTTTAATGTAATTAAAAAAACTCATTCTTCCTTG
>CAZOPU010000039.1:0-12142 GCA_964581965.1 uncultured Methanosarcinales archaeon | reverse complement strand
CCCCATATATTTAATAATCTTGTTTTTTTGTATGCATAGATAATAAATATATGGGGTGTTTTATGATACGTGTTGCAATTAACGGATTTGGAAGAATAGGAAGAATGGTCTACAGGGCAGGATACAATGATTCTGAAATAGAATTTGTTGCCATCAACGACCTTACTGATAACAAAACCCTTGCGCATCTTTTAAAGTATGATTCTGCACATGGAAAATTTGAGGGAACAGTAACATATGATGATGAAGGCCTCATTATTAATGGAAAAAAGCTTCTTGTTTTTAGGGAAAAAGATCCCACAGTGCTTCCCTGGGGAAAACTAAACATAGATGTAGTTGTTGAAAGCACAGGAATTTTCACCACAGCAGACAAATGCAAAATGCATATCCAGGCAGGAGCAAAAAAAGTACTTTTAAGTGCTCCTGGAAAAGAAGGAGAAATATTCACAATGGTAAAAGGAGTGAATGAACATCTTTATGCAGGACAGCAGATAGTAAGCAATGCATCATGCACCACAAACTGCCTTGCACCAGTCGTAAAAGTTCTGGATGACAGCTTTGGAATTGAAAAAGGATTCATGACTACAGTACACTCATATACTGCAGACCAAAGGCTTGTTGATGCGCCTCATTCAGACCTTAGAAGGGCGAGAAGTGCAGCTGCGAATATGGTTCCAACAACAACTGGCGCAGCAAAAACAGTTGGAGAAGTAATAACCCACCTAAAAGGAAAACTCGACGGCATATCAATAAGAGTTCCAACTCAGGATGGATCAGTAACTGACTTTGTATGCATTCTTAAGAAAGATGCTACAAAAGAAGAAATAAATTCTTTGTTCAAAAGCGCAGCAAACAAGGAGCTTAAAGGAGTTCTTGAATATTCAGAAGATCCTCTTGTCAGCTCAGACATAATAGGAAATCCTCATTCATCTATTTTTGATGCAATGTCAACAAATGTAATGGACAAAAGATTAGTCAAGGTCCTTTCATGGTACGACAACGAATGGGGCTACAGCTGCAGAATGATAGACTTAGTAAAAATAATTATGAAGAAATAATTTTGCATTTTTAATTTATATTTTTAACTTATTCTTTTTCTTCATTTTCTTTTCTTTTTCCTTTTGTTCTTTCATCTGCTCTTTGAACTGAGCATTAAGTTTTTCTGCATGCTTCTTTGCAAGTCTGTTTATTATAGTTATAACTAGAAGTATTGCTATAACAGATACAGCGCCCGCTAAGGCTTTGATTAATAATTGTGCTTGTTCTGGAGTCATTTTAATCAATTAATATTCTAAAAATAATTTTTCTGCATCGCTTGCTATCGATGTTTTTTCAAAATAAAACCCAAGTCTAATTTTTCCGCTTCTTTTATCTCAGTGGCGAGCTGGATGCTGCAGAAAAAAATCATATCTTCAAACTCGTTACTTTACTCTCCCCATGCTCATTCATGGAAACACCATACAAAGTACTGGCTTCAGTAATCACATTATCATTATGGCTTATCATTATGTACTGGGCACGCTTGCTGTATTCTTTTACAAGTTTAGCAAGCCTTTCTGAATTCTTCTTGTCAAGCGCAGCATCAACCTCGTCAAGGACGTAGAAAGCCGCAGGCTCGTGCTCCTGTACAGCAAATATGAATGCAAGCGCAGTCATAGTCTTCTCTCCACCTGAAAGTCCTCTTATGTCCATGTACTTGTTGCCTGAGAGCTTTACCTTAATATTGACTCCTCCGTTGAAAGGGTCATTCTTGTCCTCTAATTCCATTGTAGCAGTGCCTTTTGAGGACAATGTATTGAATATTTCCTTAAAATTATGATTTACAACTTCGTAAGTCTTCATGAAAAGCTCTTTTTTCTTTCCATCTACTTCATTAATCATCAATAAGACATCTTCTCTTTCGCTGCTCAGCTTTGCTTTTTTCTCAGTTAGTTTAGAATATTCTTTTTCCACAGAATCATAAATCTCCAGAGCCCTCATGTTAACCGCACCTATATTCTGGAGCATTTTCTCAAAATCAGCAATTTCCTTTCTGACTTCCTCAATAGGTTTGTTTTTGAATACCTGAATTCCATCATAAAGCTTTAGTTCTTCCTCGAATCCTGCAAGCTGTGCTTTTAAGCCTGCAAACTCTATGTTCTGGGCCGCAATTCTCTGGTCTTGCTTTCTTATGGAATCATTATCTTTTAGAATTTCAGCTTCATTTTTGTTTATTTCGTCAGATATTTTGTTTCTCTTATTAAATAGCTCCTTGAACTGCACATAGAATTTTTTAACTTTCTCCTCTTTTTCTTCAAGCTCTTTTCCCTGTGATTTTATCAGTAATTCAAGCTTTTTCTTCTCATCTGAGAATTCTTTTTCTTCCTTGTCTAATTGCTTGAATATCTTTAATATATTCTCCCTCTCTGGACCTAGGATTGTTTGCTTTTGAGAATCAATTCCCTTTATTTCAACACCCAACTCAGAGATTTCCCTTTTCAGCTCAGTTTTCTTTTGTTCATAACTGGTTAACTCTGCAAGAAGAGCCGGGCTTCTAAGCTGATTTATCTGATCCCTGAATTTCTGTTTCTGCATTTTTAATGAAACAAGCTCGGAGTTTTTCCTGCTTATGTCTGATGATATTTCATCTGATTTCTTTTCTAAATCGGTAATCTCTTTTCTTAGCTTGTTTTTCTCGCTTTTATCTGATTCCAGATCTTCTGAATCAAGCCTTAGTGTTTTTTCAAGCTTTATTATATCCCCGTCCATGTTTGCCTTGAATTCCCTTAGTCTAGTTATTAACTCCTCATTGTCCTTTCTCTTTTGTATTAATTTACCCATTACAATTTCAAGGTCAGATACTTCTGATTCCAATGCCTTCATCTGGTCCTTTGATTCTTTTTCCATGAATCCTGATTCTTTTGCTTTCTGCCTGAATCCACCCTGCATTGCTCCGCTTGTTTCCACAAGGTCTCCTGATAAAGTAACCATTCTTACTGTTCCAACGCCTATCTGTCTAGCAGTTTCTATATCCCTTACCACAAGAGTATTTCCAAATACAAACTGGAACGCCTTTTCGTACGTCTTATCATATGAAATCAAGTCTATTGCAAGTCCCACCACTCCAGGATTTTTTATTTTTCTTAGATTAGAATCAATTTCAAGAGATTTTATCTTGTTAAGAGGAATGAATGTAGCCACTCCTGATTTTGTTTTCTTAAGATGATTTATGCATTTTGCAGCAGTCTCATCAGTGTCAACAACCATACTTTTAAGTCTCTGCCCTGCTGCAATTTCAAGAGATAATGAATGTTCTGCATTTACATTTCCTAATTCCGATATCAATCCATAAACTCCTTTTAGATTAAGGTCAAATATGTCTTTTACTGCTTGGCTTCCACCCATTTGTTCTCTTAATGAAACGAGCCTCGCGCTGTATTTTGAAAGCTCTTCTCTCCTAGACATAAGCTTTGCATTAGCAGTGCTCATCTGGGCAGCAAGAGATGAATCCTCGCTTAACGCCTGGCTCAATTCAGTTGTTGCTTTCTTGAACTCCAACTTCATCTGCTTTAACTTCTCCAGACCTTCCTTGTTTTCTTTCTCTATGGATAAAATCTTTGCCATCTTCTCATCTATAGTCTGAAGTTTGGCATCAATTCTGTCTTTTTCCCTAAGAATTTGCTGCTGCGATTCTCTCAGCTTTGAAACTTCTTCTTGAGCAGACTCTATCCTCTTATCCATTTCTTCTATTTGTTTGTCTATCTCTGATGCATTTTCTATTTTATTTTTCTGCCTGAATTCATCTATTTTTTTCTCTATCCTAGAAACATCTGATTCTTTTATAGATATCTTTGATTCGAGCTCTTTTTTTGTAGCATCAAGAATCTTTAGCTTTCCCTCTACATCCTTGAAGCTTTCATTAAGCTCTTTTCTTCTTGCAACTATTTTATCAAGCTCCAGCTGAAGGTTTCCAATTCTTTGATTGTTTAAAGCGACTTCCACTTTCAATCGCTCTACTTCCTTGTTGAGTGCAACCTGGTCTTTTTCCCCTTTTCTCTCTATTTCCGCATTTATATTATCTATTTGCTTTCTCAAGTCATCATTTTTCTTTCGTTTAGATTCTATTTCCCCTTCAATTTTATCTATATCTTTTTTAATAGAAGCTATTTCTTTTTCAAACTTGGAAGCCTTTGATTTTCTGTCATCTATTTCCTTTACAATTATTGTCGCCTTGTTTCTTTTTATATCCGTATCAAGACTTTTAAACTTAAGGGCTTTATCCCTGTCTGACTTAAGCTCTTTAAGATATGCCTTTCTCTCTGCAAGAATTATGTCTGCTTCATTTATTTTATCCTCTACTTTCTGTAGCTCGCGAAGTGCCTTTTGTTTTTTGTCCTCATAAATGCTTATTCCAGCTATCTCCTCAACCATCTGCCTGCGCTCTATTCCTGACATTTCAACAAGGCGAATAATGTCCCCCTGCAAAATAATATTATATCCATCAGGATTTATGTTGGCCTTGCTAAGAAGGTCAAGAATCTGGTTTCTTGTAACAGCTTTATTGTTTATCTTATATACTGACTGGCCGTTTCCTTTTATTATCCTCGTTATCTTTATTTCTTTATCTACATTGTTGAATATTTTATTAGAATTATCAAAGAAGATAGATACTTCTCCATCTTTTGCAGGAGTTTTTGTTTTTCCACCATTATAGATTAAGTTCGCAGATTTTTCAGCTCTTAATCCTTTTGAACCTGCTTTTCCTAAAACAAAGCAAATTGCGTCCAGAATATTTGATTTGCCTGAGCCATTAGGTCCTAGAATACAATTAAAGCTGTCTGTGAATGGAAGTTCTGTTTTTTTAGCAAAGGACTTAAATCCCCTCATCTCCATCCTCAATACTTTAGTCATTAAAATACCCTCTGTACATCCTCTTAAATCCTGACTTTTAAGGAGTATTTAAATTTATCGTAGAATTTTTACTCATATTCTCTAATAAATACTCATTTCTTAAATCCATTTTTTCCTACCAAAGGAACAAAACTGCAGGAGTCAAATTTTTCCTCAACAACCCCTGTTTTTGACATTCTGGCTCTTACAATTACCTGTCTGGCCCTATCTCCTACAGGCGCAACAATTACTCCATTTGGTTTTAGCTGTACATAAAGCTCTTCAGGAATCTTAGGACATGCTGCACTTATCAATATCTTATCATATGGACAGTAAGACATTGCTCCTGCAGAGCCATCCATTCCTATTATTCTAGCATTTTTTATTCCTTCCTCTTGAAGATTCTTTTTTGCGAATTCCACAAGTTCAGGTATTGTTTCAAGCCCTATGACCTTATCACTTAACTTTGAGAGAAGTGCCACAACATAACCTGAGCCAGATCCTATTTCAAGAATCCTTTCATGAGCCTGAGGATCAAGAAGTTGTATCATCTTTGCGATAATAAATGGCTGACTTATTGTTTGTGCATGACCTATAGGTATAGCAAGATCCGCATAGGCCAGACTTCTTGATGATATCGGAACAAATGAGTGCCTGGAGACCTCATTCATAACCTTAAGAACATTCTCATTTTTTATTCCTTTTTTTGCAAGCTGCATATCCACCATTAATTTTCTTTCTTTTTCGAACATACAAACTCTCCCTGAATTAATTTAAACTCAAATAATAACAAATAATTCTTCAGATTATTTAATTTTTCTATTTGCCATTAAACCTCTTCAAGTTTTTTCTTTTTATTATTATCAATATAAATAGAATTATTATTATAATTAATATTACTCCTAATGCCACATAATATTTGCTCACTTTAGTTTTTTGCTTTTCCTCTCCCTGCTCTACATTAAGGATTGATGATTTTTCATATGTTATTTTTTTATTGTAATTTATCCTCCCTGTAATTTTGTATTGCCCCACTTCTTCTGGAGTGAAAAATGTTTGCAAAGAAACCATCTCTCCTGGAGCAACATCCAATTTATCGGAAGATATCACCTTTACTATTTTTTCATCAAGTGTAACTATTCCTTTAAACTGGGCGGAAACAGTTCTTGTTCCCCTATTTCTAAATTGCGCATTGATAGGAACTATTTCATTAGTTACCGCCCACGCTCCGTTTTCAAGCCTTATAAACTCTCCCACGTCGCTAATCCCTCCTTTTTCAAGTATTGAAAAAGTAATTAATGATCCTCCAGAACAAGAAGGAGAATAAACTTCTGCCCAGTATTGACCCTCTTCTAGTTGGTGCTCCAACTTTGCCTGAATCTGGGCAGTCATAGTTGGCAATATTTCCTTTTCATATGTATAATTAAGTATAGAGACCAAATTCTTCTGGTCCTGGTCATATACTTTAACCTGGAACGAAGGCTTAACCCTTACATTTCCAGAGTTACTTACCGACGATGAGAATTCTAATGGAAATCCTATTTCAGCGTCTTTTATATCAAATCCCCCTGAGCCACATGAAAGCATCTGAGTATCTGTTATAGTAACATTAACCTTTAACTCGAATGCAACCACTATGTTTGTACCCATCTGCCCTGATTGTTGCCCTAATGGACCTGTAGACACCAAAACAATTCCTTCATAGCTCCCAACCCTTGCATCACTAGGAGGCTGTACTATTACCCTTATTATAGATGGATTATTTGCACTCATTATAAATGGCTGCTCTTTAGGCTCAAAAGATATCCAATCCTTTATATCTCCCTGTGCTTCCACATATACAGAAATATTCTCTACAGTTCCAGTGCTAACAACAACATAATCCTCTGCATAACCAGCCCTTAGCACATTTGCATAGCTCAAATCTATTTTATTAACTCCTAAAAGAGCAGCATCTACAGAAGGCAATATTATAATAACAATTAAAATAAAAAACGGATACAAATAACTTCTTTTCATATACTCCCCTCCTAGTGTTTTAATTTAATAAATTCTATTTATGGCGCTGTCGCAGTAAATCGTACTATTCCTGTACATATCCCAAAGGGATTTGGAGGAACATACAACTGCCAATATGTATCAGCAGATACTCTTACAATATCATTCTCCTGTCTCAAAATAGTAAGATTCATATCTTTATTTGTTGTATTCAACGGAATTTTACTTGACCAATCTGCCAATATATTACTTGAAAACCTTTCATATTGCACACTTATATTTGTTCCCTGTGTACAAACGAATCCTAAACCATCACCTTGTACTGACCCATAGCCGAGAACACTTATATTTATGTTTACATTACCAAGATTAGTTACTGTCGCAGTTATATTATTTGAATAGTCAGTAACACTAAGGTCTCCATAATCAATTACATCTGTAACATTAATAGCATAAAGAGCACTTATATTAGTTGCCCTAAAATCATTCTCTACATATGACCTCGTATCATTCACAGTAAAATTGCAGTACCAAGTGCCATTATATGCCATGTAAGACACATTAAATTCGCAAGTGTAGTCTGCAACATAAACACCATCATCTCCCGTCTTTGTGCAATTAGTATTTGTGTAATGAACATTTTTATCGTCAGGAGAGGATAGATTTGCAAAATAGTAGAATGTTGCATTTACTGTATCTAAATCATTATATCCATTATAATCTCTCACTGAAACATTGCAACCTATAACTCTTTCTGCCCCCCCATTAAGCACAATAGGATTCAAAACAGACATATTAATTATATCTGGTGCAGCATTAGTAACATTGACTCTAGATGTAACATTTTTCTGAGAATATTGAGCATGAACTCCTGATGAGAATAGCATTATAGAAAATAAGAGGAGAAAGCACAAAACCGCCCCCTTCATAGCTGCTTTGTTTAGCTTTCTCCCCTCCCCTACAAAAACATGCTTTTTAATTTTCATAATCAGCCTCTTATATTTTAATTTTATGATCCTAACTCTGCATAAAAGTAATACATCGTTGAAGCGGCTGTTGGAGTATCTGCTACAATCATCTGGAAATCATATGTCGTCGAGCCTAAATATCCCTGATTATCTTGATTTATTATTGTAGTATAAATCAAGTTTGTTGTATCTTGAAGCAACAGCTCTGGGAAATCTGCTGAAGCCTGAGCCTGCCTCGCACTATTGACAAATGTACTTGTTGCACTACAAGTATTTAGAGTAATTCCTCTTCCAGCAACCAAAAGTCCCGGATGAGTCGTCTCATTAAATGTGTTCTGTATACTGTCAACCGCAGATGCATTCATTCCCAATGCAGTCTGCTCGTTAAGTATTGTTGTCGCATTACTGCAATTTGTAGAACTCCATGTTATACTACTGGACCTGCTTGCATATATTTCTCCAGTTACAACTGAATCGCCGAGACTCCATTGATAAATAGTATTTCCTGCAGAGTCATCTAACCTTAAGCTACCAGTTATATTTCCTACATACGCTTTCCATTGTGAGTTCTGTTGTGCTGCGTCCACTTGCAGAGTCGTGATTGTTCCTCCCGGATCGCTTCTGTTTGCAGGAAATATTGTTCTTCCATAATCAGTTGTGTTTGAACTAATAGTAAGTCCTGCCGGAGCGCCAAGTACAGCAGTTGCAATAGTCAAAAGCATCGCAGTTATTACAATTAGTTTCAATATTTTAGTTTTCATAGTCCATCTCTCATGTATGCTGTACTTTTAGTTCGTAGTTCAATCAATTCCTCTTATTTTATCGTTCAATCATCTTTCCTTTTTTTAAAAAAATAAAAAAATAAAAAAACACCTCTATTTCCCTCAATAAATTATTGCAACTCTACATAAAAGTAGTATGGTGTTGCAGCTTCATTTCCTGGTTTGCCATTCTCTCCAACTAAAAGCTGGAAGTCCCATGGCAGATTGTTAAATCCTACTTCCGGATTCAGGTCAAGAGTAGTACTGTAAACTGTGTTTGCACCGTCGCTTAACAATACCTGCCAAAATCCTGATCCTGCAGCTCCTGACGAATTATACGCTTGCGTCGAAAAACAGTTAGCAACATTAACAGATCCAACACTGAATGCAGGATGAGTTATAACAGAGAATGTATTAGATACACTGTCTGAATCTGCTGCATTCTGTCCTAGAGCCGTTTCTTCTGCTGCAAGCTGTGTTGCATCGGAGCAGTTTATTGTAGCCCAAGTAACCGCATTGCTTCTGCTTGCATAAACTTCTCCTGATGGTGAACTCATGTTCCAATCGTAGAAGTTATTTCCTTGTGCGTCGGCCAATATCATTTTTCCAGTTATGTTTCCGTAGAAACCTTGCCAAGACGTTGTTATTGCTGTTCCGTTTATCTCTAATTGTGTTACGTTTCCTGCCATTGCATCTATTGCCATAGACGAGCTTTCATTTCCTACGTACCTTGAGCTGTTTACCCAGCCTGCATAGTCAGCACCCAATGGCTGGGCACTTACTGCGTACAAGGACAAAAGCCCGACTAACGCAAACAGGAACAATTTTATTCCTTTCTTCATTCTTTCCCTACCTCCCTACAAATTTTTTAGTATTTCCTCCCCTGAAAATAAATTATGAGGATCGTGAATTGCATAATAGCTGCCCAAAGATTTCTGGATTGCTTCTCTTCCAATAACGAAATATTTTACTTTCTTTGTGATTCCCTTATTTTTTACAGTTAATTCCTTGAATTCCCTTTTTTGGACTTTTTCTCTCATTACTACTGCAATTTTTATTTCTGAAAGGGATGTCTTGTCAAGGAATATTCCTGCTATGTCATCAATGTACTCTTCAAGTGCAAAAACCGCATTTTCCAAGAAATTATGTATATTCTCATTATCATAGAACCATATATTAAGAAGCATTTTTTTGTGTTCATCCACATTTACTGTTTTTTTGTTAACAGCATTCCTGGAAGTAAGTATCACATATGCGCTATCTGTTGATAGAGAATAAACCACTCTCGGCTGACCTTTATCTCTGTTGCTTAGTCTTTCACTCTTGACAATTCCTGCCAGCTCGAGAAATCTTAATGATTGACTTATATTTGAGATTGATGTGTTAGCCTGCTCAGCGAGCTCTATGGGCGACTTTTTAGAACTAGCGAGAGATTTTAGTATGTCCCATTTCGCTGACGTAAAAAGTGTTTCATAATCCATTATTTTTTCCCTTCCCTATCGTCGGTACACATTTGTGAACCAGTATACTTTTTTGTATGCTGATGCATCTAATAGGGACACTAATATTTAAATCTTTCGTTTCTTACTGTATTTTAGTTTTTATAATAATAAGAAATTACAGAAATAAATATATTACAATAATAAAAATAACACAGAAATAAAGTGATTACAATAATTCAGTAGTTCAATAATTCAATAATTCAGTAATTCAGTATTTTAGTAAATTTTAAATTTGAACCTTTTAAGCCTCTAAAATTATAAATTTGCGATTTGATTCAATTTAAACCCATAAATAATTCCTATTTTTCTACACCATCCTAATCCAATACTATCTTAAAATAGGACTCCTAACCCCATACTCCTCTTCAATTTTTGAAAATTCATCATAAAGCGCCTGTTTATACTCATATGCAGAATATAATGCAGCCAACCCAGACCTTATTTCTGCAAGCTCAGGATGTATTTTTGCAGCGCTCAAAAACTCAGCATCCTGATCAAGCTTCTTTATATTCTCAAGAAGATCCTTTTCTATATTCATCGGATTCTTAAGAGTCTTATATAAATTGAAAAGCTTAGCCATATCAGAGTAAATCTTATTTATTATCTTATCCTGAGCAAGCAACTTGTTAAACTCCTCTTTTCTCTCCAGCTCATAAATTCTTGAGGATATTGTATCCTCAGCTATAATTAACTCCCTGTTTGCAATTTCCTTTAACTTCTCTATGTGAACATAATGAATATCATTGAGTACATGCAGCCTTTTATTTTTCTGAGAGTCACTATACTTAGACAATGCCAGTACAACGTGAACTATAATTGGAACAAGTATAATTCCCCAGGACAAGAGCCATAAATACTGAACATATTTGTCCTTGCAAACAAAAAAGAAATAATGATACAAGTAAACAATTATAGCTAGTACTATTATGAGCACGAAAAATATTACCTTCTTCCTGTATTCAATGTACTTAAGCTCTAATTTCTTAAGCTCATCTAATTTCTTATCAGAACGTATCTTGTTAAGTTTCTTTCTATAATCCGCTTCAGCTATGAAGAGTATAATTATAACCAGGATGAAAAAAAGCAGGGAAGGAATACTAAGTATCTTAAGTCTTTCATTGCATACAGAGATAATCAGAGGCTCTTCCTTTCTTGGAGGAATCCATTCTGATTCATTATACACTGTCTCGTTAATTGCAGGAGGCTCTTTGCTAATATATTTGCAATTCTGAACAATTTCCGGCATATCCTCTGAAGTGCCACAGCCATTTAAGTCTGCACAATCCCTCATCTGCCTTCCAGAAGGCAGGCACTCCTGCCAGTCTCCGCAAAGCCACGATTCTACACAAATTGTCTCACTCTCCCCAGTGCCTGTTCCAGAACCGCCACTTGCAGACACATCTCCCGTCATTTCATTTCCTGCCCCAGATGAGTCTCCCGTAGTACCTCCAGTACCTCCAGAACCTCCTCCTCCAGTACAACCACATCCAGTCAAACCCCCACAAGTTCCAGACCCTGACCCATTACCCGTATTATTTGATGTTCCACCAGTAGGACAAGTTCCGCAATCAGAAACACAAGTATTACAATTTTCATAATAATAATCGCAGAAGCCATCGCCGCAAACCAAAGGAGGCGAAACTAGAATTACCTCTTTAAAAGTCCCGCTTTCCCACGTAACATTAGTCTGGCTATAATTATAAAATCTTGTATGATTCCTTACTACCCCTCCAACATATCCATTGAACACGACTGCAGAAGCATATGCAGAGCCTATCCTGAACTGCAGAATCTCCCCCTCTACAGGACCGTCAGAATAATTATCCTTACCCCTGCAAGTCAATACTCCAAAGTAACTCGCATTCCAGCTGGTATTTCTTGCTGTAAAAGCTCCACATATATTCCCATCAGAATCATATACTCTTATAACTGTTCCAGATGGAATATACTGATTATATGATCTTGCAGTTCCATAAATCTCAGTTGGAAGAGGAGGCGCGGAAAAAACAAAATCAGAGCAGATTAGACTACAAACTATTAATAA
>CAZOPU010000038.1:0-12396 GCA_964581965.1 uncultured Methanosarcinales archaeon | reverse complement strand
AATATTTTTGTATTGTTTCTGCAATTTTATTCTTAAATTCAGTTATTGTTGCGGGTTTTTCTTTAATTACTTGTGATTGAGAGTGGTCTAGAATTTCAGTTGTGGTGTAATTTATTATAATTGATCCTACCATGAATATGGATGTTTTGGTTATATTTATATACTTTTTTATACGTACTTACTTTGGAGTGGATTATTTTATATTCTCTTTTCCTGCTTCTTTTCTTGTATTTCGTCCACTGAAACCTACTTCTGGAGTGGGCAAGAGGTAATCTTCTGTTGAGAATTCTTTTCCTTTTTCTATTAGCTCGAAGTATTTGTTGAAATCAATCCAAGTGTTCCATTTTTCGTTCTTGAAAAATTTTTTCTTCGCCAAAAGAACTACTCTCGAAGGCACATGCTCAGTTACTAGGTCATAATCGGGCATGTATTTAAGCATTTTATTTGAAAAATATACTATATCTTCATGCCAGGGCATGTTTTCTAGTTTAAGGCGAAGTTTTGATTCTCCAACAAACATATATGATTTTACTTCAACAAAATCAGGGGATGCAATATTTATTTGCCTTGCATAGTTTTCTGGCTCAAAATCGTTTACTCCTGCAATCAATGTTATTCTTATGCACGTTCTGCATGTTTTTTTAGATAATTCTTCTAGACTTCTCTGTGATCTTTCCCAATAGTTGGGGAACAATGGAACATCTACTTTCTTTAGGGTTTCTTTGTTTGGTGCGTCTAGACTACAGTATAATTGTGTTACATTTCCTAAATTTTTTATTTCTTCAGGATACTGAGAGTTTGTTACTATGAATGTAGATATCTTTTTTTTATGAAATAGTTCAAGCAATTCATTTATTTTAGGGTATATTATAGGTTCGCCTGTGAGAGATAATGCGACATGCTTGACGTCTTTTGACTGTCTGAATAGGTTCTGGCTTGTTTTTGAATTTCCTTTGTATCCTGCCAACAGTTGTTTGTGCTCTTTAATGCTTCCATCGAGGATTATTTGTGGCTCATCTGTTTTCCATATCCATTCTTTTGAGACGGGAGCTTTGTATCCTCTCCAGCAGAATATACATCTGTTTCCGCAGCTTAAACTAGTGGTCATTTGCATGCATTGGTGGCTTCTTATTCCGTAGAATTTTAGTTTATAGCAGCTTCCTTCCTGTTTAATCATTTTTTTTGTCCAGCCACAGGTTTTTACAGCACTATGATTGCCGACTATCCTGTATGCCTGGCTTTCTAGAAGTTTTTTAGCATTTGAGGTTAACATTGATAATGGTAACTAATTTTGCAATAAAAATGTTTGTAAACTGACTTTTAGGATGTTGGTGCTTTTTTGGTCTTTTTTTAATATTATTTTAATGTTTTTTAGTTTTTTTATTAATGACTGCTCTTTGGCGCTTTTCAATTTGCAAATATTTTAAAATGGATGTATTTTTTTAGTATTATGGGTATTTTTAACAAGAAGACTCAGATTATTTTGGATACTAATTTCCTCCTTATTCCTGGAGACAAAGGAGTAGACATATTCTCTGAAATAGAAAGAATAATGTCTGAACCATATGAGTTGTGTGTCCTTGATAAAACTGTGGAGGAGCTAAATAGTTTGGTTGAAAAATCATCAAAGAAGAAGGAAGGTTTCAATGCAAAATTGGGAATTATCCTTTTAAAACAAAAAAACTTAAAAACACTCAAGAGTTTCTCAGGGGAATATGCTGACAGGGCAATATTTGATTATGCCGAGAAAAACAGTGAAAAAGTAATAGTGGCGACTCAGGACAAAGGTCTGAAGGATAGGCTGGAGAAAATTCCCGTCAGAATAATTCAACTTAGGCAGGAAAAATATTTGGTTTTGGGGTGAATATATGTTTTACAAGGTTAAGGTTAAGGATTTTATCAGGGTTTCTCCTGAAAAGTTCAAGGAGGATTTGGAAGAGTCTCTAATTACTGAGATAAAGGCAAAATATGATGGTCATATTTCTGCAGAATTGGGCACAGTAATAGATGTTTCAGGCGTCGATGCTATGAGGGATGGAATAATAATACCTGGAGATGGCGCTGTTTTTTATGAGACTGAATTCAGTTTACTCACATTTATTCCTGAAATGCAGGAAGTAGTCCTTGGAAGAATAAAGGATATTGCTGATTTTGGGGCATTTTTTAATATGGGTCCTGCTGAGGGAATGATTCATATAAGTCAGACAATGAATGACTTTGTTTCATTCAATAAGGAGAAAACCCTTCTGGGAAAAGATACAAAGAGGCTTTTAAAAGTGGGTGATGGTTGCAGGGCCAGAATAGTTTCAATATCATTTAGGGACTTGTCTAATCCTAAGATAGGATTGACTATGAGGCAGGATGGTCTTGGAAAGGAAGAGTGGAGCAACGAGCCTGCGCCTGCTAAATCGAAGAAGGGTAAAGAAGAATAAAGGTGATTTTGAATGGTTGTAAAAAGAGAAGTGTGCAAGAAAACTAAGAAATTTATGGATGATCCTGAATTCAAGGGCCATAAGGCTGATGCAGGTACTACAACGAGCTGGCAGGGCAGAATTTATGTTGTTGATCCTCAAAAGTCAGATGTTGCAAAAATAATGGGCTTTGAGGAGAAAGGAGAATATGCAATAAAAGTAAGATGAGGATGTGTTATGGATATTAAAGATGTGCAATCAAATAAAGTTTTGCTTCCAAGGAAAGAATCTAAGTTGCTTGTTTCATTCGAGCAGGCGACTCCGTCTAGAAAACAACTTAGAAAAGTGGTTGCAGACAAGTTAAAGACGAGTGAATCTCTTGTTATAATTAGGCATGTTTACAACAAGTATGGATCTAGGGATGCGGAAGTTGTTGCTTTTGCATATGAGAATGATGATTCATTGAAGTCTCTTGAATATGAGAAGATGATTCAAAAGAATTCTGATAAAAAACCTGAGGGAGAGAATCAGGCAAAATAAGAGGGATTAATATGGCAGATAAAAAACCAGTAGCGAAGGGAAAAGCGAGCTCGACAGAGAAAAAAGGAAAAATGGCATCTTCTCTTTATGATGTTAGCTCAGGAGCAGCTAAGAGAAAGAATAAGCAATGTCCAAAATGTGGGCCTGGAGTGTTTATGGCAGAACATAAAGACAGGGTTACTTGCGGAAAATGCGGATTTATGGAAAAGAGATAATTATTATTCTTCTTTATTAAAATTTATAAATAATTCTTTTTTCTCTTTTTTTTATGGAAATTATACTTGGAAGGTTTGCTAAGCCTCGTATTGGTCATGTTAGTTATGGTAATGCGGGAAGAAATACAAGAGACTACTCTGGTGAAAAAGAAATAAACAAATCACTTCTAGAGCCTATAGTTCAAGGAAGTGTTAATGTTTCCAGTCTGTATTATTTTGATAAGGATAAATTCTCAGATTTGCCATTTAATTGGCTTTATTTTATAAATGAGAATTGGTTAAAGTCAAACAAGGAGCATATCTTCAACTACAGTTATAATAACAATCAGGAATTTCAGGAGTTTATTGATGAAGTGGGGTTCCCCGCTATGAACAAAGTTAAGTTTCTCAAAAAAGAAAAGAACCATTTGATAACCTCGTTGAATATTCCCTTTGAATATGTGGATAAGATAATGATATTGAGAAATTATCCTGAATATTTCCATACAATAAACTATGTAAGGAAATTTATGAATCCAAAGAATATGGTTGAATATTACAAAACTTCAGGAATAAGATCTTATCATGACGCAATTATTCCAGAGGGGACAGAGTTCATTTTGAATTGATTCTGCAGTTATTTTTATAACTTTGACTAAACTTTTTTATTGTGATTCTAAACAAAGTTGAATATTGACGCAAAAGCAGTTATGAAAATGAAATAGAACATTATGGCCATTGCAAGGAAAAATGGTATGTATTTTATTCCTCCTTTTATATCTCCCTTCTGTATCATTGACATTATCATCGCGGAGCAAACGGATATTACTGAAAGGGCAAGCACTGAGAATATCTTGAAATCTTCTTTATCTAGTGGAATTTCTTTGAATTTAAAGGGCAATGCTGATTGGGTTTGAGACAGGGAAGGAGCTATTTGTGCAGAAACGCCTATAAGTATGTTAAGTAAATTATATGCCAATGCGAAAAGAAGAGGACTTATTATAACTACTATTGCACCTATAAATATTGTGAACATTAATGTATTTGCGACCATTTCTTCTTTTATCATCTTTGTTTTTCTTAGGGAGTCTATTGTTTGGTCTAGAACTTTTGCAATCTGTCCTCCGCTTTGAATTTCTCCTAATATAAGGTCTATTGTTCTTTTAACTGAGGGAGAATCATATTTCTCCGCAAATTCCTTTAAAGACTCTGACAAATCGCTTCCTGTCATTACTTTTTTTGATACTATGCTCATCTCGTCTGATAAAATTTCAAAGTCAGGTTTTATGGCGCTCCATAACGCTTTCTCAAAAGATAGACCTCCTCTTAGATTTGTTGATACTAGTACAAGATAATCAGGAAGGTGTTCTTCTATGTTTTTTACTCTTCCATAAATCTTCATATTGAGGTAAAATGCCACGCCTGTGATTATTATCACACTTAATAGGACTCCGCATACAACCCAGTATAAGAATACAAACAATCCTATTAGTATAGCTGAGCCTCCTGCTAGCTTATCGGCCAGTGCGGGAAAATTAATTGCAAAATAGCTTATTCCTGTCAGGACAACTATTGCAAAGAAAAGCATTCCGAATCTGGCATATGGAACAGATTGTATTCCTGCTCTCGAAAGATAAAATCTTAGTCCTGGTATAAACCTTCTTGGGACAAATGCTTTTCCTAGCTCCTCTAAAAAGTTCATTTTTTTCTTTTCTCCATTATATGTTTATTGTTGGCCTTATTGCCCTATACATCATTATAAAAATAATTTGGATTATTGCTATTCCCACTAAGAGAACCATAAAAAAAGACATGTCTACTTCTATACCAGATATGCTCGCTACAACTATAAATATGGTAAGTCCTAAACTAGGAAGTACTACTGCAAATAGCATGTAGAATAAAGTAAGGCTGTTTAGTTTCTTTCCATATTTGTTTATCTCAATAAGTTGCTGGTCAGCAATTTCATTTAATGTGGCATCTAGGAATTCAGTTACATCTATTCCTATTTTTAATGCGTTGCTAATTTGGAAAAGTATTTTCTTGAATTTTAAAGAGGGACTATATTCTGCTGCATCACTTAATGCCTGTTCCATTGGTTTTCCTAATTCTATATCTCTTACAATCTCCTTAAAGTAGTTGCTAGCTATTCCGTAGCTTTTTGAAGCGTCGCTTAAAGCATTCATTAATGGCTGGCCGGAGTTTAGCTTTACTAGCAAATATCTTCCTGCAAAAAGGACATCTTTGTCTATATCCTTCTGTCTCTTTATTATTCTGGATCTTAACTTAGCCTGATTAAACCAATACATTATATAAAATATTACTAGGAATATAGGTATTAGTGTTATTAAGTTCTTGTCGTTTTTGTCGAAATAAAAGAATAATAACACAGTAAAGCCGAGGCTCATAAGCAATGCATTTTTTATGCAATTGCTGATAAATTCTTTTGGAGTTTTATCTAATTTAGCTATTTTAAGCTGCTTTTTTAGCATTGGATTTCTTGATGCTATTATAGATGCTATGTCCATTTCACTCACTTACCATCCTTAATTTTCCTGTGTAATAATTTGCCATAAACTTTCCTATTTCATCAACCGAGGATATTTTTTTCTCCACTAAAAAGTTGAGCATCATTTCTTTCTGCTTAAGGTCTTTTATTATCATCTCCTTGCTCATTCCTGTATACAAAGATATTGTATTTAAAACAGAGTCTGCTTCAGCAACTGTGTCTATTGTATCTTTTAATGCATTGTATTGCATTATTATCTTAGAGTCTCCTGTTTTTGTTATTTCTGCTATCTGGAGAGTTCGTCTTTTTCCCGTTCTTCTGTTTCTGTTCTGTACTAAAATCATGGACAAAGAAGAAATCATAGGTTTTGGAATTTCTATAGGTGGATTTGTTAATCTGGTTATAGTTTCCTCCGCATTGTTTGCGTGTATCGTTGCGTAAACTGAATGTCCTGTGTGCATTGCCTCCATTAATACTTGGGCTTCTTCTTTTCTTCTTATTTCTCCAACTATTATCCTGTCTGGTCTCATTCTAAGGCTATTTACGAGCAAATCTAACATTGTTACTCCTCCCTTGCCTTCTGGATTTGGAAGCCTTGTTTCAAGGGGCACCCAATGCAGATGCTTGGATAACTGCAGTTCTCTAGTATCTTCTATTGATATTATTCTTTGATTTGGTGGGAGGAAATTGCTTACTACATTAAGCATGGATGTTTTTCCAGATCCTGTTCCTCCTGCAATCATTATGGATAATTCATTTTGTATTCCTAGCCATATTAACGCTGCTGCGGATGTGGAAATTGTCCCAGATTCAAGAAACTTGGTTATTGTCCATGGATCTTCTGCGAACTTTCTTATTGTTATTGTATTTCCTTTTGTGGATATTGGGCTTAATGTTGCATTTACTCTGTCTCCGCTAAGAAGGTGGGCATCCATAAGTGGATTTAATGCAGTTATTTCTTTGTTAACATCTCTTCCTATTGATGTAGAATAGTGCCTTATTCTTGCTTCAGTCATTATTTTTATGTTTGTTTCAAGCCAGCCATATTTTTTGTGATATACCCACACTGGATCTATGTGATTATTTATGACTATTTCCTCAAGGTTTGTGTCTTTAAGCAGTAAATCTATTTTTCCTAATCCTAAATTCTCCTGCAACAGATAGTTAACTAGTGTATTTCTTGTTTTTTCATCTGATTGTGGGAAGTATTTCTGTATTAGCTTTGCTATGCTAAGAGTGAATTTTCTTCTTAAGTCCTCTGCCTCTTCCTGTTTGCTTTCCTCTATTTCGCTCATATCTAGTTTAGAGACAAATTCTTCTCTTATTTTCTCGAGTATTATTTTAGTGTTGTCTGTTATATTCATAATTGATACTAAATATAATGGAACATATTTGTCGTCTGATGTTATTATTTCTATTTGGATGTTTATTCCGTTGCTATTGATAAAATACCTATCTAGTAGCTTTCTTTGAATTTCCATATTTCTTTCCTCTTTTCATTTTTTAATTGTGGTTTTTAATTCTTTTCACAAATTCTATTCTTTGTACAATTATGTCTAATTTCGAATTTAAAATTCCCCTTATGTGCTTGTATTCATCTGGAATTCTGTTTATTATTTGCCTCATTTCTATTGTCTTTTGTGTGGCTGAATTAAAATCTGAGTTTCTTACATTATCTTTTATTTGATTAACGAGATCTTTCAAATCATTTAGTTTTAAATAATTAGTAACGTTTTTTCTTAGTGAAGACTCAAGTATTTTCTTATCATAAAGCAGTTTTGCTTTGTTCTCCTCAATTTCTTTTTTTAGCTTTTTTATCTGCATAAAGAATGAAAGCAAGTCACTATATAGTTCCTGTTTCTTTTCTGATTCTGTAGATGGATATTGCTCAAAAAGAAGCTTTAATTCTTTGTAGTTTGCTATGGAATTAGCTAAATCTTTTTTCTTTACACTTATAGCTAGTTTTTCTATTCTGGATTTTATTTCTTCATCTATTTTTGCTATGAATTCGCTTTCCTGTTTCTTGGCGTTTATTTTAGATTCTTCTGACTCGCTTATTTTGGCGTCCAATGAGGAGATTCTTTCTATTACTCCTTCATCTAGCTCTTTTGAGTTAGTCAAAAGTTCTATATCTTCTTTTAATCTGCATTCAAGAGGGTTAAGCTTCAGGAATTCTGCTGCCTGCCTGTACATTTCAGTTATCTTGTTAAAATACTGATCCTTGGAAATGCTTGAAATAGGGAGCTGATTATAAAATGAAACTGTTTCCTCTATTAACTTTGCTGCAAGAGCCACATTATTTGCTTCTAGTGCTTGAAGCATTTCGGATGAATTCTTATGTTCATTCATCTGAATATCTTTTTTCTTATCTAGAAACTCAATTATGTCTTTCTCTAGGTACTGATCCAAATCTAGCATTGCTTGCGTCATTTTTTAGTCCATTATTGTCTTTTGCTTGTATTCTTCCCATAGCTTGTCTGGGTCTTTCAACTCTCTTTTTTCAGCTTCTGCAAAAAAGAAATGTTTTAATGCATCTAGTTTAAAGGATATGTGGTTTTTCCATTCTTTTCCAGGATTATCTCCTGAGCCATTTTTTCTTTTTGAATTGTTCTGGAAATCTTTTTTATAATCATTGAATTCTTTCTTTAGGTCATTTTTCTTGTCTTTTCCCTGCTGGTTAATTAAATGTATGCTGGGGGTTGTTAAGTTGTATTCTATTCCTATTATTTTTTCCTCAACAAGAAAATCTACCCAGCTCTGAATTGTGTCCACGGGGTACTTTAGCTTTTTAGCTGCATCTGGAACGGATATTTGCCCTGTTTTCTTAAGAAGTTCTACAAGTGCATCTACTCCTGTGACTACTACTTCAGAACTTGATGTATTATTTAATGACATCTTTTGCGCTAACCCTCTTTTTGTAATAACTCCTTTTTTAAGAGTTTTTAAACTTTTCTCTTATTGTAGTCAATATGCGGCAGTTTTACCAGAGAATTATTCCTATTATCAAAAGAATTACTCCTAAGATGATTAATCCATAGGCTATCTTGTCATTATCAGACATATTGGAAAGATAGTTTTGAACTGATTTAAAGAACTCATCTATTTCATTTTTTGCTTTTCCCGATGATTTTCCTTGTCCTTTTTCGGTCATATTTAATTAATTTGCAAGCTTCCTTTTATTTTTTTCCCTTTGATAGTATATTTTACGAAAAATATATAAATTATTGACTAAAAAAGATATTATGGACGAAGAAAAAGATTTTGAGGAAGTATATGATGATGACTCCAGAGAGGATCTGGTGGACAATGATGAAATATCTGCCGAAGAAGAAGGTTTTATGTCGGGTTATGAAGAGAGAAAGGATAAGGTAAAAGAAGAATTCGAGGGCGATGAAGCTTATGAAAATGCCTTCGATAAGGCGGATAAAACAAAAAAAGGCAAGAAATAATTTTTTAGTTTCTTATTTTTATTATTCTTAGTAAATACTAGCTAATTTCACTTATTTATGGTTGATGTGAGTGGCATTTAAAGAAAAAATAAGTTATCATTTCTTGCTTTTTATTTCATTAAGCAATTCATTCATAAAGATATCTATCTCTTTTTCTCCTTGTACTATATTGTCCCTAGTCCTTACATTGACTGTGCCAGAATCTGCTTCTTTATCTCCTATTACAATAATATAGTTAACCTGGTCTAATTGAGCATTTCTTATTTTTTTATTCATGGTTTCGGAGCGATAATCCTTTTCTACTCTGATTCCTGCATCATTTAGAATTTCATAGATTTTGTCTGCATATTCATTGTGCCTGTCTGCTATTGTTAGCAGCCTTACTTGAACTGGATTGAGCCAAAGGGGGAATTTTCCTGCATAGTGCTCAGTCAGTATACCAAAGAATCGCTCAAGAGAGCCATATATTACTCTATGAAGCATTATAGGTCTATGCTTTTTGCCATCTGTGCCCTCATATGTTAAGTCAAATCTCTCTGGCAAATTCATGTCTAGTTGTATTGTTCCGCACTGCCAGGTTCTTCCAAGAGCATCTTTTATGTGAATATCTATTTTTGGACCATAAAATGCGCCATCTCCTTCGTTTATTTTATATTCTTTACCTATAGAATTCAATGCAGATTTTAGTCCATTTGTTGATAATTCCCATGCTTCATCCGTTCCAACTGATTTTTCAGGTCTTGTTGAAAGCTCGAGATGATAACTTAGTCCAAATGTTGCATACATCTCCTCTGCAAGTTTTAAGACTGAAAGAATTTCATCTTTCATTTGCTCCTCGGTCATGTATATGTGTGCATCGTCCTGATGAAAGCATCTTACTCTGAAAAGGCCATTTAGAACTCCTGAAAGCTCATGCCTATGGACTAGGCCTATTTCTCCCATTCTAAGGGGAAGGTCTCTGTATGAATGGACTGTTTCTGAATAAGCCATCATTCCTCCTGGACAGTTCATTGGCTTTATTGCATATTCCATATTGTCTATTGTTGAAGTGTACATGTTTTGTCTGTAATATCCCCAGTGTCCTGATTTCTCCCAGAGTAGCTTGCTGAGCATTATTGGCGTTTTAATCTCTTTATAATTGTATTTTCTATGCATATCTCTCCAGTAATCCAATAATGCATTCCATATAATCATTCCTTTTGGTTTGAAAAAAGGAAAACCTGGTCCTTCTTCATGGAAAGAGAATAAATCTAGCTCTTTTCCTATTTTTTTATGATCTCTTTTTTCTGCTTCTTCAAGCATTTTTAAGTATTCATCGAGCTCTTTCTTGTCGGGGAAACTTATTCCATATATTCTCTGGAGCTGTTTGTTCTTCGAATCTCCTCTCCAGTATGCGCCTGCTAATTTGGTTAACTTGAATGCTTTTATCATTCCTGTTCTTGGTAGATGAGGTCCTCTGCATAAATCTGAAAACTCTCCTTGTGTGTAGATTGACACTTTATCATTATTTTCAGAAGACTCTGATTCAAACTCCTGAATATTTTTGATTATTTCCTGTTTGTATGAATTATTCCTGAAAGTATCGAGTGCCTCTTTTGTAGTTAATTCTTTCCTTTCTATTTTAAGATCTTCTTTGACTATTTTTCTCATTTCATCTTCTATTTTATCAATGTCCTCGGGTTTGAACGGAGAATGATCTATATCATAATAGAATCCTTCATCTACTACAGGGCCTATTGTTAATTTTGCATCTGGAAACAATCTAGTTATAGCATGTGCCATGAGATGGGCTGTTGAGTGCCTGAATACATTTTTTCCTTCAGAATCAGAGAATGTGATTACTTTTATTTTTCCAGAATTTATTATTGGTGTTGCTAAATCAATAAGTTTATCATCTAGTTTTATGCATACTGCCTTACGCAGAAGCCCTTCGCTGATAGATTTAGCTATTTCTTCTCCAGTTATCCCTTTATCATATTCCTTATGGGAGCCGCCTGGAAAAATTAATTTTATTTTTTGTTCCATTTTTTATCCTTCCTTAATTATTTCCTGTTAATAGCCCTATTTTTATAAAAGTTTTGCAGCTCAACAAAAATAGGGGATGTTTTATCTCCCTACTTTGTAAGAATATGTGTTTCTTTTTCCTGTGACTTTGTATTTTATTATGTTTGTTTTTCTTAATTTCTTAAGGGACATGGTTACTGAGCCTATGCTAACACTTAACGCTTCACTTATTTCCTTAGACGTGAACCACTTACTTTTGTTTTTGCATAGAAAATCGTATACTTCTTGTTGTCCCATTTTAGTTTTTTCCTTGTTTTTTATTTTATTGGTTATTTATATATTCTTTTACTTATGGTTTTATAATCTTTTCTATATTTTGGCCGTTTAAAGCGATGCTACAGGTACTGCCTTCGCAACTAATATTACTGCGATGGTCGTTATTATGAAATAAATGAAAGTTGTTATTCTCTTATCTGTCCACTTTATTTTGTTTATATCTGAGTAATCTGCCATTCCTTTTAGGAATAATGTTGTTGTCATGCAAGTTATTATATAGTAATTTTCTGATATTATTGTAATTCCTGCTAGTGCAGGGAGGAAGTAATATGGTGTTTGGTTATCTTTAACTAGGTATAGTATTACTAGTACTAGAAATGCAATTATTCCTCCTATAACATAATTTGAATCTGAGTAATTAGATGATACTAGGAATACAGTCGCTGCGGCGGTTAATTTTAATAAGATGGATATTTGTTTTTTTGTGCTTTTTACCTCTGATGGTGCTAATGCTGGAACTATACTGGAACATAAGTATACTGCTCCGAAGAACAAGACTAGTAATAAATAATTTGTCTGCACTTTATGTGTCACCGCAATATGTGTTAGGACCGATTAATACGTCTTCGCCATTTCCTATGGAATGTTTTCCATCTACAGTTACTATGGCGTTGTTATCGGATATTAAAACTATGCAAAAGTCGCTTGTTATTCCGAGTTTTGCTTTTAATTCATCATAATCCATGTTGTATAATTCTATAAGTTCATCCTCAGATATCTCGCTTCCATTTATCAGATTTGATATGTCTTTGCTATTTTCATTTTCATTTAAGTATAAATAAATCTTGTCTGCATCATCCCTTAATTCTGTTTTATTTGAAGGGTTTGACGCAATAAGTGAGTATATTATTACTACTATTAGAAGGAATATTACTACGCCCAGAACAAGATCTACTGACCAAGTTTGTGCTTTTTTGTTTTGTCTGTTAATGCTCACCTTAAGTACCTTTTTG
>CAZOPU010000037.1:0-13165 GCA_964581965.1 uncultured Methanosarcinales archaeon | reverse complement strand
TTCTTTTATGGTTTTTAGTATGTTTGGTGTTTATTTTAATGGTAAAAAGAATGATGTTAATTCTAATTTGGAGTATAATGGGTATAAGTTTACTGTTGAGGATGTCAATGGAGGTCAGATGGCTGCAACTGTTGTCAATGGGCAAAAATATTATTTCTATAATCTTCCTCAAGATGCAAAAGCAGAAATTGAAGTGTTGGCGGGAATTGATATAATAAGGTCATCCACTAAGATAATGTTTGTCAAGGAGCCTTTAGGGTTAAATAGCCAGGCTTCATCAGAGGAGTTGTATTTTGATGCTATAGTTCTTGATCTCCAGAGTTTCTCTGGGAAGCAAGTGCTCTCAGGATTTTCAGAAGAGGATGTTTTCTCAGATAAGGCAGTTTATACTTGTGACAATGCTGCTGCTGATTCTCCTGTTATTATGTTAAGCAAAGGGGCTTATCAGAAAATAAATATTACTCAAATTTCAGAAGACTGTTTTGAGCTTGAATCTGATGCAAGAGGCTTGCTTTTGTTAAGGGATTACTTGATTTATTCATCTCTTAATATAATTGTGTAAAAGGTGAATCTTTTGAAGGATAAGAATGCAAACCCTAAAAAAGCTCATATCATCAAGAAAGACGGAGCGAAATCAAATGAAGATAAGTCAAATTCATTGCTTGTTGTTTTCTTAATAACTGCTTTAGTTATTATTATGCTGGGGGTTTTGTTTTTATTCAATAAACCTGATGTTAAAAAACAACTTCCTCCATTTGATCCAGTGTATAATGGATATATTTTTAATGAAACTTCTAATTTGGGTTTGTGGAGAACTGTAGTAAAAACTCCTAAAGGGGATGTTCCTATAGATTTCTATTATCATCCAAGAGAGGTAGAGAACTATTCTTATAACAATAATATAACTAGGGATGTTGCTAATATTATATTAAGGAAAGGCAATTTCTTAATAGGATATGATGTGGGCTACTCTGATAATGGAATTGCGGCACTTGCGGGATCGGAAATATCCAGAATAACTGGAAAGGTATTTGATATAAGTACTAAATCAGGATTTGTGGATTCTGTAGGTGATTCAGCAATTCCTATTATAAACTGCTCTCTTGCAAATTATAAGAATCTTGTTCTTGAATTTAGGCCCGGCTCTGAAAGTAAGATAGTTTATGATAACAATTATTGTATAACTATCTATTCTGAAGTGCCTGAGGATATGCTTAAGTTAGCTGATTTCCTTGATTACAAACTTTTAGGAGTTATTCCTGGAAGGGCGACCTCGATGAATTCATCTTTGCAGGATAATATGTCTAGAAATGATTCATCAATTAAGAGCAATATATCTTATTTAGTTAATGGCAGTATTTAAGATGGCTGAACATTATTTTAGTGAAAAGCAAGTGTCTGATGACAAAAGATTTGAGATAATGATTAGTCTAAAAAATGATTCTTTTAAAGTTTTATCCTCCTCAGGGGTATTTTCAAAAAAAGAGCTGGATGATGCAACAAGATTGCTTATTGAGAATGTTGAAATAGGAAAGAGAGTTCTTGATTTAGGATGTGGGTATGGAATAATTGGTATTAGTATTCTGAGGAAGCACAATGATGTGGATGTTTATTTTTCAGATGTAAATGAGCGAGCGCTTGAACTAACAAAAGAAAATCTTAAAAGACTGAAATTAAAGGGGGAAGTAATAAAATCATGTGTGTATGATAATATAAATGAGACCTTTGATACTATAATTTCTAATCCTCCTATGGCCGCTGGAAGAAAAACCTGCTTTAATATAATAGAAGGAGCATATTCTCATCTTCTTAAAAATGGGACTTTGCAGATAGTTGCCAGGCACAATAAAGGAGGGCGCACACTTTCAGATAAGATGAATGAGATATTTGGGAATGTTGAAACTGTTGCGATGTCCCGAGGCTTCAGAGTTTATTTAAGCAGAAAACAAAATATTTAGATTATGTATTTATTCAGGTATTATCTCCTTTTTTCTATTAAGAAAATCTATTGCTTTGTCCAAATCTTTTTTCTCAAAATCCATCCAGTATTTATCCGTAAAGTAAATCAATGAACCTGGGGAATCCCATAGCAAAAGTCCGTTGTAGCTGTGGTCGTTGACTATTATTATATCTGGAGGGATAAAGTTGCTGCTTGGAAGATTGTCTTTTAAGTCATCAAGTTTTATATTATCAATACTTATTTTAGAAGACTGTAATTTTTTTAATAGCAATTTCACAGCAGTTAGGATTTCTTCTTGACCGCTGTACTTTATGTAGAAATTAAGGAAATATTGATCATAATCTTTTGTTTTGTCAATCAGCTGCTTTGTGTTGTCAACAAGCTCTGGTTCTGCATCGTACCAGTTTCCTATCACGCTAACTCTTACTTTTTTATTATGAATTGATTCGTTGCTTGATAGTTCCCTGAATAATTTTTTTATTATGTTTAGTTCTTCTTCATTCCGGGCTGGAATGTATATTGTTAATATTGGTATGTCTTTTTTTAGCTGAAATTCAATTAATTCAAGAATTTTTTCGCTGCTTTTTTTTAATGCCTCTTTTATGTCTGCGTTGTTTTTTAGTGCCCATGATTTAACTAAGCTTGCATCAATAGCGAGGTGTTTTGGCATATCATTGCCCTTCAATATTAGGGGTATGTGCATAGTTGCGAGGGACACAACAAACTATATAAATATTTAGATTGAGCAGTTAATTAAATGATACTTTCAATTATATCTATAGTTGCTCTTGCTTATGGCTCATACACAGATATTAAAACAAGGGAAATTCCTGATACATTAAGTTTAGGGCTTATATATTTGGGTATTGTTTTGTCTTTGGGGGCGTCAATATTTTTATGGAGTTATAAGCCTATTTTATCAAGTTTAATAGGTTTTGCTTTAGGGGCAATATTGGGTCTGTTGTTTTACTATACGGGCCAATGGGGAGGCGGAGATGCTAAAATGATTATGGGCTTAGGCAGCATAATGGGATTTGATATATTTACGTTAACGCAAGGAATTCCTGAATTTGCATTGTTTATTGTTAATTTAGTATTATTCGGCGCATTATATGGTGTTTTATGGCTTTTTGGTCTTGCAATAAAAAACTGGAAGATATTCAGGCAGGAGTTTAGGGAAGCCAGAAGAAAAAGTAATATAATAAAGTTAAGGATTATTTTTCTTTCTCTTGTTTTGCTTTTCTCTGCAATTGTATTTTTGCTGAAGCCTGATTTTTTTGTTATTGTTGCATTATACTTGATTCTTTTATTCGCTGTTTTGTCATTGTATTTGTTTATGATAGTAAAGACTGTAGAGAAGACTTGCCTTCTTAAAAAAATAGATGTAAAAAAGCTAACTGAGGGAGATTGGGTGCTTGATAAGGTAAAATTAAAGAATGCAGACAAGTACATTTACACAAAAACAGGAATCACCGAGAAAGGAATAAAGATGCTTCTTAAATCCAAAAAGAAAACCATCATGGTTAAAGAAGGCGTGCCGTTTGTTCCTAGTTTCCTTTTGGCATATTTAATTACGATGCTGCTGGGAAACTGGATGTTGTGGTTTCACATCTAGGCTACTTTTTCAAGTGAGCGGACAAAATAATTTCTTTTCCTTTTTTCATCGCTTGATTTTATTAATAGTGTTTTCTTTGTTTCTTCCGCTTTTAATTTCTGCGCTTCGAGATACTTTTTCTCTTTTTCAGCATTGTCTATTTCATTAAATCTTGTCTGGACAGAGTTTATTTTCTCTGGTTCTGTGGGTGTTGGAGTCCATTCAAGTTTTAATTTATCATTTTCAAACCTAGGAATTACATTTATGGAAAATCTAGGATTTATTTGTCCTGCGCCTACGCCATTTTGTATTAATATATTGGTTCCGTGACAGTTCAGTTTCTCGAATAGCACGCTAGATATTTTATTTGCTACCTGGAACATTCTGGACAGGGTTGTTGAAGGAACTTCTTCTATTATTCTATATTCATTAACTGGGGCAATTATTACATGGCCTAATGAAATTCCCCTCTTTGGGGTTAGAACTACTATTTCTTCATCCTGGACTATTATTTCTTCTGACATTATTTGAACATCCTCGCAAGTTTATCATAATCTATTCCACTATTTTGGGATTGGTTTTTTTTATTCTGCTCTTTTTTTGACCTGGGCTCAGAATCAGTACCTGAATTTCTTGCTGAAATATTTCTAGATGTCGTTTTTTTCTTTCCAGTTAGCTTGGTATTATCTTCAGAACTTTCTTCTCTTTCGTTCTTATCATATTGCTCATATTCTTCAGTCACAATTTCAGGCTCGAGATAGTCTGCTCCATCATCAATTGTATTAGTTTTATTTTGCAAGTCATCTTCTTGTTCCTCGTTATTCATTTCAACAGAGGAAGAAGCTGAATCACTTGTTTGCTTATTGTTCTCACTTGAAGATGTGTGTTTGGCTGTTGAAAAAAGTAGTTCTTTTATTGAATTGAACTTGCTGTCATCCAATTCTTTAAGTGTTGGATTTAGAAGGATTTCGTCATTTTCTTTTCGTGGAATAATATGGACCATAAAATGGGGGGCTCTTTGCCCTGCTACTCCTCCGTTTGCTATGAATATGCTTGTGCCATCACATTTAAATCCTTTTAAGATTTTTGCAGAAATACTTGCACAGGCAAGTCCCAGATTTCCCACAATATCTTGAGGCATTTGGGGAAGTATCTGGAAATGCTGTTTTGGAATAAGAAGAACATGGCCCTCTGTAGCAGGATTTATATCTAAAATGCCTATGAAATTAGGGTCGTCATAAACTTTTTTGGAGGGTATATCTCCTGATACTATTTTGCAGAATATGCAGTTTTCTCTTTGCATTTTGGCAATTTGCTCCGGAGAAAGATTTTCCTGACCCTCATCCTCTAAGTTATCATCTGCCATATAAAATAAAATGACTTGGTGATATTTAATGTTTTCTATGGCGGGCTTGGCTATACTTTGAAGCATTGCTAAAGTAAAATTTAGCTATATTTCTAGGCATTTTTATGCACATATAAATACGCAAACTTTATAAAGAAAATGCGTTTTTTATTTTAATATAGAGAAGATGATTTTTAGACGACAAAATATTGTCTCGGAATCAATAATAGGATGTTTAATTATTTTGTGAGGGGTTATTTTGGAAGAGCAAAATCAGAATGTAATACAGCAACCAGAGAAACAACAGGAATCTAAGCAATCATATGGTGCTGAGCAAATAAAAGTTCTTGAGGGTCTTGAGGCTGTAAGAAAGAGGCCTGGAATGTATATTGGAAGCACAGGTCCTAGGGGTTTGCATCATTTGATTCAAGAGGTTGTTGATAACTCTATAGACGAAGCAATGGCTGGATTTTGCTCTGTAATTAAGGTAATAATCCATAAAGATAATGCTATAACTGTTGATGATGATGGAAGAGGAATTCCTGTTGATGTTCACAAGGAGACGGGAATGCACGGAGTAGAGCTTGTTCTTACAAAGCTCCATGCAGGGGGAAAGTTTGACAAGTCATCTTACAAGGTCTCAGGAGGACTCCATGGGGTTGGAGTTAGTGTGGTTAACGCATTGTCAAAAAGGCTGGAAGTTACTGTAAAGCGCGCAGGAAAATCCCACAAGATAGCCTTTGAGAAAGGAGTAACAGTTGAAAAACTCAAGGTTGAGGGGGATACTAGCAAGACTGGAACTATAGTGAAGTTCTGGGCAGACCCTGAAATATTCACTGAAACAACTGTATACGACTATAATCAGGTCCAATCTAGATTGAGAGAGTTGGCATTTCTTAACAAAGGAATAAAAATAATTCTTATAGATGAAAGAGGAGAAACTCCGAAAGAAAATGAATTTTATTACGAGGGGGGGCTTGTTAGTTTTGTAGAATTTTTAAATAAAGGAAAAACTCCTCTATGTAAGCCTATATATTTCACAAAGGACAAAGATAACATACAGTTAGAAGTTTGTCTTCAGTATTCAGATTCATACAGTGATATGCTTCTTTCATTTGTTAATAATATAAATACAACAGAAGGGGGAACTCATGTATCTGGATTTAGGGCTGCATTGACAAAGACTCTTAACAGTTATGGTGAAAATAATAAGTTGTTCAAGGAAAAAGACTCAAGATTGTCTAGCGATGATGTTTTAGAAGGATTAACATGCATAGTCTCAGTTAAGGTTCCAGAGCCTCAGTTTGAGGGACAAACAAAAACAAAGCTTGGAAATAGTGAAGTAAAGGGCATAGTGGAAAGCAGCACTAATATATCATTAATGACGTATCTTGATGAAAATCCTGCTGTTGCAAGAATAATACTTGATAAGTGTCTTACGGCTGCAAGAGCAAGGGAAGCTGCAAAGAAGGCAAGGGATTTAACAAGGAGAAAATCTCTTCTTGAAGGCTCAGCTCTTCCTGGAAAGCTTGCTGACTGCTCTGAAAAGGATCCTTCAAAGTCAGAATTGTATTTGGTTGAAGGAGACAGTGCGGGAGGAAGTGCAAAGCAAGGGAGAAGCAAGGAGACCCAAGCAATACTTCCTCTTAGAGGAAAAATATTAAATGTAGAGAAAGCAAGACTTCACAAAATACTTTCTTCTAATGAGATAGTTACAATAGTGACTGCGCTTGGCACAGGTATAGGCGATGAATTCACAATAGACAAGGCAAGGTATCATAAGATAATAATAATGACTGACTCAGATGTAGATGGAAGTCACATAACTACGCTTATACTAACTTTCTTTTTCAGGTATATGAAACAGCTGATAGATGCGGGCTATGTTTATATTGCGCAGCCTCCACTTTACCTTGTAAAAAAAGGGAATCAGAAATTTTATGTTCGTGATGACAAGGAAAAAGAAAAGCTTCTTGCAGAACTAGGCGAGAACAAAAATATTTCTATCCAAAGATATAAAGGTCTGGGAGAAATGAATCCTGAGCAGTTATGGGAAACTACTATGGATCCATCTTCAAGAACATTAAAGCAAGTTAACATTCAGGACGCTATAGAAGCTGACCAGGTGTTTACTATGTTGATGGGATCTGAGGTAGAGCCGAGGCGCCAGTTTATTGAGCAGAATTCCCACAAGGTCCAGAATCTGGATATATGATTATGTCTGCTTAGTTCTTTTTTTAACCTTTTTTTCATAAAAATTTATAAAAGAATAGAGGCTAATAGCTGCGTATGGTACTCGAGGGACTGTCAAATTCGTTGAAGAGCACGCTCCAGAAGATAACTAAGGCGTTATTTGTAGATGAAAAGCTAATAAATGAGCTTGTTAAAGACATACAGCGTGCACTCTTGCAGTCTGATGTTAATGTAAAACTTGTTCTTGAATTAACTAAGAAGATAAAAGAGCGAGCCCTTAATGAGGAAGTTCCAAAAACAGTAACTAAAAAAGAGCATCTTGTAAATATTGTTTATGAGGAGCTGGTCAACTTCTTGGGTAAAGGTGAAAAAACAGATTTTCAGTCTAGAATAAAAGAGAAAAAAGAGAAGTCAAAAGAGCCATACAAGATTATGCTTGTGGGACTTTTCGGAACTGGAAAGACAACTACTGCAGGAAAGCTCGGAAATTATTTTAAGAAAAGAGGAATAAAAGTAGCTCTTTTAAGCACAGATACCTGGAGACCTGCTGCTGCGCATCAGCTTGAGCAATTAGGAAATAATCTTAACATACAAGTGTTTATTGATAAAAAAGAAAAAGATCCTGTAAAGCTTTACAGGACTTTTGAGAAGGAACTTGACAAGTTTGATCTTGTGATTGTAGATACTGCAGGAAGGGATGCATTATCAGATGAATTAATAGATGAATTAAATAAATTGAATAAGGCAGTTCATCCTGATGAGACTATGCTTGTGCTTAGCGCGGATATAGGGCAGGCTGCGGAAAAACAGGCCCAGGCATTTCATGACAACTGCAAAGTCACTGGAGTTATAATTACTAAGCTTGATGGTACTGCGAAGGGAGGGGGTGCGCTTATAGCTTGTGCTGTGACTGGTGCTCCAGTTAAATTTATAGGAGTTGGAGAAAAAACTGATGATTTCGAGGAATTCAAGCCAGAGGGATTTGTTGGAAGAATACTAGGAATGGGCGACCTGGAGGCATTGCTTGAAAAAACAAGGGAAGCTATATCTGAGGAAGAAGCAGAGGATATGAGCAGAAAGCTTCTTAAGGGAGACTTTAATTTGATTGATTTGTATGAGCAGATGCAGGCAATGAAGAAAATGGGTCCTTTGACAAAGGTAATGGATATGATTCCTGGGATGGGTGGGTTGAACATCCCTAAAGAGCTAATAAAAAGTCAGGAAGGAAAAATAGAGAAATGGAAGTACCTTATGGATAGCATGACAAAGGAGGAGCTTGAAGATCCTGAAATAATAACAAATGTAAGAGTAGAGAGGATAAGCAAAGGTTCAGGAATATCTTCAACTGAATTAAGGGGTATGATAAAGCAATACAGGCAGTCAAAAAAAATGATGAAACTTCTTAAGCCTGGCGCATCAGAAAGGGACATGCAAAAAATGATGCAGAAAATGAAGGGAATGAAGGGGGTGAAGTTCTAAGTTGGTTCACGTTCTTCTAATAAATGAAAAAAATATAGGGATGAATGATGCATGGTATCCTTGGCTAAAAGGGGAGCTGGACAAAAGAGGGCATGTGTTGTTGACTGCTGATTTCCCTGAAAATGATGATTTGGAAGGATGGCGAAAAAAAGTTCAAGAGCATCTTAAGTTTATGGATGGCAATTCTATGATAATAGGGCATGGTTTCGGAGCAGAGGTTGCCCTCAAAGTTCTGGAATTTAAATCAAGAACTATTGCTGCAGTATTTCTTGTTGCTGGAAAATTAGGAGATGAACAATATGATTTTGATAATATAAAGTCAAAATCCAGGGAATTTTTTGTTTATGCGTCAGATGATGATAAAGTTGTTCCTGCAGAAAGCACTGCTCATTTGTCAGAAATGCTTGGAGAAAGTGTTCTTCATATTCAGGAAGCAGGTCATTTTGATAAGATAACTGAGTTTGAGGATTTGCTTATAGACATAATAAGTGTCTTGGATAGTTAATTATTTAACTACTGTATGATGGTAAAAAAATAGAAAAGTTTATATATTAGATAATTCTAGTATGATGTATGACTACGGTTGTAAGTATAGCTGGAAAAGACCCTGAGACAAATGAACTTTATGTTTTGATTGCAGCAGATTCAAGAGGCTCTCTTTCAGGAAGGAATATAGATGATAATGAAAAAAAGATTTTTGGTAATTCTGATGGAAATTATGCGCTTGGAGTGGCAGGCAAATGTCTTGAACATTTCTTCTCAAGCAAATCAGAAAAGGAATTAAGTGATTTTCTAAACAATCCTAGAAATGAAACAAAAGAATCTATAGAAAGAAAACTAAACTTAATAGATTCAAGTCTTGTTTATATAACTGGTGAAAAAAATAATTATTTTGTGTCTTTAAAAGAGGATATTCCCAATATTTATTTTTTCAATGGAAAAGAATTAATGAAATCAGGTGCATATTCATCGATTGGATCCGGAGGTAAATTTACAGATTCATTGAATAAATTAAAAAAATACAAAATTGATGGCAGAATAGTTATCCCAAAGGAAGAAGCATTAAATGCTGCATCTGAGGCCATAAACAACGCAGCATCATTCGATGAATGCACGGGAGGCTGGGTAGATGCTATATTTGTTACAAAAAGTGATGTAAATTATATCTCTAGGCACTCATTAATTAGAAATTCAATAAAAGAAAAAAAACCAACTTCATACGAAGAGGATATTTCTAATAGGGCGATTCACCCATATCATATAGAAGATTAATTAGAAGTTAATGGTTTAAAACCCTAAACTATTTAAATACCTGATTCTTTTCTAAGTATATGAATTCAGCAATAAAGTCAGGCTCATCAAATTTTAGGGCAATTTTGGCAGTGGCATTAATATTATCTGTACTTGTTATTTCTGGTTGCATGAGAGAGCCTGAAGTTTGCGACTATGACGGAGTATGTCTAGTAAATGAAACTGACAATTGTGCAGACTGCAAGGATGTTCTGGGAAGAGATGTGGAAGATGCCACAGGCAATGTTATATATTTTAATGATCTTAATGTTTAAGTTTATTCAGGGTGGTTTCTATGGTTAAAAAGACTAAACAATATACTGCTGATGATATAAAGGATACAGAGTATGTCTCAAAGCAGAAACACATGAGTAGAACAACTTCTTTAGACAATCATCCTAACATAAAAGGGTATGATTTTGAGGGGGAATTTGACTTTGCTTCCTTTGTAAGGGCTTATTCTACTACTGGTTTTCAGGGAACAGAGCTATTCAAGGGTATAGAAATAACAAATATGATGATTGAGGATAAAGCAACAATATTCCTATCAATGACTGGGAATGCCATTTCTTCAGGTCTCAGAGAAATAATAGCGTACCTTGTTAAGAATAAGATGATTCACGTTATAATAACATCTGCAAGCGGAATAGAGGAAGATGTTGTAAAAAGCCTTAATGATTTCAAGCTGGGAGAGTTTGACGTACAGGGCAGGCCTCTTTTTGATGCAGGAGTCGGAAGGATAGGTAATATATTTGTGCCTAATGATAGGTACTTGTATTTTGAGAAGTTTATGGATCCTTTTTTTGAGAAAATACTTAAAGAGAAGACAACAGGAAAAGCTATCTCTCCGAGCGAGCTTATTTATGAGCTAGGACTTGAAATAACAGATGAGAACTCTTATTTGCATTGGGCCTCAAAAAACAAGATTCCAGTATATTGTCCTGGAATAATTGATGGGGCATTAGGTGATTTGATCTATTTCTTCAAACAAAAACATCCTGATTTCCAAATAGATGTTACCGACGATCACACTAAACTGATTAATTTTGCTCTTCAACAGGAAAAATCAGGGGCAATAATACTTGGAGGAGGAACTCCTAAGCATTATAATCTTAACGCCCAGATATTCAGGGAAGGATTTGATTATGCAGTATATCTTACTACTGCAAATGAATATGATGGCTCTGATTCAGGCGGAAACCAGGAAGAGGCTAAAACGTGGGCTAAGATAAAGATAAATGCGCCTACTGCAAAAGTAAGAGCGGACTTTACAATAACTTTTCCCCTACTTGTGGCTGCAAGTTTCTGCAAGGAAAAAGTTAAAAGGTAATAATTAATTTTTTAAATTGGAGTTTATTTAAACAATTATAATGGCTTTATTTGTAATTAGAGATAAAAAAAGAGTTATATGCAACAAAATAGTTTTTAGAAAGAGTTTTATAAAAAAAGCAATAGGTCTGCAGTTTCACAGAAAAATACATGATGAGGCTCATATTTTTATATTTGACAGAAAGAAGAAAATAGCGTTGACTATGTGGCTTGTGTTTTTTCCTATAGATGTCCTTTTCCTTGATGATAAAAAAAAGATAGTTGAGATAAAGGAAGATTTTAGGCCTTTCACAAATTACTTTCCAAAAAAAGAAAGCTGTTTTGTGATAGAGCTGCCCTCAGGGATGATAAACAAACACAAATTAAAAATTAATGAAGTTATGTTTTTTTGAGTTATTTATTTTGGCTTGAAGAAATTAACATGATCGTTGTGATTCGTGAAGTAGCTTATTATTCTTATATTTATAGTTGTTTCTGTTGGCTCCACTTTGTAAATAACTCTTCTGCCATCTTTGCCTATTTTTCCTTTCATGTATTTTCCTTCTCCGAATTCAGATGAATATTTTTCATAGAGTATTGTTTTTTTTCCCGCTTTTCTTGAAATGTATTTTTGAATTCTTTCATCTCCTGTTTTTGCACAGTTCATCCTGTTTTCAAATGTTTCTCTGTCTTTTTCATCTGTGATTAAGTTTATGTTGATAATGTTTATTTTTTTGTATTTTGATTCCTCTTTTGTTATTATTTTGCTTAGTGAGTCTTCCGATTTATATATTTCTGAGTTGTTAGATGGCTGTATTCCTGAGACTTTTACAGGGTCTATTAGGTCATAAAGTTTTTCTATTAAGTTTAATTGTATATTCATTTTGTTTTTTGACTCAAATAATAAATGGGGATTTTTGTTTACAAGTACAGATATCTGCTTTTCATCTAATCCTGCACTATTAAATATTGTTTCTAGGCTTGAAAGAAAGTATTTTGCAGAGTCATATGTCTCTTTTGATTCAGATAATTTTTTTAGTGTTTGACCGTTAATTCCAAAGTAGTGGAAGAAGTCCCGGTCTATGATTATAGGAGTTTTTGAAGTTTTATCTTGAGGGATATTATTAGGTGAAATATATTTAGTTTTTTCCTCTGTTTTTACATGTTTTATTTCATCTATTCTTCTTGCTTCTCTTAATTTTGCTATCTCTTTTTTCACTCTTGTCCTATTTATAGAGTCATATATTAAATCAATTAATATAGAATCTATTTCCTCAGAGGGTATGCTTTTAATGGAAGGATCTAGTTGTATATCTTTCATTAAGTCTAAGTTTTTAGCCATCTCGTATACTGAATTTCTTGCAGTTAGTATGGGGGAGAATGTTTGGAGGTGGTATTTATTCAGTCTTGAATTTTCATCTAATATTTTTCTTGCACTGTCAACAACATCTTCTATTTTCTCTTTCTCCCTAGAGCTTATTCTATTATATTTTCCATTCTCTGTGTTGTTATTTATGAAATCAGCAACTGAATCTCCAATTTTGTAGTTGAATCCTTTAGTCTTCATTATTTTTGAGAATTCTTTTATGCTTTGCTGGAATTTTCTGTGTTTTTCATCAGACTCTCTTTTCAGATTTGAAAATGATTCGGTAATGTGGTCTATTTTCTCTGCAAAGTCTATTAATATCATGCTATAAAGCTCAATATTCATTTTTTCGTAGTTTTCTTCACGTGGTAGTTTGTCAAGATTTATTATATCATGAGATTCTTGAATGTGAAAAAACCCGAATTCTATGTTTTCTTGAATGTCCTTAAATCTGTTTATTATAGCATCTTGAAGAGTATCATCTAAATTATTTGATTGCCAATAGGAATTAGGGGCATTGTGCTCAGATGAGTTTATGTTTAAATCTTTTTTTTGTTTTTTCTCATTTATATTTAATATATTATTTATGAGGGACATTAGGCAAAGTAAAAATTATTTGTTTATAAACTT
>CAZOPU010000036.1:0-13184 GCA_964581965.1 uncultured Methanosarcinales archaeon | reverse complement strand
TTTTGTCTTCCAATTTGTCGTGCCCTTAAAATATTGACCCATTTAATATTTTCTCTTTTCCCGAAATTTTTGATTTATTCATTTTTCAAACATATTATTTATTTGTGATAATTTTGCTATCCAAATATTTTCCTAATCCACGCGAATGCATCTGACGATGAGCTCCCAATCCAGATTGCAACAACAATTAAAAGCATGACTATTATTAATATAGTAATTATTGCTCTCATTGTAAGCACCTGATCTCCTTTCCTGGACAATCCCCTTATTCTTTTCCTTATTTCTTTAACATTAATTCTCATTCTTATCCTCTATTATTGTCTTAATTAAATTAATTATTATATTAATATCAAATTATTCTACTATGGTGCATACATCTCCTATATTATTGACTGGTACAATCATTATGTTGTTAGGTTTAACGTCAGGCTGGTCCACATTAAGTGCTGAGCCCACCGCATAATTAGCACCCAATCCTATCGCCGCACCAGCCGTAACAAGCATAGGAACCCCCACAGGAGCACCAATTCCAGTCACTGTAAGTATTGCACCTACAATAGCTCCTCCAATTGCACCTCCAATCACTCCTCCTGTCGCCATCTGCTTCATGCTAGGCCATCCTGTTTCGTCAGAAGTGGAAACATATGTTATTGCATATCTCTGATTGGAGTCTATATCTGATATCATTGTCCATGTATATCCTCCATTTGTAAGGTAATAATAGTATGACTTAGGGCTTAAACCCTGAATTGTTTGTTTGTTAAGAAGCTTGTCAGATATCTTTGTTACAGATGCAGCTAATGCGTTATTTACTTCCTCTAGATTGCACTTGTTGTCCTTGCTACACTTATTCCCTATATCCTTGAATGAATCCTCAAGAATATCCTTTATTTCATAATCTTTGATGAATACTGAGTGATCTGATCCTAAATGTACTTTTATTGTTTTGTCCTTTAAATCCAACATTATAAGAATTGCATCATAGTTAGTGTCATTTGAGTTTAGCTTTATGTTCTCTATTATTTCCCTTGCATCGCTGTTTTCCATTGACTTGAAATCCTCTGCAACCACCACAAATATATTACCAGCATCATTAATCTGCAGCTCCGCACCAATCTTATTTATTTCTTCTTTTGTCTTTTCCGTTATCATATATGAATAATCAGAAATGTACCCATTTACTGATGTTGATTTAATTTTCGAGGCACTCATAGTTCTTGCATCAGCGCTTATTCCGACATCCGCATCATATATATAAGAATCTCCAAAATAATTTTTTGTTCCTCCCCCATATATAAGTGCAGGATCATATGTTTCTGACAGCAGAAAATTAGTCATCTCTGAACTTGATATTAAGCTTCTGTCCTGCACTAAAGGCTCATTGAAACCCTGAATTCTTGACTGCACTCCCTTGTCAATTTTATTGTCTATGGTAAATGTGTAGCAGACAAAACATGCTTTTTCTTTTTTGTCAGCCTTAAATATATCTGGGACGGATCCCTCTGCAAATTGCCACCAGCACATTGCAGAATATTTCGCAATCTCTGACTTTACCTCTTCCCTGTCCTTTCCTAAATTGCCAAGGTCTTTAGTGTGGCAGGCCAATGGAGTTATTTTCTCAAAATCGACAATTCCATCTGCGATGGATAATGTGGCTTTGCTTCTTATAACTACACTGCTCCTGCAAAGGATATCTTGCGTAGAGTCCTCTCCCCTGTCTGCCAGCAGAAAAAAAACTGCGAGCAATGCAATTAAAACAAGAACAAAAGCAAGTATCTCGTACAGCAAATTCATGGAGTTTTCTTCGCCTTTTTTTGATAAGGGTCTCATTTTTCTAAGCACTTACTAGCCTCACAATGAAATATATGAAAAGTGCAACAGCTATTGCAGAAGTAATCAAAATAAGCAACGTTTCCAGAGTTACACCCTTCCTCGATAACATACACTCTTTTACCCCATATTAGTATTTAAATCTTTTGAACTTAAAAAGTGAATGCAGAGAATTATAAAAGACGAGCTAGCTTAAAAAATGAATAAAAAGAGCCAAATAAAAAATAATAATAAAAAGAAATTCGCTGCAGCCTTATTGCTGCACATCAGTCTGCTGCACAATAGTCAAAACCGCCTTCGCAGTTCTTATCTGATTTGTTTCATTGTATAGTGTTACAAGGAGGTCATATTTCTTGTTTAACTCTGTTGTCGTTGGAATAAAAACAACATTCAAAGGCAGCTGTTTGCAGGGTTGTTTTTCGACAAAACCGCTCGCCCATCCTGGAGATTCTATTATTGTCTGTGTGTCTGAATCAAGTAATTTTATTGAGCACTTGTTTTTATCTGAGCCGTCATTTGACACTTTTATAGTGTATGTTTTTCCTATATTTAATATTTTCCCGGAATTAGTTATAAGCTCCTCTCCATCTCCCACTTTTATGTAAATATTGCCAATAGTTGGAGAGATTACGTTGCTAGTGTTAAGATCTAGTGTAGCCCCTGCCCCCCTCTCATCTTTGTTCATAAATTCATCAAGAGTCATGCAACAAACATGCTCCTTGTCTCCACAAGAATAGGGATACTTTGATTCATGCTCCCCGCATCCTTCAGATTTTAATGTGCAGTAATCGTCAGGGCAGGCTTTTAAATCCTTATCATTACCAAGTATATTTAAAAGCAAAGAAATTGTAGCAACTAGGAAGACAATCCCAATAACTGCATATATTATCGGCTTAATCCAGTCCCCTTTCTTATTCATGAATACACCTTAATTTATGGTACCTATTTTGCAGCAGTACTCCCCTATATTTGGACAATCTATAGGCTGACCGTTTTTATCGTATACCATGTTTCCGCTGCAATATTCTGTTGTACAAACGCCGCCCTTGCTTGGACAGGCAGTTGCACTACTTGTATCTCCGCCGCTTCGTATGATCAAGAAAATTATCAATACAAGTATAACTATAGCAATTACAGCCATAACTATCATATTAATGCTTAATTCGCCTTTTCTCATTTCTGCAACCTCTAAAAAAGATTAAAAAAATCAGTTTAGTTTAACACAGCAAAACTGCTCTGTATCCTGACATTGTGCCGTCGCATGCCTTACCCATGTTTCGCCGGTTCCTGCATCATTGTAGTCCGAGCAGCTTTCTCCTTCTGAGATACACATTCCGCCCAGCCCAGAGCAAGATTTAGCCCTATTTATTTGGCTTCCTGTTCCAAATATCAAGACAGCAATTATAACCAATATTATAAGCGATATGGCTGCCACAATTATTATGTTTATGCTTAAATCTCCTTTTTTCATTATGATGAACACCTCTCAAGTGCTTTTAGTTTATCTTGTTAACGCAGTATTTAAAGTTTTCTAAGAGTTAGGCAAAATAGAGACTAAAGTCATACTTTCGTCAAATTTAAACGTGAAATATAATACCCTTAATAAAATACAATATAATTACTATAATTAGGCTCCGGATTAGCATATTTTTATTACCATCGCCATTGAGCCATGAGTTGTACCAAAAGGAGTTCTTTCCTGAGAAATATCCTTTGATGAAATACATCCTGTTGAAACATAAGTTATTGTCTTCTGGCTTGTCTCGACAGTCAAGTTATAGTCATAAGTCCATACATCTAAGGTCATTTCCAGAATAGATAATATTGTTTCATTGGCAACTTCGCATGATGATCTTCCATCGCATAATATCTCCCTTGAAAAACCGCAGTCAGTAAGAAGCTCCCTTATTGTTTTTTTCCCTGAGCTGCAGTCAGTCGTAGTTTCAAGAATTGTAGGCCCAAAATTGCTTATTGTCTGGACTTTTCTGAAATCAGTCTCCACATTTACTTCAGGATTTTTCTTTGATTTCATGCTGAAAACAAGTACAAAAAACAGTATCATAGTTACCAATATAACTATAATTAGAAGACCCATTGTTTCTATTTGCGCTTTTGTTTTTACATTCATGAATATGTCCTCACTTCAAGCACTGAAAAATAGCTTTCCTTTGTAAGGGAATTCATAACAATCACAGGAATAAATACAGGAGAGCTAGACTTGCCTTCTGCATCATCGTAGTCATAAAGGAGTATGTTCCTGTTTTCAGGCGGAATATCTCCCGTTATTATCTGAATGCTTATCCTTGAATTCCCAAAAAGATAATGATAGTAATTGAAAGAGTCCTGCCTGTTTTCAGTAACTATTTTGCTGAACGAGAGAAGCCTCTGATAGTCGAAGCATGTCTTTATCATGGCGCTATACTCTGAGCACCTTAGTTCATTAAGGCTGGATGCAACAATGACAACTTTCATTGCCTCCTCTTCATTAAGGTCTTTTTTTTCAGTTTCGGTATTATTTCCCTTATATCTGATTGCAAATACAGCACCTATAACCATTAGTATTGTTACTATTATTATTACTATTATAGTCTCTGCATTCTGTATTTGTCCTTTTTTATCAGCCATTATTTTAATCCTCATTAGTCCTAGTATATCGTGGGACAATTAGACCTCGCCATTTGAGTGTTAAAGTTCTGCAGGCTAGTTATGCTTTCCCTTAAAGAAGAGTAATCTTCCCCTTCACTATAAACTGATAATGAAATTATACTTCGTATGTCTTCTCTTGCTATTCCTGATGCCAAGAAAAGCATGCATTTTTCATTGTCAGTTTCTTCAAGAAGAATCGCTCTTTCCAAGTTTATTTCCCCTACAATTTTAGAGGAAGTCATTATTTTTTCCATAACACAACCATACAACTCGTGATCACCTGAAACTATTGCACCAAACAATGTTGCTTCATTAACATAAGGGACACTTCTTGCAGAGTCATATTCCCCTCCATAAACAAATTCTACCCTATCAGAGCCTATTCTTACAATAGTGCTTTTTCTTTCTACTGCTGAATCTAATGGAAGTGAACCTGCAGATTGTGTAGTTACAATTATGTATTTTTTGAACCCTTCATCTGTGAATCCCTGAAGCTCTGATTGAGAAAGAAATTTCTTTCCAAATTGCTCAGGAAATCTGTTGTAATATTCCCTGACTGGCTGGTCTACAAACAAGTAATATGTACTTTCATCTGTAAAATATAAAATCTGAACAACAGGATATGGAGAGGAATAAACCTTTGTCCATGCGGCTGTTCCTGATTTTCCGTCTATTCTTTTAGGGGAGAATAATATTTCTGAATTTAGATATGCTTTTGAGTTGCCTCCTTTTATGGTAAAGAAATGACCTTCTTCTGTGCATGAAAACTCCAGCTCAGCATTTATATTGTCCTGAACCTGGACTGCATCAGGGTTTTGCTGGACTGCAGAGAATAAAGTTTGGAGCTTTGCAGAAACTATTCCTGCAGTCTGCTCCTCGTTTCCCCTGTCTTGTTTTGATGCGATTACTATAAAAAATATCAGTATTGCTGCTCCAGCCACCAATATGAATATCCAATTGAAATTTATTTCTATCTGACCTTTTCTTTTTCTGTCCATTTTACCCTCTGATTTATTACTCATCTTCGGATATTCTTACTTTTCCTCTTCCTAGTCCTTCAAGATGAAGATTAAAGTTGCCTGATTTTGTATTTATGCATATGTAATTGCTGTTTTGCTCATTGTTCACCGTTATCATATCAAGGCTATAAAGGGGAATAACCTCTTTACCTTTTATCAAGAATACATTATTCCCTGTTTTAGCGTTTACCTCAGACCTTATTCTTTCACTCTCCAAAGTAACGGGAGAATCTATAAAATTATCAGGCATTGCCAATATAATAGAATCTATAAAACAAATACGCTCATAACCACAGGGAGAATCCAGCGAGTATCTTATGTCATCTCCATAATCTGAGCTTGTAGTTATTATTTCTCTAAGATCAGTTTGGAATGTTACCTTATCAACTTCGCAGGCATTATTCATTATGTTTCTTATTGACTTAAATCCAAAAATAAGTATTGCACCCACAACCAATATTACCATTATATATATGAAAACCTGTTGAGTCTGTCCCTTCATTGTTAACACCTTTTTAGGCAATTTGCCATTTAACGCTCATAATGCAATATTCTGATTTAAATTATTTCCTAATTATGCTACGCCAGATTTATTTTTTCTTTGCTTTTGAGATAGTTTTGAGTTTCTCAAATACATCTTCATTTTTTTGAGGCTTAGGCCGTTGTTTTTTATCCTGAGAATCAGTTTCTTTCTTAGCATGGTCCGGCTTCTGTTTATCCTCACTTTTCTCTCGTGGCTGTGCTTTTGAATCAGGCTCTTTTGAAGCTATATTTTTTAATTTTGAGAAAGGATCTTCGTTTGATTTAGCCTCTTTTACTTTTGAAAGATCCACATATTCATCCTCAAAATCATCATCCAGCAACTTCTTTTTCTTAAGCTGGATTGGTTTCTGCTCTGGCTCTTTTTCCTTAGGACTTTCCTTTTGAACATCTCCTTGTTGTTTAATAGAAGAAACTTTTTCCTCGCTATCAAACTGGTCCAGCATTTTCCTTCTTTCTGTGCTTCTCTCTTTAATAGCCTTCATTCTAGCCTGCTGACTTCTTAGCTTCTCTTCTTCTGTAAGCTCACGCTCTGCAGGTTTATCAAGCGAGCTCATTTTAGGTATTTGACTAAGAGTACCATACATTTCTTTTTGGTCCAATATTTTTTTCTTTTTCTCCTCTTCCATTGAATTTATTACTTTCATAGTTATTCCTGCTATTATAAGCAGCGCACCTAGTATAAGAAGTATTATTGATACTGGATTGTACTTTTTGTAATCCGGCTTGCTATCAGGGTCTCTTGGGTCAGTATTTGCCTCATTTTCTTCCCTGTTTGTGTAGCCATCCTTGTCAAGATCATCTTTAGGCTCACATCCTGTAACAGATCCACAATTCTTTTCTTCCCATAAATCAGGCAGCCCATCACCGTCTGAATCCAATGATGGATCTATATCACAGAAACCAGAAGAAGCACAGTATTTTGTGGAACAGTCCGCAGATGTGATGCATTTATCCATTCTTCCACAAGCAGGACATAAAGTTCCGCCACAGTCAACGTCCGTCTCTTTTCCATCTTTTTTCTTGTCTGTGCATGTGGCTTCTGCGCATTTGCCAGACGAGTCGCAGTTAAGAGATTGACAATCCTCATTTGACTCGCAAGTAAGGTTTATTCCGCATTTCTGAGTGCAGCTTCCTCCACAGTCTATTCCTGCCTCATCTCCGTTCTTTATTTTATCAGTGCAGCTGGGCTGGGCGCATTTCTTGTTGAAGCAGTAATTTGATGAGCAATCTGAGTCTTTAGAGCATGTTTTGTTTAGTCCGCACTTGGGACAATCTCCTCCGCAGTTAAGGTCTGTTTCTTTTCCATCTGTAGCATTATTGCTGCAGTTTATAGGATATGACACTATAAATTCCCTGGAATCTGAATCGTTATTATTGTTGTTGTCCTGAACTCTTGCACAAAACACTGAAGATGTTGATATAGATACAGGACTGAGAAGATTTGCGGATTTTGTTTCATTGCATTTCTTGCTGGAATTAGATTCTATTCCATAATAAAATGTTTTTTTACATCCGCTCTCATCATCCTGGCAATCTACCACAACAGTCCATATATTAGTTGAATTATTCTGAGATGAGTTTATTTTTATTTTAGGAGGAATAGTGTCGCATGCCGCCACGGATGAATTTGTTATCTTTATATTTTTTGAAGACTGTGGTCCCTTGTTTCCAGCATTGTCATCCGCCCATACTCTTAATACATACATCTTTCCTTCATCCAGTTCTCCATCTATATCAATTGAAATTCTTCCGGATGTGGATGAGCCTGAAATATATTCATTATTTGCAGAGTCAACTGTAAGATTATAGTAGTATATCCTTACTCCAGATATATTATCCCTTGAGGAGACTCTAGCAGTTATCTCTTCTAGAGAACATGAATTATCAGAGGTAGTTATATTTGGCGCCACAGGAGGTGTTCTGTCAACTGTGACTGTGGTTGAGCTGAATGTTCCTTCCATATATACGCATGTTACATAAATAGTATGTGTACCATCTCCAGGAACATTGATTGTGTTGAAAAACACTTGCCTTCCATTGAAAGGAGCTCCTCTTTTTAATCCTGTAAATGGAGCAGACATATTTAATGAAGCATTACATGAAACTTCATTTCCCCCTCTATTAACACTTCCATTAACTAGTATATTAAGAGAATTAACATATCCAGATACGGGGGAATAAAATTCAAATGATTGTATGTTTAGCAGATTAACGCTGACAACATAGGTTCTGCTGTTTTTAAGATTTGCCAGATTTGTGCACGTTATATTGTATGTGTAATTATGAGGATTTGGATTTCTACTGAATACAAGAGGTTCAGTGTAAGTGCTGACAAAATCCTCATATCTTTTGAAGTCAAAGTCCTGACCCCTTATCAACAGAGGAAGTCCAGACATCTCAGAGATTTTGCTGGGAGTATCATAATTTTGCACAAATACTTTATTTATTCTGCATGCAGAAACATCGCTTGTTCTTATTGTAATGTTTGTTTTTCTTGAATCATAATCAACAACAGGAGAATAATCAGTAGTTATATCTATCGTAGGCGCAGATTTATCCACACCTACTACTATTGTGTTCAAAGAAAGTCTTCCTCCAACTTCCCTGCATATAATAGACATATATCTGGGAGAGCCATCATATGAAGAATACGGATAATGCAGCGTTATATCAAACTCACTAAGCACAACACTTCTGGGGTTTCCTGTTTCTGAGAATCTTTCAACAGTGATGTTCTCAAATGCGGAGAGAAGAGTTACATTCTTTGGAATGTCTCTTGTCGTCCATCTGCATCCTTCCACATCTCTCTCTGCAGACAACTCAATATCAAATATTGATTCATTGCTGAATGCATACATAGGATAATCCTCGGGTCCGACTAAATCATTTGTTGGAGAACTTACCCAGAATTTCATTCCAGTCCCATTTATTGAGAACAAAACTGAAATATCTATATTTATATTAGGCTCGTTGAATGCACTCATCTTAAAAAGATAAATTCCATTTGGAAGATGATAATCAGACTGGTACAAGTATTGAGAAAGACTTTGAAGAGAATAATTTTTCATGCTCTTTAATTCATCTAGAAAATCTTCACTGAATGTATTATTTGGATAGCTTTCACCCAGCTCCCCTATTTTGTAGAGTGCGTAATCATCATTAGCCTCCACCCATTCTGTGAATGTAACATTAATTATAGGAGTAGTAGTATTGAAGACTTTTGATTTTATTTCGACGCATCCTTGATGAGTCTCATCTCCATCAATAGGATTACAGCTAACTACTGCAAGTGCAATATTCGAAAATAATATTATAATTGTCAAAATTAAAAGGTATTTTATTTCTTTAATCGCCATCAACATCCTCTTTTTAAATGTAACATGCAATAAACACAAGAGTTAAATGCACAGACCAGTTTCTGGATTGCAAATAGTTATTATAGGACGCATGAAACTAAGGTTTCTTAAATTGCCTAATGATAAAGTCTGTGTTCTTGTGTTTCCCCCATTATCCCTTACTGTTATATCCAGGAGCGTTTTTATGTATGAATCAGGAGCTAATACCTCTATATATCCTTCCTCGCCATCAAATGTGTTCACGTCTGCGGCAGGCAAATTCCTTATTTTATCAGGATAATTCTGATAATATACACGTGTAACTATACTTCCTGCTCCGCAGCCAAACGCAAAGTCCTTCCCTCCTACAAGCATAGAGTTTGAATCATCGCATACAACTCTCAAAGAAATACTTTCTATTGTATCAAGCCCATTATATAACCCACCGGTTGATTCGTCATATATCGATATCGAAGGAGCACTCTCATCTATTGCGTAAAATATTATATCTCCATTATTTCCTGTAAACCATTTCTCCTGAGATGGGAAGTAGCAAGCTGAATAATAATATCTTATTCCAGAAACATCTGGCTCATTTATTGTTGAAGTATGATTTCTTCCTCCTGTAGTTGAGTATCTCTCCCAGGAGCCTCCAAGGTTCTCTGGACTTCCTGATGGAGATAAACCACCTATATCTGTATAGAAACAAGTAGCAGAGTCATTAGTGTCTACTCCTATGTTTACATTTCCTGCCCTAAACGTTCTTCCTTTCGGATATGCCCCATTTATAGACATATCAGCATCCACTATTATAATTAGGCTGTTTTCATATTTCTGATTATGAGTGTCAGAACAAGCAACATTTAACGTGTATGTTCCATCCAGAAGATAAAGATAATTCCAATTTAGATATGGACTTATTTTTCTAGCGTCTCCAGTAATTACCCTGGAAGGATTAGCTTCGTTTCTGAGTACAGTACTGCAATCAAGTTCATCTTCATCATAATTTATTTCAACACTTAAGTTAGTTACGAACATATCTACTACTGAATCATACCCTGAAATTTTTGTTGTCTCTATGCTTATTCCTGATAAATCAGGTATTATGCTAAATGTTAATGATCTTACAGCCTCTAAGTTATGAGCTGTATCCTCAGAATAGAAATATATTGTATAGGATCCTTCCGTGAGTGATGATAATTCATTCAAGAATCTCGTTCTGTCAGTGCCTGGTCTGGAAGAATATTTTCCAGTAGGATATTCATATCCTGATGAAGATATTGAGTAATATGTATTAAGCACCTGTTCTGATGTTGCAAAAGAAAGAGATTTTAATTCATCTACAGAATATCTTCCCTCATTCTGAGCTTCTTCTCCCATAATTATAATTGTAGTTTCAGGATTTATAAAATCAGAAAGGCATTTCTCCCTTAAATTAAGGTTGGAGCTTGTGCAGTCCTTTTCCAAGACAGGATCATCATCTGCATTTCTGAAACAGCCAATCTCATCACTCCACAGGCATTTTCCATATCCTAACAAATCATCGCTTGAAGAAGAATAACTATTGTCCCCCCCTATCCTGTAATTTTCGCTATCATATGACACATCAAGGGAGAATGCTGAGTCTCCAACACATGAATCTTCATCATCATATGTCTCGCAGGCAACATCTTCTATATTCATGCATACTGTATTATCTATTCTAAGGTTTCTGTATGTTATTTTTTTATTATAATAACAAGTTGTTCCTCCTGACTCATCCCTTCCAAAAAGAGAGCACAATGCAGGAGAACAATACTTTCCAAGAATATTTATCTGGCCGCACTTTGTACAATCCTGCTCATCAGGATTTGCAGGAATGCATAAACCAAGTCCAATCTCATTTCCAGGAGACAAGCTAACCCATCTGCAATCGTCAGACGCAAGTATCCCGCAAGGATTCTGGTCGCATGAATACTTAGTCCTGTAATCGTAGCAAGAGGAAACATTAAAGCAAGAATGATATTGACCTATTACTGCCTTATTTCTGGAGTAATCATCTACATAACAGAATTGGTCATACAAAAGATCTCCGCAATTTTGGTATGCAACATATCCATTTAGATTATCTATTAAATTATACCCCTCGCTCTTTGGAGTATATCCGTATGTTCCGAATGGTCCGCTGCAGACATCACATACATTGCAAAATCCAGCATCTCCTACACATGCTGCAGGCGCACTGTCTGTTTCATCCCTGCATCCGCATTCACACTCTTCCTCTGATTGGAACTTTCCATCCTGACATAGGATATAATTTTTCCCAGAGCAGTATCCTCCGTTAGGATGATTTATGCACAAGTCATCATACAACGCAGTGCATTTTTTTTCTGAGTTCAATACAAAATCTCCGCTAGATCCTCCTGAAACAATTACAGATATATTATAGCAAAAAGAATTTGCAAAGTTTGGACTTGTAGGAAAATCAAGGTAAGAAATTACAGAGCCTACATTTTTTGTAACTATATTTACAGCATTTCCGTTTGATGTTGTATTACATGTGGTCGGATTCACAGCGTTATTTCCATCGCATCTTTCAACCATAATGTATCTTACTGAGCATTGAGAAGGAATTTCCCAGTCAAGCTGAACTCCTTTATTTCCATTTTCATATGTTGGAGCAACAGTGAAAGAATTTATCCTGCTTGAAGATGAGCATCCTGTTGCGCAGTTAGCACTAGAAGAATACGCAGGACAAGCACACATAGCAAAATCAGTGAAAGGACCGTTGCAGTTAAAGCAATTTCTTAGTATTTTACAGTTCTCAGAGCAAGTTATTGAGCCAACTGAACCACTAGGACAGGTGTTTCCGCCAGGTATATTGCTAACTGTCGGGTCGCATTCTTCTCCTGAATCCAATTGATTATTTCTGCAAGTTGTTTCGGATATTATACAAGGAATATAGCCAACAGGCTTGTTTGACTCTGTCGGAGGGTTGCAGTTTCCTGTATCTTCTACAGTTCTTGTTCCACATTGCTCATCTGGATATTCCCATTCGCCAACATCCCACACAGTTAAGCATTCTGCACCTGAGCTAAGGCAAGGAAGTATAACTTCACCTGTATCATATGGAGAATCTCCCACACCAATTGTATCCTGAAGATTACAGCTCACAATTAATGGATTTTGAAATACTACATTATAATTTGTGTTTTTAGGAACGCATGCATTAAATACGCCCTCTGAATTAACACTGACTGATTTTATTGTGGATCCTGCACTGAAAAAATTTACTCTAGCGCTAGAAGCATAAGAGCCATCTTGATACTTTACATATCCTGTTACGTATGTATTTCCTCCTGTGCATCCGCTGCATGAACTTGAGTCTAGTTCAGGATGCTCTGTCCCTCCATTAATCTGACACTCATCTCTTCCCATCATCGCCCATGTACTAGTTCCTGATTCGCAGCAAACTCTTGTACATGAATCCAGCGAGGAGCAACTGGCAGAGCTATATATTCCTTCTACAGATGTACATTCCTCACTAGTATATCCCGATGAGCAAACTCCTGTTTCAAATATACAGCATCCTGATGTTTGTGCAAGTGAAAAATTAAATGATAAAAACAAAACCAAAGAGAAAGCGAAAACTATCTTAAGAATACCCTCTTTTTCATGGTCCAAACTCATTGCTTCTCCCCTCTTTTAGTCCTCTATTAATTTACTTTATAAATGTTTTGGAAAAATAGAGGAAGCAATGATTACTTATTGTTACATCAATATTTAAAAAATTTATTTAAATAACACACTTAAAAAACAAAGAAAAAAACTT
>CAZOPU010000035.1:0-13196 GCA_964581965.1 uncultured Methanosarcinales archaeon | reverse complement strand
ATCCATAAATGATATAAAATATTTCCTATTTAATATGTTTTTTGATTATAGAATAAAAATAAGATAATTATTTATACTAATTAGCTAAAAAAATATTATGAAACTTGATGTCCCTGTTGTAAGGCAAACAAGCAATGAGTCTATTGACTGTGGAATAGCCGGTCTTAAGATGATACTTAACTTCTATAAAATAAAGTATTCTGATGCTGAGTTAAAAGGAATTAAGTTATATGATGGCGTAGGGACATATATGCCTCAGCTTGGAGAATTTCTTTTAGATAAAGGTTTTGAAGTAGAAATAATAACTGCAAATCCATATATTTTCACTCTTCAGCACGGAAAACTTAGCCAGAAAGAATTGCTAAATTATCTGGAGGGAACTATGGCTAATTTAAAGATAGAAAGATTTAGAGCGCCTCTTGATTTTTTTATAAGGTTTATTAAAAAGGGAGGAATTCTTTCAATACGCGTTCCCACAAAAATAGATATATCTAAGGAAATATTTGAAGGAAGACCAGTATGCGCTCTTATAACTTCTAATTTTCTAATACATGATAAAGCAGGTTTTAATTTTCATTTTAATTTAGTAACAGGCATAGATGAAAACTTTATTTATGCAAACGATCCTCTTTTAGATAATAGAGGAGGGCAGCACAAGTATCTTATTGATGATTTCTTTTTTGCATTGCATTCAAGTGCTCATGGCGACCTAGACAATGCATCCATAATGTTATTAAAAAAGAAATAATTTCCTATTGCCAGTTTATCCATTCATCGCTAGAATATTTTTTATATAATTCTTTTGCCATATTATTTTCTGATTCTGAGAGAATTCCAATCTTAAATTCTACATTAAACTTCTTTTTGAATCCTTCTATTATGTTATTCTCTACGTCCGCAAGAGTTGATTCTGGAGAGAACTGTTTTATTGTTCCGACTCTTTGCTTTATATCAGTTATTCCTTTCTGCTCAAGTTTTTCTTTGGGCGGAATTAGATATTTTGCCATTAATTCAGGATGAAAATCATACAATATTGTTCCATGCTGGAGAACCGCCCCTTCCTGCCTAGTCTGGGCGTTGCCAGATATTTTTTTTCCATTGAGCAAGATATCATTTGTTCCTGAAAATTCGGTTTCAAGCTCCATATTTTTGAGCCCCATAATTATAGCTGAGCATATTTCCCTGAATGATTCCTGTATCTCCTTCGGTACAGATTCTTCTTTTATTATTACACTGTAATTTATTTCTCCGTCCGGGTCTTTGTAAACTGCACCTCCTCCCGTGGCTCTCCTGAATATATTTATTGAGTCTTTCTTGCATTCTTCTATGTTAACAACTTCTTTTATTCTCTGAAAATAACCTATTGCTACAGCAGGAGTTCTCCAAGAATAAAATCTTAATGTAGGGAGTGAAAGTCCTTTTCCAACATGATAAAGTATTGACTCATCTACAGCCATCTTCATAAATGAGTCTTCAAATCTGTCGTGTTCAAGAATTCGCCAAATATTTTTTTTATCCATTGTATAAATAATAAACTGAACTATAACTTATTCTTTTTAAATCCAAGGCTAAAAAGTTTCTTTTCTTTTGTTTTATTCTTTGAAAGATACATCATTTTCTTTCTGCATATCTCTGCCGCCACAACAAGAGGATCTAGAACTGGCGCTATTGCCGGATTATAAACTGTTTCTAAGTTGCACATATCATTAATTGTTCCTCTTTTTTGAAGGGCCATAGTTATAGTATTTATTCTTCCAGCGACCTCTTCTTGCCCTATTATCTGTGCACCCATCATATTTCCTTCTAGGTCTGATATAAGTTTTACAGTTATTTGTTTCCCGAATGGATAATACTCGGCTTTAGTATTTCCTGTAAATACTGCGCTTACAGTTTTTATTCCTTGCCTTTCTGCCTGGAATTCAGTTATTCCTGTAGCCCCTATTGTAAGCTCTTTTGTTTTTAGGATTGTGGGAGTGAATACAGGCATGAATTTTTCATCCTCCCCTAGGATGTTATGCGCAATTATCTTTGCCTGCTTTACTGCTGTGCTTCCTAGCATGCTAATTGTATTTTTTCCATTTATTCCACTAACTGATTCCACAACGTCTCCGCATGCATATATTGATTTGTCAGAAGTCCTTAAATTCTTGTCCACAATTATGCCTCTTGATATTTTCAATCCGGCATCTTTTGCAATTGAGACATTAGGCTTCATACCCGCAGAGATAATCAATGTATCAAAGCGAAGTATATCTGAGCCCACAAATGCTTTTCCCTCCTCTATTTTATCTATTGTCGCATTTTCCTTTATTGTTATTCCAAGTGATTCCATATAACCCTTGACTTTAGAGGAAACATCCTCATCGAGCAATGGATTAAGAAGGGTTGACGAATCTATTAATATAACCTGCCTGTCTCTTGAAAGTATTCCTGCAACTTCCACACCTATTACCCCTGCACCTATAATGAGAACTCTTCTTCCCCTGTCAGACATTATATCTCTGGCATCATCTATTGTTTTTAACATAAGATATTTGGAGGATTCTAAACCCTGTATTTTTGGCAAATTAGGAATTGAGCCAGTTGCAAGTACAAGGTAATCATATGTCAATTCTACAATCCTGTCCTCTTCTAATATTTTTACTATTTTCTCTTTAGGATCCACTCCTTGCACCATTGTCTTAAGCATAATATTTATATCATTATTACTGTAATCCTCGTGCTTATATATGAATATTTTTTCAGGCGCATAAATCTCCCTTCCTATAACATATGGAAGTGCACAAGGAGAGTATTCAGTGTATTTTGACTGCTCTATTATTGTTATTCCTATTTCTTTGTTAAGTTTTCTAAGCTCGAATGCCGCAGTGGTTCCAGCAGAGCCTCCTCCTATTATTATAACTCTTTTATTTTCCAGACCTGTCATTTTAAATCACTTGCATTAATCAAACTTTCTTATTTTAACGGTTTTTTAATTCTCTCGCTTGAAGTCATAAGCAACTTAAGCTCATCAGGATTTGATACTTTTATTTTAACAATCCACTCATTGTAAGGCGCCTTATTTATTTTGGATGGCTCATCAAAAAGTGAGTCATTCACATCTATTATTTTTCCAGTTAAAGGACTTTTCATGTGACCGCTCCATTTAACTGCTTCAACTGAAACGTAAACATCTCCTTTTTTTATATCCTTGTTTTTCTGCGGAAGTTGTATAAAAACAAATTCCTTAACAAGATCAGCTGCAGGTTTTATTATTCCCAATGAAACTACATCTTTATCTATCTGCAGCCAAGTGTAATAATCATCATAGAACCTATCGTCAGGCAGTGAAAAATTTTGCGCTTCCATATTAACCCCCTCAATAGATTATGATAGGACATCATTTATTTAAATTTTATTGAAATACAATAAGCACAAACTATTGTTTAGGACAAATATTTTATCTATTTTATCAACAATAGTAATATATTATTTTAGTCGATTTTGCTTCTTCTTAACTTCTTGTTTATTGCTATTATTAAAAATGAAAGCACAATAGATAGAGCAATCATAAGAACAGATGCAAGGACATTATTTAGCAATTCGGGCATTACAAGAAGCGCAATTCCCAGAAGAAGCATCATCATTCCTGATATAAGCTTTAAGGTCTTTCCTTCTTGCTCTGATAATTTCCTAGATCCTAGTGTGTATGTAAATATCCCCACTATTATTGCAAGGGGAACAATATATATTAAATTATAGAACACCAGGTAAAGATAATATGAAGCTATTGGTAAATTGTTTAACGTAAGCATTCTTGTAAAAATCATAGGAAATCCCGCGGTGCATAATAATTCATATGTGTTTGCAAAAATAGCAAGAACAATAGTTCCCAGTATTAAAGACCATATTGATGATTCCTTTATTAAATTCCTCATTCTCTGAAAAAGTTTTGGCTTCGCCTTTTCAGGTATTGTCAATGATATTCCTTTTTTGAAAAAGAAGAAATCTTTTATGTTTATTATTGCTATAATTACTGCAAGCGCGCCTGCAATTAGTGTCATCCATAATATCTCCCCTGTCCAAAGGAAAATGTTTAGCCAAGCAGCCATAAAAAGGAAATAAATAAGACCTGAGAAGAATATAAATATTCCTCCTACAAGAATCATCCTTTTTCTTGAACCTGCATATACCAACATGCTAAGCAAGAACAACAATACAAAGAATGCACAAGGATTAAAACTGTCAAGTGCAGCAAGCATAACTGTAAATAAAGGAAGAGAAACTTTACCCGCATCAACTTTGCCTATTACAGGAATATCCAGCATATTATTAGAGGATTCATTATCATAACTAACAGAAGTATTTAACTTATCAATTGGATTAGAGCATCCTTTATCGATGCATGAACTTATTCTTTCCTCTATTTCTTTTCCTGTTGATTCTTTGCTTGAGTATCCTATTATAGGAGATTTTTCCCCTATAAATGTAGCAGGAACCCCTGAAGCAGATATCTTATATGCTTTAGCAAGGGATACAAAAAACTCTGCATTAGTTTTATTGTGCCATGTTTCAAGATAAACAATTTTTAATTCAGGATATTTTGATTCCAGTTCCCTTATAAAAGGCATTTGTGCCTCGCAGTGGGGACAGCCATCACCATAGAAAAAATAAACTGTTGTTTCATGTCCTTTATTATTTCCAGTTTCCTGGGCAGAGACTGCAATTGGAAAAATGAGCAAGAGAAGTATTAATAAAGAAATAATGTTTAATTTAACTCTATCACGTTTCATTTACATCCTGAATCAGGCAGGGGTTTTTATATTTAATGCATGATTATACTGCAAGATGTATTTCTCCCATTGACCCAAGAATTAAGCATAATATATATTCACAAGAATTTTAAATGGAAAGATATTCTTTATAACATGCCGCTAACAGAGAAAGAAGTAAAGGATGCATTGTCAGAAATTTATGATCCTGAGCTAGGAATAGATATAATTAGCATGGGCCTAATATATAAGGTGGAAATAACTAAAGACAGTGATGTAAAAATAACTATGACTCTTACATTTCCAGGCTGCCCTTATGGACCTTCCATGATTGATGATATCGAGGACAGAATAAGAATGATTCCGTCTGTGAGGAACGTAATAATAGATCTTACATTTGAGCCCCCATGGAGTCCCGATTCCATGGACCCAGATATAAAGGCAGCATTGAATCTTAAATAGAATTTACCACCACTTGAATATTCCCTTAATTCTTTTTCGTTTTACAAACTCTCTTAATTTACTTTCCATATCCTTGTCCTTGTACTTCGCTTCTTCTTCCCTGAACTTGGAATCGTGATGTATGCTTCTGCCCGTAGTTGTTATTTTTCGCCCCTGTTTTTTGTGAAGCATCTCATGATACATTATATAATCCATAAATTCAGGCTCCCCCTTGAAAATATTGCTTATCATTATTGTGTTTGTTGCATACTCATAATGACCAAGCTTCCTGAACGAATCCTGCCCCCATATCAAGTTGGGTCTTTCCAATATTCCCTGAAAATATTCATCATTAATCCTTTCGAAGCTCTCTATTAATTCTCTGTCAGATTCCTCGACAACAGCATATCTTCCAAGGTTAGATATAAATTTCTCATAAAGATCCATTTCGATTGTTTTTTTAAACACCCTTTCCTTGTATACTTTTACAAATAAATGCTGAATTATCCCTTTTTTTATATCATCTGAAAGCTCAAGCCAATCCCTACCCAAAGAAAAAACAATCTCCCTTTGACTGTATCTTACATTTGCATTGAATCCCTTGAATTTTCCTGAGAACTTTATTTTTATGTTTCTCTCTTCATTCTTCTCAGGAAACAGTTCAGAAAGAGCTTCCCTTGCGAATCCAGAATAATTATTTCTTTCCACAATATTATTTTTAGCTGCAGAAATAAAAATCTTTTGATAAACAAACTAAAAAAATAACTAGCCCAGGATTATTCTAATTTTACTTGTATTGGTCTCCAACATCATATCTTAAGATAGCACCATAGCCCCCTATCTCCTTAAGCTGGTTCCCCTCTCTTGTTTCAGTGCTTATTATTTCAACGTTAGTTCCAAAATTCTCTGCTTCTTTTATTATTTCTTCTATAACTTCATCTTCCGCAGTTTCAGAGACCAGTATTACTTCGACAACGCCCATTTTAAGAAGCCTCATGCATTCAGATTTTCCGTAGGATATCATTCCAGGATTTTTTGAAAGCATCTCCAAGAATCTTCCCATAATCTTCTTTTCTCCGACCACTGCTTCTTCTGCAAGAATATCCTGGCTTTTATCCAGCAGCTCCTGAAGTCCAAATTGATCAGTATAACTTAAATCCTTTATTCCTATTATCTTATCCTTAAGCTGCTGGGTTATATGATTTCCGTCAACAAATTCATATTTAGTAGGACCTGGTCCTCCTATAATTATTCCCTTAAGCTCTTTCATTTCAAAGAAATTATCTTTCATTAGCATTGCAACCTTGTCATAGAAATCCTTTGCGGCAAGCTCCCTGTTTCTAGCGAACCTTACAGAAGATTGTCCTCCTGCCTTGAACTTCCCAGGAACCATGCTCTCCGTTGATGTAAGAGGAATTATTGTCTTTCCCTTAAGTAATGCAATAGTAGCTTCTCTTCTGTCCATAGCGACAAGCCCGTATGCTTCTTCATCATTAAGCATATCCCTTAATGGCTCAAGGACAAATTCTTTGTCGCACCTGTAAACCCTCTGCCTCATAGGGAGAGGTGGCTCTATGCTCCAGACTTTATAATCTTGCTGTCCTTCCCTTTCCGCAACATTTCCTGCAAACAAGACCAGGCCATTTGGAGGGGTTCTTGGGTAAAGCTTAAGATGCTGAATAATTCTTTCAAGAGCATTAATAACATTATCTCTTGTCTGCTTGCTTTTTATGTTTGTAGCTGTACCCTGCTCTTGAGAGATATGAGTAGTTATCTTGTTTAAATCATAGTCTGCAGGAACATAAACTGACACCAGCTCAGTTCCTCTTCCTTTGAAATTTTCAAGTTCCTTTATAAATTTCTTAAGCTTGTACCTTTGCTTTTCATCTATCTTATCTACTTTCTTAACCATATACCCCCTGGAAAGAACACGGGTTTTTAAATATTGCCGGAAAAACAGGGAGCACAGAAAATAAGTCATTTATTTGGATAATAATCTATTTTTCTATTTCTTTTAATGCTTCTTTTATCCCATCTATAGTAGTGCTCCAGTTGAAACCCTTTAGAACCATCTTTCTAGCCCTGTTTCCGTAAAGTGAAGCTATCTGAGGATTCTGTCTTATGAATTCCAGATGCTTGTACAATGCATAAGCATCTCTTCTCTGGAATATCAATCCATTATATCCATTGCTTAAATACTCTTTTATGTAGCCTACAGGAGTTGATATAACGGGCAGTCCGCAGGACATTGCCTCCAATGTAGTAAGTGAAGTTGTCTCTGTCAAAGAAGGAGTTACATAAACATTCATTAAGCTAAGATAATCCTGTGCATTGTTTTTAGCACCTGGTAATATTACCCCGGGTGTCGCTTTTAGTTTTTCCTTTATTGACTGTAATCCATCCCCAACTATTAAGAGTCTGACTTCTTTATGATGCCTTCTAAGCCAATTAAAAGCCCTAAGCAGTGTAAACAAATCCTTTTCGTTAGCTATCCTTCCATGATATCCTACAACAAATTCATTCTTTAACCCAAGAGCTTCTTTTATAGTATTTATCCTGTCAAGCTCCATCTCTGTTTTTTCTTCGAGAGGCCTAAATAAATTTGAATCCACTCCTAAATGAATTACCCTCTTCTTTGTCTTTATTTTCTTCCAAGTTATAAGCTCAGCTATATTTTCCGCAGGAACAAGAAGCAGGCTAGATTTGCTGTAAATATACCTAGTGTACTTTTTCATTATAGGATAAAGAATTCTTTTAAGCAAAGTCTTGTCAGTGGCCAATGGAACTAGCTCCCACTCAATATTATGTATAAACGAAGCAACAGGAACATTAAGCTTTTTTGAATAATAAACAGCAAAAAAACCAATGGGCCCTATAGTCTGCGAAAAAACAACATCCGCTCCCCTAACTGCTTTCTTTATTGTCTTTAATCTAAATGATGCGCCAGTATAATCTCCTATTGATTTCTTTCCCAGAGGTATCTGGATAAGATTAAACCCATTAGGAATATAAGGACCAAATTTAGGAGCTATGACTGTTATTTCATATTCCTCTTTAAGAAAAGGAATTATTACAGATAAAAATCTGGCTATTCCATCCCACCTTGGAAGAAAATTATCTGTAGCAATCAAGAGCCTTTTTTTTCCTGAAATATTTTTTTGCTCTTTTTTTTCTTGCTCTTCCATCATCATGCCCCCAAATTATAAGCAAAAAGTCACCTAAGTCTATAAAATACTTCCGCAGTTCTGCATTTGTATTTTATTCCATTTACAAACGCCTTTACATAAACTCCAAGATAAAGCACATTTACCAGAACTGTATGTGTAAAAAAATTAATCTGGCTTTTGAATGCATGCAATGCCTTTATCTTGTACTTGAATGTATCAGATATATTAACAACTAGTTTTGGTGCATCTTTTCTTCTTAAATCCCAAAGATTCCACACATCAAAAGAGTATATCTCTGGATTAAACTTAGCTCTTTTAGACAAACCATCACAGGCGTTAAGAACCATTTCATTAACAAATCTGTGGTCAGACAGTATGTCCTCTCCTGAATGGGTAAATATCTTTGAGGGATTATAGCTTAAAAGGAGCCTCTTGAATTTGCTCATCATTTTTCTTCGTTCAAAGTCCTCCCTGAGCTTTCCATCTTTCAATGCCAAAAAAACAACTCCCTTTCCTCCCATTATAGCATCTGCCTCTTTTGATTCGAAAACTCGTACCTTTGCAATATAGCTCAACTTCATGTGAGGATGGCTAGCTTCCCCATAAGAGCATATTATTGTGTAAACATTATATCCTTCCCGTGCATACTTAGCCATAGTTCCTCCGGGACCAAGCACTTGATCATCGGAATGAGCGCATACAACAAGAATATTTCCCTTGCCATCTTCCTTCTTTTCCTTATTCCTATTATTCATTATACTTTAAAAAGCAACAATCAACTATATTAATATTTTGATAGACTTTAACTAAACGGAGCAAAAATTTTATAAACGATATATTTGTCCTTTATTTATCGCACTGGTAGTCTAATGGCTAGGATAGAAGCCTTCCAAGCTTTTGATCCGGGTTCGAATCCCGGCCGGTGCATTTACCACTCTTAAAATATTCTTGGACGAGAAGTTTCCCAAAAAATAAGAGATTAGAAAAATTTGTGCAAAACATTTAAATATAGAAATGCAAATAAACAGCAAAAGGGGTGAATATTCATGGATTCTTGTAAAATGTGCAAGGGAAATTTTCACGATAGTCCAGACAATCTTGTACTATGTGAGCATCATAAGGGATTTGTGCATCATGGATGCTGCGTAACCAACTGCTCAATGGACGGTAAACCTTGCGTTCACTGCAAAAAGGAATACTCATTAAAGAAAAAAGAATAAGCTCAGTTACTTTTTTAATATTACATTTATTTGTATTTTGTTAATTATTTGTTTAATTATAAAAAATAGCAATATATAGCAGTAGAAAAATTAATACTCGCCCATATGATTAAATTCAGGATCTTCCACCCACCTATTAGGCTTGTTTATGAAATCTATAATGTTCTCTATTATTATAACATGATTATGCTCTTCCTTTGCAAGTTTTAGCAGAATTTCTCTTACCTGCCCTTCCTTGTCATCTGCATGTCCAAGGTAGAACGTCTCGCTTTTCTTTTCTATTTCCAGAATCGCCCTGTAGAACTTGATGCTGTCCTTGGATATCCTGTCTAGCTCGTCTTTCATTTCCTCAAATAAGTTTTTTACACCAGAAAATGACGCATCCTTATAGTTGTAATATTTTCCAGACTTCTCTAATGAATCCAGGGCATTGTAATGCTCCTGCTCCTGAGATATTAACAGTTTAAGAATTTCTTTTATTCCTTTGTTTGATTCTAATGCATACTGCTGCTCATATCTGTGCTTGCCATCAAGTTCCATCTTTTTTGCAAACTCGAAAATATCCATCATACCCTCCTCTTCGCACTAACAACAACACAGTAATAAGTTATTGCTTTTATTTTTTCCTATTTAACTATTTTTCAAAACATTTTTTAATGATTCTTTTTTCTTTAAGGCTTGATGGATAAATCAAAAGAAGAATCATATTCAAAGACTAAGTACCACTCATGGTGCAAAGGCAACCTTGCAGAAGGCTGCGCACTATGCGTCAAAGGTAAGAAGATGGTACTTTTCATTACAGGATTATGCGGACAGAGATGCTTTTATTGCCCAGTAAGTGAGGATAAATTCTCAAAAGATGTAATATTTGCAAATGAATGGGAAATAAAAAATCCTGAAGACCCTAAAGAAATGATTGAGGAATGCAGACTCACAGAAGCAAGTGGATGCGGCATAACAGGAGGAGACCCATTAGTAAAGCTTCAAAGAACCTGCGATTATATAAAATTGCTAAAAAAAGAATTCGGAAAATCATTCCACATTCATCTATACACCCCAATGAATCTTGTTGATGAGAAAAGCCTGAAGGCGCTTTATGATGCAGGACTTGATGAGATACGCTTCCATCCCAACCTGGACAAATCAAAAGACTGGAATAAGATAGACCTTGCAAGACAATTCAAGTGGAAAATAGGAGTAGAAATTCCTTCTGTTCCAGGATACGAAGAAAAAACAAAGAAACTAATGGATTACCTAGACGGCAGAATAAGTTTTCTTAATCTTAACGAGCTTGAATTCTCAGATACAAATGCCTCACACTACACCCTTGACAAAATGAATTTTAAGCAGCGAGATTCTGTTAGTTATGGAGTAAAAGGAAGTCAGGAACTCGCATTAAAGCTTATGAATTATGGAAAAAACAAGAAATATTCAATCCATTTCTGCACTTCAAAACTAAAAAACATGGTACAGATGGGCAATCGCCTAAAGATACGCGCTAAAAACTCAGCATTAAGCTTTGACAAAGTGACAAAAGACGGATTCCTATACAGAGGAGCAGCATACCTAAAAGGCTTCGAACCAGGATTCAACCACCAAAATAGACTTAACGCAAGGAAAAAAGAGGACATAATAAAATTAGGAGAAATAGCAAAAGGACTTATAAAATCAAATATAATAAAAGAAAAAGACATCTTTATAGACGCCCCCAGAATGAGACTGCTCTTATCTGCAGAAAAAACAGAAAGTCTAGCCCCCACACTTAAAAAAAGAGACCTTCTTCCAGCAATAGTAAAAGAATATCCCACATCAGATTATTTCACCCTTGAACTGGAATTTATATAAATCCACAAAAAGCTTTTTAAATCGTCTATTATTCTTAAAAAGAGAAACCATGCCTCTGTAGCATAGTAGCTATTGCGGCAGACTTGTAAGGCAAAACAAAATTGCTGAAGAGATCTGCAGGTCGGGGGTGCAGTTCCCCCCAGAGGCTTCATATTTACTAGTTCTAAAGCCCCATCATTTTCTGAAGGGGCTTATCTATTCAGATTTTGTGCTTGAAAATTCCATTCTGATGGTGGAATGTGACAGAATGATGATTTGTGCTACAATATTTGCAGATTCTTCTTGGCAATTGAAAATGTTAATCTAAGGATTAAGCAAAATGATAGAGAAATTCAGAATTGATGCAAAAGTCACCCATAAAATATATGGAATCAGAATATATGAGGATGTTTTTGAAAATTTTCTAAATGATATAATGGTAAGCAGAATTGCAATCCATAATAGGACTATATCAATAAAAGCAATCAAGGGGTTTCTTAATCCGAAAAATAAAATCGACCATAATGTATTAAGGGCAAGTTGCATAGCAAAAATGGACTTTGCTCTCAGATCCGCTCCTTTTGTTAGTGCAATATACAAAGATATTCCTATCAGTATGTATAAAATTGTCCAAACCGGTCCAAATAACCAATTTGGTGGATTGAAAAATGGTTTATTCAGCGTTGAGTACCAGCTTTCTATAGATGTAATTGTAAAAATGCTGCCGATAAATCCTGCGGCTAGACATAATATTATTGATAAGATTAATCTTTGAAAAGGAACAAGAATTGGTGTTTTATTTTTATATTCAATGTATTTTATGTCTTTGCCCCATTTTTCATTTGCTTTTCTCTCTAGGATGGGGATTCCGCTGACAAACAAAAGCAAGATTGAGATAAATAAAGGACTTATTAAAGCGATTATCCTGTTAATGCTACTAAGTGCTGGAAATGCAAAGATGTATATTCCTGCCCAACATAGGATTTCCCCAAAATAATTTGGGTGCCTTGAATATTTCCAAATTCCGGATGAAATAAATTTTCCCTTATTTTTTGGATTATTGTTGAAATTGTATTTTTGTAAGTCGGCAATAGCCTCTATGGAGAGTCCTAATGCCCATATTATTATTCCAATCAGATTAAAACTGGAGGAATTTGATGATAAAAACAGTAAGGTGCAAATCATGATTAAAAAGACACTTAATCCTTGCAGCAGCCAGAATCCGAGAAATTTAAAGAAATCATCACGCACACCGTCAAAGCGTTTGTCTTTCTTCATCTTATTGATTCTAATGAAAAGGAATACTGAGAGGCGAAGACCCCACAAAATGACCATAATTGCGATAAGAATGTTTGATAAGGAGAAATTCCTAAAGAAAATTAGAATTAGAGCAATAAAAGATAGTCCGTAAGATATATCTGTTAACTTATCTGTTTTGAATATAAATGCTGGGATGAAAAGGACTAGCTGAATAACTATTGATATAATCAAAGCCCTTAGTAATTCAATCATATTTAAACAATAAGCATATGCCGATTAAAAATTTTTCTTTTTAAAAGGGAGTTAAGATGACACTTTTTAATGGGCTTTTAGCTATACAAGCACCATAATCAAACTGGGGCTTATATTCATTTAGTAAAATTTTCAGGGGCGCAGAGAATCTCTCTTCGCATTTCTTTAGAATAATTTAATTGTAAAATATATTTTACAATAATTTTGGAACTGTTGAAGCTTTTAATTTAATAATTAATAAATTAGAAATATCTTTATTAATTCTTTTTTAGAAGGTCATA
>CAZOPU010000034.1:0-13478 GCA_964581965.1 uncultured Methanosarcinales archaeon | reverse complement strand
AGCAATGGGGTATTGAGCGGCTCATCAGAAAAAATGATGTCTGATTATTCTGGTTATGATGAATATTCAAGCAATGCTGCAGGTGGAATTTCAAGAGGTGGCTCCGACTTTGCACCTCAAGTTGAGGAAAGAAAAATTGTAAAGACTGCATCAATCTCATCAGAGGTAGAAAGAGGCTTTTTCATGGATGCAGAAAACAACCTAAAGAACATAGTATCTTCATCTGATTCATTTCTCCTCTACGCTTCATCTAGCAGAAGAGGAACGGATAAGAAAGGGTATTATTATGGCTCTTATTCAATAAAAGTAGATACTAAGAAGTATGATTCTGTAGTTGAGCAGCTAAAGGCATTAGGGGAGGTTTCCTATTTTAACGAGAACGCAAATGACATAACTGGAAGCTACACGAATGCAAATATAGAATTAGAGGCTGAGCGCGAAAGGCTTAGAATGTATAATGAGCTATACTCGGGGCTATCTACATCCACTTCTGACAAAATAGCACTGGTGGATAAAATATACTCTCAGGAAAGAACCATAAAATATTGGGAAGATTCCCTAAAAAATATGGATCAGAGGATAGACTATTCAACGGTTCAGGTTACATTGACTGAAAAATCATCAGTGTATCAAAATATTGCGCTAGTTAAGTTTTCTAATTTAGTTAAAGATATTGTTGAAAGCTTTAACGCCCTGCTTCATTTCCTTTTTGTAGTACTTCCATGGGTTGTTGCAGGAGTTATAATATGGCTTCTTGTAAGGCTATTCAGGCGCAAAGCGTAGATTTGTTTTTTATTTTCTTTTTTTTCTTTTTCAGCTGCTCTTTCTTATATAGGAAATTACGATATTTTTGCCAAAAATGGCCTGTAAAACAACAAAATTTATAAATGATTATTCACTATTGTGTAACAACATAGTTATTTTTGGGGGTTTTACGGGACAAATAATTACTGTTCCGACGGCAACTCAATAGGGCTATGAGCTTTATCAAAATATATAATGTGATTATTATATTATTTGAATAGGAGGTAATAAGATGAAAAACAAAATATTGCTTGCAATATTCGCTGCAGTCTTAGTTTTAATAACTGTATTCGCTGCAAGCGCGCAGACATTCACTATAACAAGTACGCCTGCAACAACAGCTATAGTCGGTCAGCAATACACATATCAGATGACTGCAAATGAGGCTATTTCCTCATATAATATAGTTAGCGGACCTAACGGATTTGCAGTTGCACCGTCAACTGGAATATATACATGGATGCCTTCAGAATCAGGATCATTCCAGGTTAATCTTTCTGCAATGAATTCTAATTCACAAGTTGCATACCAGGCATTTACTATAACTGTTAACCAGCCTTCTTCTTCTAACATGCTAGAAATAGATGAAGTTGAAGTAAAAGTAAGTGGAAACAAAGACACCCTTTCAGGGCCAGGAACAGTTGATGATGAAGCAGAGCTTGGTGATGAAATAGAAATAAAAGTAACTGTAAAGAACAATTTCAACTCAAGGACTGATTCTACAATAATAAGGAATATTCAGATGGAAATATCAAGCGACTTGGATGATGCAGATGGCTTGGATGAAAGTATTTCAAAGCTTGAAGCAGGAAAAGACGATGACATGACAATAACATTTACATTGGATCCTGAGAATGTTATGCCTTCTGATGCGCCTTTTGACATAACTATATATGTTGAAGGAGAGACATCAGATGACACAGTATACAGTGATTCATGGACAATAAAATTAGATATGGATGTTAACTCAAGGGATTTATACATATTGAGCGTGGATGCATCTCCTCTTTCATTTACATCCTGTGCAGACAACAGAATAAGAATAACTGCTGACCTAAGAAATATAGGCACAAGGGATCTTGATGATGCTGCTCTAAGGTTCAAAGTATCGCAGCTTGGAATAAACAAGATAATATCTGGAATAGAGCTTGATTCAGAGGATGATGATGAGTTCTCCGATTACATAACAATACCAAAGGGAATCACTCCAGGCACTTACGAGCTGGACATAGATGCACTTCCTCAGAGAACTGTCAATACTGCAACTTCAATGGCTGCTCTTGAGATAACTGTTCTTAAGTGCGAGACAGACGAAGAGAATAACGGCAATGAGGAACAACCTAACACTAATACAGGAAACAACGGGGGAACAGTTGTAATTCCAGATGTTGAAGTTACAGGAACTCCTGTTTCAACTGCATCAGGAAAGAAAGGGCTGTTTGATTCTGACAGTGCATTGTACCTTGTATTCTTGGGTGTATTGATAGTTTTGTTCCTTATAATAGCAATACTATTAATAGTAAGACTGAGAGAGTAAATTTTTATTTTTATTTTTTTATTTTTTTTATAATTAATTTGCATAATCAAAATCAATCAATTAGAATTAAGAATTAGTAATAATTATTAAAATGGCGATTATGAATATGGATGCAAATGATAAGAAATTAAATAAGGATCATTCTTCATTGGGAAGCATTATTAATTATTCTTCTTCAAATGTAATGAAGGACTATGCACTTGTTACATATGCTAACGTTTTTCCAGGCTCAGAAAAGTCAAAAACCAATTATTGCAGTGTGAATCTAGAATTGAGAAGCCTATCTGATGGCCTTGAAAAAACATTCTGGATCAAGGGAGAAGTTGAGGATATAAGAAAATTTCTTGATACTGCAAAAAAGGGTGCTACTATAAATTATCTTAAAGGAAAAGTTATGGAAGTTTATTATATGGGTGGTTCAATTGTTCAGGTTAAAATAAATAAGCATGCCCTTCTAGAAGAATAAGCGGTTTAAAGAGGACTATTGATGAGCGAATTAATTCTAAGGCATTTCACTTCTGAGAAAAAATGGGATATGATACAAAAATCAAAATATCTTCTTCCAAAATCTATAATTTTGGATAAGTATGAAGCAGAAAAATTCTCTTTGCAGTGGGAACCAAGAACAGGAATAGTCTGCATCCCTACGTATGCAATAGATGCGTGGGATGAATACGGTCTAATGGGTTATGTAAATTTATACACGTCTGGAAAAATTGCGCTGGACTTTCCATCTCCTGAATCAGAAAATGTTTTTGTAAGAGATCATTCTATTAACTCTCCTAAATATTATTTAGATAATTATGGCTTTGATTTGTTTGGAGAAAGTTTCTTTCCGTTGCTAGATTCATTTTTTTCCAGAGAAGAAAATGAAATAATAAATGAGCAAGTAAAACAATATTTTAAGTCAACCATAAGGCTTGATAAATACAGAAATAATTATGCAGTTCCAGAGATGTGGGTTACGTCAAAAATTCATATTTCAAAAATAGAAATGGCTAAGTGGCCCTAATTTTTTACAGTTTTTTAAGCTCTTTATGGAATTTCTTCAGGAGCTCGTTATTCTTTTCCATTTTCTGGTTTGCTTTTTTAACAAGAAATTCTATAAACTTATCATCTATAAAAAGTGTATTGTTCATAGAGATTGGAACTTCCATTTTTTCGTTGAATATTATCTCAATCATGACTCTTTTTCCTACAGAAGTTATTCCTGAGCGTTTGAATCCCAGGCTCATGCATAATCCTAAAAGTTTTTCTGCATCTTTTTCAGTCCTGCATGCAACATGGAATATTGGCGTTTCCATCTTGAACCATAGGGTCTCATCAGGAATGTCTTTTAACGAATCTATTATTTCTTTCTTATCCACAGTTCCGTGCTTTACAAAGGTCCATCCTGCTTCATGCTTTTTTCCGGAAGATGATTCGTAGAACAATGATATTCTTCCGCTGCACGAGCTTGTGGTATAATAATTATTCTTTGAATTTATCTCGTTTATTATTGGGATTGCATCATCATCAACAGTTCCCTTGAAAGACTTGTCTGGCTTGTAAAGCTTTTGAAGCATTGCTTTTTTTGTCTCATCAAAATAATCCATATTAATGAGAAAGAAAAAAGGTTTTATAAGATTAATGGTTTATCATTCTATCTTCTTTACTTTGTCAAGATCAAAAACTTCATCTATCGATATTAATATTGCATGTTTTGCTTTATACTTGTCGCTTTGTTTATTGCACATTTCAAAATATTTTCCTTTAGAGAATATTTCAGAAGTTCCTTTTATTCTTGTATACTTTCCGACAACGCAGACTTTTCTGTTTTTTCTCATGTTATTTATTGTGGTTTTCATCTGGCAGTCCGCAACAAGAAGTTTCCCATCTACAAATCCCAAGGATATAACTATATTTGAATGCGGACCATATTTTTCAGAACTTGTTGATAGAATAATTTCTTTTCCTTTCTTAAAATTGTCTTTCCAGCTCATACTGTATTTAAAATCATAGATTAATAAAAATATTTCGCTAATTACTGTGTCCTTATGAATTTCTCAAGCTCGTTTACAAAGTGTCTTGTTTCCTCGTAAAGCTCTTCATATTCTTTTCCTTTTATCTCAAGAAGCTTGCCGGTTGTTATTTTTTTGCTTAATGTGTAAAGCTTTCTCATTGTCCATGGAAGTTTCTTGTTTATTTTTTTGGTGTTGGCAAGTTTTTGCTCCAGCAACTCAGCTACGTGCTCTGGGCTTGGAGGTACTTCGTGGACGGCCATCAGTGCTGCGTGTGCTGCATCTATTGCTGCCCAGTACAAATCCAGTGTGGCTTCAACTATTTTTTTCTTTGAGTAATCAAGCGTCCTTGGCGCCCTATTGTAATATGCCCACATAGTCTCTAAGCTAGGTTTTATTTTTCCCTGTGAGAGAAGAGCCTGGAGGGGATCAAAGAACCCTGTGTCGAGAATCGCATATCCGTCCCTGAGTATGTTTATAGCTATAGGATCTCCTGCTCGCATATATTCCCAGAATGTAGTAAACTTCATTGAGGTAACGTGTATTTTTGGAGATATTTTCTGGGCTGATTTCTCAACAATAATCCTGTATGCCTGTGTAAGCTCGGGGGTTAGTCTCATGGATACATCATCAACTATGAGAAGTATGTCAATATCATTCGAGCCTTCCTTTTGCCTTGCTGCGCTTCCAAAAAGAACTATCGCCTTTAAAAGGTCGTTTAGCTCCCTATGTATTTCCTTTGAGAATTTATATGCTAAATCTATGTTAGTCGAAGAATAATTTCCTTTTGTCTGCGGTATTTTTTTGTGTACTGAAAAATCCAATTATCTCCCTCTTTTTATGTATACTTTTTGTTTGGGGTTTATATAATTTTCTTATGCTTAGAGTTTCTTTTAGGGTTGTTGTGCATTGCTATGCGAAGTAACATATTTAATTAAAATAAGTTTTAATGTTAAGGAAATTTTATTCTTTAAGGATTATAAGATATTCTTTATTTTATATATTTGAAAATATTTATTAATAAGTGTATTTCTCCATGCACTATGGTTGATTCCTCTGTGTATAACCGTGGGAAGCTAGGGATTATTTCTTGCGAATCTGGAAGGCATTTTGCAGACAAGGTTGTAGAGCGCCTTAAGGAGATAATGAATAAAGAGGGAAATTCTGAAGAGATACTGAGGAAAAGCAAGGAGACAGTTTTTGCAAATACAGAGATAAAGACTGAAATAGAAGAAAGCATAAGGAATCAAGATGTGTATATATTTCAGGATGTTGAAAATAACAGCAAGGGTATGAGTGTTAATGATAATTTAATGGCGCTGAAAACTGCAATAAATGCAGCAAAACTTTCAAACGCGCATTGCATTACTGCAGTTATTCCTGTTTATCCATATGCAAGGCAGGATAAACCTAAAACCAGGGAGGGTATAAGTGCTGCAATGATTGCAAGAGAACTTGAAGATTGTGGTGCAAGCAGGGTTATAACTCTTGATGTTCACAATGATGCAATAACTGGTTTTTTCAGGAATGCATCTCTGGAAAATCTAAAAGCATCTAAAGACCTGATGGATTATGTAAAGCTTAATATAGGAACAGAAAATCTTGTTGTCGTCGCAGCGGATGTGGGTGCAGCTCCAAGGGCTGATTTTTTTGCAAGGAGACTTGGTACAAAGCTTGCAATAATGCATAAGGAAAGGGATTATTCTCATGCAAACACTGTTGAGAATATGAATTTAGTAGGGGATGTCTCCGGAAAGGATGTTCTTGTTACTGAAGACATGATTGATACAGCAGGGACATTGGTTGTCGCTGCACGAAAACTAAAGGAGTCTGGGGCTAAAAGAGTATTTTTCTCTGCCAGCCTTGCAATGCTTAATGGTCCTGCTGTGGACAGGATTGACAAGGCATACAAGGAAGGTTTTATTACTAAAGTAATTGGAACTAATGTTATTTTTAGGGAGCAGGATTTCTCAAAAGAGCATCCTTGGTATGATGAAGTAAAGCTTGAGAAATATTTTGCAAGGGTTATCTATAACATAAACAAAGGAAAAAGCATAACTAAGCTTCTTGATTAATTTTTTTCTTAAGAATTAATATTTACTCCAGAGGTATATCTGTCCATGGTTTCCAGTCATTGCTGGGAGAGTATGATCCTGCTATAAAGAATCCTGGAGCATTATATCCGAAGTGCTGGTCGCGTACGTTTCCAAACCTAAGTCTTCTTCCAACACCATATACTGGGCTGTTAACAAGAGCTAATGTGTCCAGCATTGCTGTGTTTACATTATAGCTTCCGCTTTCTACTACCATGTCTTTCATTCCTAGTTTTTCCATTCTTCCAAGGAATTCTTTGAAAGGAATGTTTCCTTGACCAGGTGTTAAGTGCTCGTCGTCAAATCCGTAGTTGTCACTTAAGTGGATGTGTCCTACATATCCTTCCTTAACAAGGCTTTCTGCTTGGTCTAGCATCCATTTTTGGAATTTCTTCTCGTCAAATTCCCCGTTTTCTGTTTTATAATGCTCCCTGAAGTTGTTAAGGTGTCCTATGTCTAGAGTTCCTTTAATGTGTGTTTTTGCAAGCTCCTCTGCCTCTTTTTTGCTCTTATTGTGCGTAGTCATGAGGAGATTTACCATTCTGTCTCTTGATTCCTTTATTACTTTCCTGTATTCATCAGGGTGGCTTCCGTAATTCTTTACGCTCCAGTTTTCAGGGGCCACATAGATTGGTTCTATTAGGCCATATTTTTCCTTGTTTTTCTCGTATGTATCCATTGCGTAAATTGCAGATTTTGCTATTGTATCTGCTGCTTTTGAAAGTCCATATTTTTCTGCGGATTTTATGTGTGTTATTGTTTCCTCTGCCTCTCTCGCCTGAACGTCTGCAGATGCAGATGACTCATGGATATGTCTCATGGAGTTTTCTATTGACTTTATTTTGCGAGCATACGCTTCTTCTATATTTTCATTTTCTTCTCTGCGTATATAATCGCTGTGCCATTGATTTAGCTTCCATTGCTCATCTTTTCCTAGGCTTTTCTTTAGATCTTTATATGCTTCAAACTCATCAAGAAGCCTATCTCTGACTTTTTTTTCATCTTCATACATTCTCGCATGATAAAGAGATGCTCCTTTTGCCTGAAGGACTTTATTTTCTATCTGAAGTATTGCGAACATTTCCTCAGGGGTTTTCGTGTCATTTGGATGGCTTTGATTATATTCTTCAGTTTCTTTTTGAAGCCTGTTCCAATTTAATTTCTCTACCTCAAAATTTGTCTTATCATAATTGAATTTTGGAACTCTGTCGAATAATCTTTCTGCAGAGGCGTCTTTTTCTATTTTATTTCCTCTTAAGTCAACCCAATCATCTGGTTTGAGAATATTTCCTTTGTCATCCTTTTGTCCTGCTCTTCCTATATCTTTTGCAGTTTCATAGACTGGTCTGAATATTTCCCTGTCTTTGCTTATGGTGCTTACAAGTTCTCCTGTTCTGTCGTCGACTGCAAAAAGGACTGCGTTTTTGTCTTCTTCTTCATAGCTTTCAAATTTTGCCTTTTTGTCCTGGATATGGCTTAAAGGTCTTTGCCATTCGTGGATGTGGAATACCACTGCACCCCCTCTTGTTGCCTCGCCTGCAAATTGAATTGCTTTTTTTATTTCCTGCATGGCCTCTGCCCTTGCTTCATCGTTAAATCCTCTGTTTGTGAATCCTGCAAGGCTGTTTGCATGGACTGCGGCATGTGTGCTTGTTTTCATTTCATTTATTTTTGCAAGCTCTCGCATATCCATTCTTTCTCTATTTCCGAAACTTTCAGGAGTGGGATTTTGGCTATTTCCCTTATGCTGTCCAAGAAATGAGAACTCTATCCTGCTTGTACCTTCCCTTATTCTTGCTTTAAGCGATTCTAGAGTGTTGCCCATAGGGTTTGTTGTTATTCCTATATCTTTTGCAGTAAAGTTTAATGCATCATCAGGAATAATTGGATCTCCATATTTATCCAATTGAACCGGCTCTGTTGCAGGTATTGATGTGGCTCCGCTGAATTCGTCCATTGCAGAATAGTAGCTTTTATTAGTAAATTGCATTTTCCCTCTTTTATAATTATATTATAATTATGTTTTATTTTATGATTTGAGTTTATATTTAATATCTATATTCTTCTTGTTTTTATCTTTTTGCTTTTTGCTTTAATTTTTGGTTTAATCTCATTTGCGCATGTTTTAACATTATGGAGTAAAGTTTATATATTGATTAGTTCCAAGTGTTATAGTAATATATTGTGCTATCCGGCATAGGGCTGCTTTGTTTTATTTATTTTGTGCAAGTCAACTGTTTGCCGTGATTGGTTTCAAAAAGAGGAATTTAATTGGGAAAATCGCTTAGTCCTTCGGAATTGCTTGTAAAGTATGGTTTTATCAAATCTAAGTATAGAGCTCTTTACAAGTTTGATGAGGCGAAGAAATTTTATGTTCTTAAGGAGAAGAAAGAAGGAATAACTGAGTATGATCCTGAGCATGCTGACGAGGAAAGGGATGAGGAGGCTAACCTCTCGCTCAATACATATATGAAGACTGGCTGGCCCAGACCTACAAAAAGGCACAGGCTTGTGTATGAGGCGTATAATACTTCGTTAGAGGAGATTTATTTCTGGACATTGAACCATACAAGACTGGATATGGGATTTCATGATGTTATAAAAGTAACTGATACATTTTCAGCATCTGAGAATAGTGCATTTTTCGGTCAGTCTGCCCAGCGTCTTAGCATTCAGGAAGATAGAGCAAGCAGTTTCCTAAGAGGTATTTCCGAACTTGTAAAAACTCTTTTCCAGATAGTCAGGGAATTAAGGATTATAGATGAGAGGCTTGAGATTTACAAGGATTGGAAAAAATCAAAGAGTGCTGATGCGACGTTGAAAGGTTTATTTTCTGATTTTGCAGAGAATAAAGGTGGCCAGATGCAGCCTGGAAGCATTTATCATCTTGCTAATCAGGTAGGGTATGCTGTTTTGCCTGATTTGTTTTTTAATACTGTTGTTTATAACAAGGATGATGTTGATAAGGTAGTTGATAGACTTGATTTTAATCCTAATGTAAAGTCAGTTCTAAAAAGAAAACTTTACCAGTTTGTTATATGGGTTGAGAAAACAGAGAAGGAACTTTATGCAAGAAAAAAATTCCAGGTAAAATACCTTCGCCAGCATTACTTAACAATAAAAATGTATATTGCATGGGTGAAGCCTTATCTGAAGCACATAAGAAGGCTTACTATGAGTGAGGACCAGCTTGATAGTCCTTATCTTATTTCTAGCTTTGAGACTTCTGCTACTGAAATAGAAGTAATAGCTTCTATAAAAAAAGGAAAAGGAAAATTGTGTCCTGTTATTTTGATGAGTTATTATTTCACTACTAGGCCTGTTTTGCAGTATAATCAGGAATTCAACAGAGGTCCAGTTCATATAGGAAGGTCAATGTGGACAATAAGGTCTTATGCGTGGACTGAGGATGAAATAAAGATGTATGTGGCGATGAAGGATATGGAAGACAGGGAATTATTAAGTCTTGTAGATGACCAGCTTAAGTCTGCTATGGAGATGCTTGGGGATGACTTGGATAAGTATCTGAAGGAGGCTGAGGGTGAACTTGAGGCTGAGAGTGAGAAAGGGGACGTTCCAGGTAAAAAGGAAAAGCTGGAGCCTATAGCTGGTAATTTATCAGTTTTTGATCCTTTTGTAAGTATTTTCAAGGGATTTGGAGAAATAGGAAAGGCGTTCCTGCCATCTAATTTTTCTTTTAAGGCAAAGCCTAAGGTTGCAGTATTCACTGATTCAGACAGAAAGAAGGTTGCAAAAGATGCTGCAAGCAAGATGTGGAGTGTATATAAGAATTACAAGAAGGCCCATGGTTTGCTTTCATGGTAAAATAAGATTTCTTATTAATTGTTATTTCCGTTAATTATTTAACTTATGGTTATTATATTAATTTTATGGACGAAGCAGCTCTTAATATGTCTCTTCTTGACAAGGTTAAGCTAATTGAGAAGCTTAAAAAACTAAGGGAAGCAGAGCTTAAGGATAAGGAAGAAAAGTTATCAAAGGAAATAGAGGAGCTCCAGGAAAAAAGGAAAAAAGAAATAAAGGATTTAGAGGAGCAGCTTAAAAAAGAAGAGACTATTCTAGACGAAGAAATGGTTAAAGCCCTGAATGAGATGTTTTTCAGGGACAGGCGAAGATATTTAATGGATCGTGCAAGGCTTGAGAGGAAAGTGGAGTTTGTTGAGAATGCGGAGGATTCCTTTGGAATAATGCCCAGGGGGGAGTCATTTCTTTATTCAATATCTGAAAGAATATTTGCGGGAGAAAATCTTAAGCTTAGGGATGTGACTAGTTTTACGGCATATGTTAAAATGGGTGATGACGCAAGCAGGCAGTATTCAGGAGTTGTGTCTCTTCAGGAATCAAGTTATTTGGAAGATCTTGCCCGTGCAGTGGATAAATATGGCTCTGCATATCAATATGAATCAAACAGTCAAGGTGGTCAAAGGGATTATTCAAAAAATAGTAAATCAGTCATAGAAAGGATGGAAGAAGAAATGGCAAACAGAAGAAATTATTATTGATTTTCCTCATTCTCGTTTTCTGCTTGTCTATTATCTGATGATTTTTTCTTTTTAAGGAACAATGTTTTTCCCACAAGTTTATGCTCTATGTTTGATTTTTGGCTTATGGCATCTATTATTTTTTCAGAGTAAGTATCTTTATCTGAGTTCTCCATTGCATTTTTCAGTATTTTTATTTTTACTAGTCTGTTTTGCCTTAGGTTTTTTTGTATTTCAAGGTAGAATTGCTCGCTTAGTCCTTTTTTTCCCAGCTGAAGTGTTACTGAGTTTTCATCTTGAATATTCATAATTAGAAGAATTGTTTTTTAGGTTATAAATGCTTCTTTTTTTGTGACTTTTAGAGTGCTGCTTATTTACTGATTAAAATATCCTTCCTGCTCAAGATGGTTTAGAAGGTTTAGGAATTCTTCTTTAAGCTCAGGGAAATAATTGAAACATTCACTTCTTTTGTTGTTAAGCAGGAAGTCTTTTGTCCATCCTTTCCAGTCTTCCTTGTAGTCTATTTCGTGAATTTGTGCATCTAGAATATCTATTGCTTTTGCAAATCTGCTTTCGTTAGTTTTCTGCTCTTCAAATTCAGTGAATATTTCATAGTATTTTTTTCCAAGTTGCTCTGGAAGTTCTTTCTCAAGCTTTTTTGCGGCCAGGAGCTCTTTATCTTTTTTTTCTCCTCTGTCTGCGCCTGGAATAAAAGGAAAGTCTCCTGTGTGTATTTCTGAAAGGTCGTGATACATCAAAAGCTCGTATACTTTCAGTCTATCCACATCTATTTTGTATTTATTAAGAATGTAATCTGCAAGAACTATGCAGCTCCAGCTATGCTCTGCTGAGCTTTCCTTTCTTTTATCTACTGAATTCAGCCTATATACTGATTTAAGCTTATTTATTATGCTTAGCCTTATTATTTCTTGGAATGAGGGTGATTGTTTCATTTTTGCACCTGAAATTCCCCAGACGGTAGCGCTGCGATGATATCATCATTTGTGGCCAACTCGAATTTTTTCATTATTATTTTAGATATTTCTCCTTTCTTTAGTGTTCCTTGCTTCAGCTTTATGTATTCAGTGCAGTTTTTTGATACAGCACTTTCAGGTCCTGCCATTATTACTTTATAGTTTTCCTTGTCTGTGAAAACGCCTATGGAAAGATTTAGTTCTACATCATACTTGTTTTTCTTGCCTTGGATTACAAACGAACCTTTTTGCAAGTATTCTCCCGATTTGGCTTCTTTTGTTACTTGCTCAGGTTTTACTTCAAAGACTTCTTCTCTTTTGAGCCCTGCGCCCCATGCCTTACTGTATGTTGCGGCGATTATTGCAGCTTCGTTTTTTGTTTTTTCAGGGATTGTCTTATTTTCAGGATTTTTTATAACTATGAATGGGCTTCCAGGAGATTCAGTATGATAAATGAGGTCGTGGGCATCTGAATGTTTCTTTATAACTATTTCATTTGTAGATGAGTCTTTTCCTCCTATTATTAGGAAACCGTTGCTTGAGATGCACCATCTTAATTTCTCATACCATTCTTTTTTGCGCTCTTTTTCCTTTTTCTGCTTTTCTTTTTTTATCTCTTCCTTCTCTTGGTCTAGCTTTTCTTTTTCTATTTTCTTCTTTGTTTCCTCAATTGCTTTTTTTGCTCCCTCTATTTTTTTCTTCAGCTTTTTTGCTTTTTCAAAATACTTTTGAGCGTTTGACTCTATGTTTTTTTCAAGATCTATTTCTATTCTCATCTTTTTAAGAAAAAGAACGCTCAATTATATATTTTTGTGTATTAGTTTTGTTTTTTTAATCACAAGAAGGTATGTTTTCTCTTATTATTGCTTTTTCGTCGCATATTTTTTCTTCCCCTTCATTATTTATTTGGGGTATTATTTCTACGTGTACTTTCTCTGTTTTTTGATGAGGAATTTCTGCTTCATACACTTTTCCAGGGTCTAGCGCAGAGGATGGAAGCACAACATCTCTTGTTGTAAGATCAGGATTTATTTTTCTATATATAAGATTGCTTGCCCTTCCTTGACCTGTATTTTTTATCACTACTTTCAACTTTCCAGTTGCTTCATTAAAGCAGATAAGGTCCTTTCCAAATGCCTGCTGGACAGTTAAGTCTACCTTGTCGCAGGATTCTTTAGGTTCATAGAGCTTGTTTGATCCCCAGCTCATTACCATGGCGCCTAATGCAACTGCAAACGCTATTAATATTATTGTCAGCAGAAGTGGAGACATACCTTTTTTGTTAAGCACCTTAATTTCCTCTTTATTGTTTTTTATCAAACCCTTAAGCTATTTATAGGAGGACATTATATAAACATTTCGTTTGAATGTCTTTTTCTTCGCTCTTGTTTTAGAATTAAATTTGTTTTGATTAGGGTTCTTTCCTGATTTTTTAGAAATATTTTTATATTATGAATTAAAGAATTGTGTTTTAGGGTGAGTTGGTATGAATAAGCTTGCATTGATTATGGTTTTTATATTGGTTTTTGGTTTGTGTTTGTTTTCTGTTGAGGGTGCTATTAGGGGTG
>CAZOPU010000033.1:0-14459 GCA_964581965.1 uncultured Methanosarcinales archaeon | reverse complement strand
GATTAAATACAATTTCATTATTTTTTACCTATACTAAAATATTTGACTTAATAATATATGTTAGCACAATGGTTTTTATTGTCGGAAATTTCCAAGAAGATAATAGACTGATGAGAAAATTCATGATGGTAGGAACAGCAATAGCCATCATTTATAATTTAATAATTTTCTCGCCAATGGGAATTATTGCTGAAAGTACGTTTTTAATAAGTAATTTTATTGGGTACTACAGGCATTATATTAAGAATAAAAAATATTTTTCTTGCCGATTTTATTTAATTTAAATTCCTGAGTAATACGACCTCTTGATTCTTCACTATTCAAAAATTCATTAAAAGAATTTAGAAAAAGTTGTTATAATAAGAATAGCATTTACTCACCATTAGGTTTTTGTTCAGAATAATTTTTTAACTAGATATTGACTCTAAAAATTACTTCTTCACTACATCTATTTTTATTATTCCTTCAAGCTCAGAATCAATACTAATTTGAACAGGCCTATCCACACTGCCAATTGAACTAAGCGGAATTAATAGTCTCGCATCAGTTAATCTTTCTAAATGAGATGCGGAATAATCCTCCCATTGTTTGCTTAGTTTCTCCCCATAATATGGCTTTTGGCTTTCCTTTTGTGCATTCCATGCTTCATATCCATGTAGCATTCCATTTCCTGCAACAAGACCCATATAAACTGTAAGTGTTGTTTTCGCTATTAACTTGTAAATTTCCTTCATATAACAGGATAAATTAATACACTTTAAAAATATTTATATTTTATTCACTCTACAGAGGTAAGTAATAAGTCTTAAAGACAAATAATAAAAGTCCACATCATAACTTCCATATTTAGCTCTTCATTTAATTTCATAAATGATAATTCTTTCCATAATAAATCAAATTACAACCCAAATTCTATAAATATATTAAAACAAATGCACCATCCTTCTTTTATGGAAAATATCATATCCGAGGCATCCTCTAAAGTATATGGTGAAATAAAAGATGTCGTCACAAAGGACATGGATGTTTTTTACAATCCTGTTATGCGCATAAACAGAGATATGACTATTCTTATTCTTTCCGCAGAGGAAAGTAAAGAGCTTAAAATAGCCGACCCTCTGGCAGGCTCAGGCATACGCTCAATTAGAATATTAAAAGAAGTAGAGGCTAATCAGCCAGGAAAAATAAAAAAAATACTAATAAATGACAAGAAGTACAAGTTCAATGAATACTTCGAAAAAAACATAGAGTTAAACAACCTAAGCGATGATGAGAAATCAAAGCTCGAAGTATTTAATGAGGATGCAAATATTTTCCTTCTTAAAAACAAGGTTTTCGACTATATAGATATAGACCCATTTGGAACACCAAACCCTTTTCTTGACTCATCCATACAGTCATTGAGGAAAAATGGAATCCTCGCCATAACTGCAACAGACACATCTGCATTGTGCGGAAGCTATCCTGCCGCTGGCGAAAGAAAATACTGGGCAGTTCCATTGAGGAATGAATTAATGCATGAATTCGGTGCAAGGGTGTTAATAAGGAAAGTCCAGCTTATAGGCGGCCAGTATGACAAGGCACTAATTCCAATTTTTACCTATTCAAAAGATCATTATATTAAGATATTTTTCAGGTGCGACAATGGGAAGAAAAAAGTAGACACTATAATGAATCAGCACAACTTTTTTATTCATAAAGAGAAAAAGCACGGACCCATATGGCTAGGATCTCTTTGGGATGAGCCTCTTTTGGATAGAATGGTCAATCTATGCAGCACCCTGGATGTTTCGAAAGATACAAAAAAACTAATCTCTATCATAAATGAAGAGTGCAGAATAAATACTCCTTTCTTTTTAGACATGCACGAGTTTTCCAGAAAAAGAAAAACAGGAGATAACCCAAGATTTGAGAATATAATTGAAAAATTAAAGGAGATAGGTTTTAAAGCCTCAAGAACTCATTTTTCCCTCACAGGAATAAAAACAAATGCACCCGCAGAAGAAGTGGATAAAATATTCGATGAAGAAGTAACAAACATAAGAAATCAGCCTAATATTAAATGAATTAAATGACGAACTAATCAGAGTCTGCAAAACAAAATATTATAAATTCTTTTTCTTTCCCGAGTTAAATGGTTTACGAAATTCCATTCACTCCAGGATTTCTAGAAGTATACTGTGGGCCCATGAAAAGTGGAAAAAGCCTTGAATTAATACACAGGGTTGAGAAGTTAAGGTATATGACAGACATAGAATTCATATTTTTCAAGCCAGACGTGGACACAAGGGAAAAAACAATACATTCAAGATTCAGCAATCTACAGTATAATTGTATCCTTATTCCATCTGAAAATCCAGTTAAAATGTTTGAGTATATGAATGGGCAAAAAGTAATTCTTCTTGATGAAGCCCAGTTCTTCAGCAAAGGAATAGTTGATGTTGTAAACAAATTAATAGATAAAAAACTCAATGTAGTAGCCGCAGGCTTAGATCTTGATTACAGGCGAGAGCCCTTTGGAAGCATGCCTGAGCTTCTTTCCCTTGCAAATCATGTTCAGAAGCTTACTGCGGTGTGCGAAGAACAAGGATGCAATGATGCAGGAAGATTCACAAGACGTAATATCTATGTTCCAGGCCAAGTAGTTATTGAAAATAGTCCTAATTTATATAGCGTCACCTGCCTAGACCATCATTTTATTCCCTCTCCAAATAAGTAAATACATAAAGAAAAAATAGTTATTAAAGAATAGTCAGGCAATAAATTAAAAAAATAATTTGTAAAAATTAATTATTTATTTTTTACTTAATTTATCCTATCGCCCTTCTAACATCAACTGTCTCCACCGAGTTAACGCCATCTATTGTTTCAAGCTTTCTCTCAAGAGGCTCAGGACTTCCTAATTTTTCATCTACTATGAATGTTATCTTGAGCGCTTTTAAGCCAAACGCTATAGGCTCTATTTCCACCTTAGTATCCCCCTTGCCAGCATAATTCTCTATCTCTTTAAGAGCATGCATCTCCACTTTTTTCAAGTCGACGCTTGGGTCTTCAGGCATAATCTTAACTGTTACAATTGCATTAGCCATATAGAAACACCTCTTTATACTTAATTTGGACCTACAAATCCGCATTTAGGACAGGTGTATTTTGCTACAATCTGTCTTGCTTTTTTGGACCTTACAATTTCATATTCTCCGCATGATGGGCATAGAAATGAAACTGATCCTTTGTCATTTGTGAGTCTAGTGTTCATTGATAAACATTTCTTTTCTTCCATAAACTTCTGGAAAGGAGATTTATTTATAAAGATTGCGCTGGGCAAATAGTGAAGAAAGGTGCGTTTTTACACGCAAAAAATATAAACAAACCATGCAATATAATAGATATATGAATAACAAAATTCTTATTGCTGCAGAAGGATTACGACTTTCCTTTACAAGCACAAAAAACAGGATTATCAGACCCAAGAAATACTCAGGGAATGTAGAAAAGATATGCAGAGACATAATACTTGACTGTTTTGACAAGAAAAAGGGCTATTTCAGGGTAAGTCCTAATAATTTCAGGCAGTTCTATGCAAGGGATTTCGGAATGTGCTGCGAGTCTCTTCTAAAGCTAGGATACAGGAAGGAGGTAAGGCAAACCATACTTTATGCAATGGATATTTATTCAAAGGAGAATAAGATAACAACCCAGATAACCCCTTTTGGAAAAGCTGTTGATTTTCCAAGCCACACTCCCGAGTCTGCATCATATATGCTTAATTCAATCATTCTTCTAAATGAAGAGGAAATAATTAGAAAATACAAATATTTTTTTGAACAGATTGCAGAAACCATATATAATCAGGACATAGACAAGAGCACTGGTCTTCTAAGAAAGTACAGGAACTTCTCTTCCATGAAAGACTATGCATTAAGAAAAAGCGATTGTTACAACAACTGCCTGCTCGCACTTTTCTCAAGAAACCTTAAAAAAATAGGAATAAAATCACCTCTTACAAAATACAATTATCTTAATGAGATAAAAAGAAACTTCCTTAAAAAGGATTATTTTCTTGAAGATCTTTCAGGAAAAGATATATTTGCAAGCGATGCAAATATATTTCCATTCTGGACAAAATTATTTAATGCTAAAAATAAACTGGACAAAAAGCTTCTTAATAAAATAATAGAAAAGATAAAAAGAAAGAAACTAGATGAGCCCTGGCCCCTTAAGTATACAACAAAAGAGGACGCTCCAAAGGAAATGCACCTTGCAGATTCATTCTGTCCAGATTATGAAAAAGATAACCTATGGATGCACCTGGGACTATGCTATCTTAAAATCCTGAATGAGAATAACACAAAGCTCTTAAGAAAATATCTTCTCAAGTATGAAGAATTAATAGTTAAACAAAAAACATTCTACGAGGTTTATGATGCAGATGGAAAAGTTTTCAGCAGAGCACTTTACAAGTCAGATGAGGGAATGATTTGGTGCAGTATTTTCCTTGAGCTTTATTTAGCCAATAGTAATAAGTGGAGAAAATAGAAATATCTAATCATTCCTTTTCTTTTTTCTTTCTATTGCAGCCTTTATCAATCCGTCAAACAAAGGATTAGGCCTCAGAACTCTGGATGTGAATTCAGGATGAGCTTGTGTTGCTACAAAAAAAGGATGGTCTGTCCTCTCCATGTATTCTACAAGTTTTCCGCTTGGAGACATACCTGAGAAAATTAATCCATTAGACTGAAGCTGCTCCACAAACTCAGGATTTACTTCATATCTGTGCCTATGTCTTTCTATTACTTTTTCTTTCTCTCCGTAAAGCTTGTAGACAAGACTTCCTTTCTTGAGCAATGCAGGATAATCTCCAAGGCGCATTGTTGCACCATAGTCTCTCATTTCAAGATTTTTTTTCTGCTCAGGAAGAATATCAATTACAGGATACGGAGTGGTTCTTTCTATTTCAGTTGTATTTGCATCTTTCCATCCCAGAATATTCCTTGCGTGCTCAATTACTGCAAGCTGGAGCCCATAGCAAAGTCCTAAAAATGGAACTTTATTTTCTCTCGCATATTTTATTGTGTTTATTTTACCCTCTATTCCAGTAGCACCAAATCCTCCTGGGACAATTATTGCATCGCAGCTTTCTAACTCTTCAGTTTTTCTTTTTCCATTTTCAAAATCCTGGGAGCTTATCCAGAATATATCTGGCTTGACTGAGTTTTTGTAGCAGGCATGCTTTATTGCCTCAAGCACAGATATATATGAGTCTTCAAGTGCAAAATTGCCAGAGCTAAAATATTTCCCAACAACCCCTATTTTTACAGACTGAGTTGCAGAATTCTTCTTAGCTATAAATTCCCTCCATTTTTTCATTTCACCATTGAATATTTTAGGTTTTACACCGAATTTCTGGAATATCTTCTCATCAAGCTTCTGAGATACAAACAAAAGAGGAACATCATATATTGAATTAAGGTCTTGGCAGGATATAACATCTTCAGGTTTTACATTGCAGAAAAGAGATAATTTGTCTTTCCTCACATCATCAACAGGCTCGCTGGCCCTGCATACAATAAAATCTGCCTGGATTCCTACTGAATTGAGCTCCCTTGATGAGTGCTGAGCAGGTTTTGATTTCATTTCCCCAGATGTCTTTGGAGTAGGAAGATAAACCACATGAACAAATATCATAGGGACTCCTTTTAATTTCATAGTCCTCAATGCCTCCAGAAATAATACATTCTGGTAGTCTCCGACAGTTCCTCCTATCTCCACCATTATAAAATCAGAATCAGTTGTATCTGCACAAAGCCTCAGTCTTCTCTGAACTTCCTGGGGAATGTGAGGAATTACCTCTACGCATTTTCCCTCATATTCTAGATTTCTTTCCCTGTTTATTACTTCCCTATAAACCTGACCCGTGGTAAGATTGTGATATTTAGGAATATTAACATCAAGGAATCGCTCGTAATTACCAATGTCCTGATCTGTTTCTCCCCCGTCAAATGTTACAAATACTTCCCCATGTTCCGTAGGTCTCATTGTCCCTGCATCAATATTAATATACGGGTCTATTTTTGCAGCAGTTACTTTGTAACCTCTCATCTTAAGAAGTGCACCAATAGAACTTGAGACTATTCCTTTTCCAAGGGTAGAAATAACTCCCCCTGTTACAACAATCCACTTAGTATTTTTTTTAGGGTGCACAGCTAAAAGTGAAATATATAATATTTAAAGATATGTGTGCTGCAAATAATATTTAAAAAAATAATCAACAAAAAAACCGCATTGAAACAATAAGTTTTAAAAAAGAAATATCTTCCTATACCCTATGAAATATAAACTAAGAAATGTCGCGCTAATAATAATAGCAGTCAATGTAGTTATGTTTATACTCCAGCAGCTAATAAAAGGAATGACTGATACATTGCTTCTGGATTCATCAAGAGTATTGCACGAGCCATGGCTTCTCCTAACATCAATGTTTCTTCATGCAGACATATGGCATCTAATATTCAATATGTACGCACTTCTTATATTTGGAACATTAATAGAGCAAAGAATAGGCTCTAACAGATTTCTAGGAGCATACATAATCTCAGGAATAATCGCGTCTGCCGGGACATCATTCTTTTATCCGCAGGCACTCGGAGCAAGCGGAGCAATAATGAGCATATTAGGATTAACAATAATGCTAATGCCAGACCTTAAAGTGTTGTTCTTTTTTGTAGTCCCAATGTCAATGAGAACTGCAGGAATAATATTTGCTGCATTCGACATAATAGGCTCATTAACAGGCTCATTCGGACCCATAGCCCATATAGCCCACTTAATAGGATTAGCATGCGGACTTGCATACGGCTACTATCTTATAAGAAGAAAAAGAAAAGTAATAAACAGAGTCCTCGGAGTAGAATACCAAGCTCCTTCTTCGCAATACAAGGAAAATAATAAGAATAAAAAAAAGAACAATACCAATAAAAAAACAATAGAGCTTACAGATGAAGATATAGAAGAATACCTAAACAAAGGCCACCTGTAAAAAATACAAATAAAGACTTAATCTCTATAATACTCATTCTGCATGTCTAAATTATATTTTTGTCCCAAGATTCAATATTGAATGCATATTAGAGCTCACAACTTCTCCAGTCTCAGAATCGACCTTTATGTTAACTATGTTAAAGGACATAGAAATAAGAGTTATATTCCAGACCTGAACACCTATGTTCTGAAGGATTACTATACTCTTATAAATAATCTCCGAAGGGTATTTTTCCTTTCTTTTTTTCTCAGCTATATCAAGTGCCTCATCCAAGGATATATTTACCTTGTTCAATTCAAGAAGCTCTATTGATTTCCCTTCCTTAAATGCTTCTTCCTCTTCCCTTTTATTCAAAGGGTCAGTCTCAAAGACAACTATCTTGTCTGTATTTTCATTATAAAAACCGAACTCGAGTCCCCTCTTTTCTTTTTCACCCAACATAGTATAAGCGTGAACAAGATAGAAATCTTTGTTTAATGAAATGAATTCTTTGAATAAATCAGATTCAATTAACTTTTTGTATTCTCCTAGCACATCCATAATAAAAAGAAGAGCATATTCTTTATATATATTTTCATTAAAAATTAAATAAGTGTAAGTACAAAAAGTTTTTAGATTTATATAACCAAAAAAGGAACAAGACGCAACCAGAAAGAGACTAAAACAAAAAGAAAAGCCAATTATAAGAAAATCTTTAAATAAGCACTTATCCTACTGATAAATATAGGGGGAACATATGGCGGATGTAAAAATAACTTATGAGACTCTTTTTGACTTGTTAAGAAGAGAAAAAAACAGGAATGAACTCCAGCAGCTTGACCCCTCTTTCTATCTAGATGTAGTCTCCTACCTAAAAGAGAAAAAGTCCACAATAAGAGCAGAAGAGCACACATTATTATTTTCCAAGGGAGAACAGGAAAAGATAAAGATCCAGATACAAAACATACAGAAAATACTGAAAGAACTTTATGAGCTACGTGAAAAAAAAGTAATAAACCTTTCAATCAACAAAGTAAGGACAGAATCAAACCTCATAGATACATCAGGCCTTCTTCCTGAAGAGAAAAGTATGTTCAACGAAACCTGCGAGTTGCTCAGAAAATACAAGGAAGGAGTTCTCAACCATGTTTTATCTATGGAGCTTCCCGTAATAAACATAAAAAAAGAATTATATGAGAAAGAAGAGTATAGCTCGCAGAAAACACAGACATTTACATCACCTCAAAAGCAAGATGTATCTAGAAATGAGGATAAAAAAGAAAGCATATTCGATTCATCTTCTTATAAATCATCTGAGCAAAAAGAAAAAGAGGTCACTAGCACAAATATAGCCGAGAAAAGCAGGCTAATCAAAGTAAGAGTATTAAACGACCTCCCTAAATTTATGGGACAGGATAAGAATATCTACGGACCATACTCCAAACAAGCAGAGGTTGATCTTCCAGAGGACATAACAAACATACTTCTAAAGAAAGGAAGAGTAGAAGTAATATAAACAATATAAAACAAGACTAAAAGACAAATATAAATTACCTAACCTAAAAGATATCAAAAAAAGTCAATCAAATAATATTCATTCCTCAGAAACTGATTCTTTTTCTTCATCCTCGAAAAACTTAGACAAGTTCTTGCTGTTTATTTTCGCGTCGTAACTTATTGCCATATCAAAACCATATACATTTCAGTTTATAAATTAATTCGTACTAAAATATCATTAAAGATAACATGAACAAATCAATATAACATTTTTTAAATCTATAAAACAGAACATAATTATTTATAATCAAACCTAACCAAGAGTAGTAAAAATATTAATAATAAAAAAAGACAATGAGAATAAAAAACACAAACTTAAAGCACATAAAATACAAATAAGAAAAGTATGCAAAAAATTATAAACTACATTACTAAAGTAAAACCATAATACGTGAAAAGAAAACATGGCCTGATTATTTCCAAAAAATACTAGATGGAGAAAAAACATACGAGCTGTGTCTTGCAGATCGGGACTGCAAAGAAGGAGATATTCTAATCCTTCGTGAATGGGATCCTAAAACAAAAAAATTCAAAGGAAGGTTTGTAGAAAAAAAAGTAACATATGTTGGAAAAACAAAAAACATAAATTTCTGGCCAAAAGAAGAAGTAGAAAAATACGGATATCAAATAATCTCATTCAAATAAAAAAAGACTTCTTTAAAATATTTGAATAAAATAAAAGAAGAAAAATATAAGACGACAAAAAAAACATCATAAAAATATTTATATATGAGCGTCAATACCAGAAAGTAGAAAATGGAACCTAAAAAATTTTTGTTTGTAAGCTTGGGAAACCTAAGCGGCGATCTTGCATGGCACATACAAAAAGAAGGAAATCTTGTAAAATATTACACTGAAGATCCGGATGAAATTGAAGTAGCAGATGGATTTATTCCAAAAATATCTAATTGGGAAAGTGAAGTAGACTGGGCAGATGTAATAATATTTGATGATGTATTAGGACAAGGAACCAAAGCAAAAAAACTAAGAGACAGCGGAAAATACGTCGTAGGAGGAACACCATACACAGACAGACTTGAAGATGACAGGGAATTCGGACAGGAAGAGCTAAAAAAATACGGCGTTTCAATAATACCACATTTTACATTCAAAACATTCGACGAAGGAATAGAGTTTGTAAAAGCGCACCCCGATAGATATGTAATAAAACCAAACGGAGATGCTTCAGGAATAAAAGGCCTACTCTTTGTAGGAGAAGAGGATGATGGACAGGATGTAATTCAAGTCCTAAATGATTACAAAAAAGCCTGGTCAGAAAAGATACCCTCCTTTCAGTTGCAAAAAAGAGTTGCAGGAGTAGAAGTTGCAGTTGGCGCATTTTTTAACGGAAAAGAATTCATATATCCAATAAATGTAAATTTTGAGCACAAAAAATTATTCCCTGGAAACCTAGGACCCTCAACAGGAGAAATGGGAACATCAATGTTCTGGAGCGGACCAAACAAAATATTCAACGAAACACTGAAGAAAATGGAGAAAAAACTCTCAGAGGAAAACTATGTCGGATACATTGACATAAACTGCATAGTTAACAACAACGGAATATATCCTCTTGAGTTCACAGCAAGGTTTGGATACCCTACAATAAGCATACAGATGGAGGGAATGCTCACACCAGTAGGAGAATTCTTTTATGACATTGCAAGGGGAATAAACCCAAAGCTAAGAGTAAAGCAAGGATTCCAGGTGGGAGTAAGGCTTGTAGTTCCCCCTTTCCCATTTAACGACAAGGAAACATTCGAAGTAAAATCCAAGGGATCAGTCATAAGATTCAGGAAACCAACTGATGGCATACATGTTGAAGATGTAAAAATAGAAGATTCAGAATGGATGGTTGCAGGAACATCAGGAGTGGTAATGATTGTGTGCGGAACAGGACAAACAATGAGACAGGCACAGGCCCAAGCATATTCCAGAATAAGAAATATAATAATACCCCACATGTATTATAGAAACGACATTGGAGACAGATGGTATGAAGACAGCGACAGGCTTCACAACTGGGGATATCTAAGGGAAATCTAACTTTAAAATCTTGAAAACCATGAATAAGGAAATAATAACAGACATTTCTGAGTGCAAAAAGCTCTGGGAAAAATTCAGGAAAGACACAAATATATGGACTGAATGGGATATAGTCCTGTCTTTTTTTGATGAAAAAATCCACAGGCCACATTTCATAATTCTAAAAGATGAGAATGAAGGCAATAAAGAAGTAGGCCTAATTACACTCTGGCTGGATTTAAGAGACAATAAATACACCCACTTCGGAGGAGAAAGAATGGAAAACAGGACATTCTGGATAGATGAGAAATATTTTCCAGAAATAAAAAACGCGCTTCCCTCCCAGACATATCTTTTCGACATGAATGGAGAACAAATAAAAAAAATATTAGAACTCTCCCCAGATTTCAGAGTAATACTAGGAGAAAAAGACAAGAGGTTTTTTCTAGACTTAAAAAAAATAAAAAAAATAGAAGATTACCTTGAGCGATTCGGAAAAAAACACAAAAAAAACCTGCTTAGAGACCTTAAACTTCTTGAAAACACAAATTATGCCCTAAAATGGACCAAAGAAAACAACATAGATAAATTCGTTGAGCTAAGCAAGGCAAGATTCAAAGAAGATTCTGATTTCAACGATGAAGACAACCACAAAGAAATGAAATCATTCACCACATATCTTGAAGAGAAAAATATGCTCCACACACTTCTGGTTGAGATAAACGGGCAAATAAAAGGTGCAGAGCTAGCAGTTAAATACAAAGATAATTACTACGTAATAAACGGAGGGTACAATCCCGAAATAAAGAACTTAGGAAAACTATTAATAATAGAACACATAAAAAAAGCAATAGAGCTAAATTCAAAGGAAATAGACTTCCTTGTGGGAGACACAGGATGGAAGGAGCTCTGGAACCTTGACACAGAAGAGTGCCATTCAGTTATAAAAAAGTAAAAAAATGGAAAAGAAAAAATTTTTGTTTGTAAGCCTTGACAACCTTTCAGGAGACCTTGCATGGCACATAAAAAAAGAAGGCCATGAAGTAAAGTATTATGTAAAATGCAAGGAAGAAAGAGATGTTGCATCAGGATTTATAGATTTCGTGGATGACTACACCCAGCATATAGACTGGGCAGATGTAATAATATTCGACGATGTTCTGGGACTGGGAAAAATGGCCCAGCGCTTAAGGAAAAAAGGAAAAAAAGTAGTAGGTGGAACTGCATACACAGACAAACTAGAAGAGGACAGAAGCTTCGGAACAGAAGAAATGAAAAAGAAAGGAATAAAAATAATTCCATACGAAGATTTTTCCTCATTTGATGAAGCAATAGAATACATAAAGAAAAATCCTACAGCATACGTTCTTAAACCTACAGGCGAATACAAGCCGACAGCACTTGGAATCCTTTACATAGGATATCATCCAGAGGGAAAAGACGTAATAGATGTAATTGAAAGATACAAAGAATGGAAAGACAAAATCCCAAGAATACAACTCCAGAAAAAAATGGAAGGAGTAGAAGTTGCAGTAGGCGCATTCTTTAATGGAAAAAAATTCATCAAACCGATAAACGTAAACTTCGAACACAAAAGACTTTTCACAGGAGACTTAGGACCAGATACAGGAGAAATGGGAACATCAATGTTCTGGACTCACAACAGCAAAATATTTGATGAAACTCTTGGAAAATTCGAGGAAGAATTAGCAAAAACAAAATACGTAGGATATATAGACATAAATTGCATAGTAAACAAAGAAGGAATACATCCTCTTGAATTTACATCTAGATTTGGATACCCAACAATAAGCATACAAATAGACAGCTTCCAAATGCCAGTGGGAGAATTCTTCTGGAAGCTTGCAAACGGAGAGGATTTTGAGCTTAAAGTAAAAAACGGATTCCACTTGGGAGTAAGGCTCGTAGTTCCCCCATTTCCTTTTAACGACGACAAAACATACAGCGTAAAATCAAAGAATGCAAAAATATACCTGGAAGAAGGAACAGAAGGACTCCACATAGAAGACGTAAAGCTTGTAGAAAACGAATGGAGAATAGCAGGAACATCAGGAGTTGTAATGATAGTATGCGGCACAGGAAACACAATGGAAGAAGCCAAAAGAATAGCATACAACAGAATAAAAAAAATCCACATGCCAAGGATGTACTACAGGATAGACATAGGAGACAGATGGAAAGAGGACGAGAAAAACCTTAAAGACTGGGACTTTCTTTAATTATTCTAAATAAAGATTAATCTTTAATTAAAGGCGATGACCAAAATCTGGAATCTCGCATAAGTGGATTGTTTTCATCTTTAATTCCCAGAAATCCTACAACCTGCAAAGCATCCTCTGTGCTTCTGTTATAATATACTGAATGAGGATCTCCATAACGTTGTCCATCAATATATTCTTCTACAGTTGCATATATTCTAGGAAGAGCCCCTAATTTTCTCTTTAATGCTTTTGAGTAATTAAAATTATTCAGGCCAAGCCTGCCAATAGAAACAATTTTATTATCACCATCTATGCTTAATTCATCTAAACAGGATGCAAATACCGCAAGATACCCATTAGGAGCAATAGAAAACAATGGCAGAAATGCCTCAGCCATAACTCCTTTTTTTGACCTAGGAATTACTCTTTCAGGTTTTTCTTTGTGCCTAAATTCCCTCGGAATAATTAAATTATTTAATTTATATGTTTTTGAATCTCCAGTACCATCACCTTTAACAAAAGCAAGAACATAAATCTCCCCTACTGGCACTGAATCATACTTTATAGGAATTACTGTTCTTGCAGAATTAGGTTTTTCCGGAGTTAAAGCTAAATCTTCAAAATTATTAAACTTAACCCCCAATTGAGCACAGTAAATAGACAAAGTGTCTTCCAACGCGCCCCTTAATAATTTTAAATCGACATCATTAATCTTCATGATAAATGGAAAGCCATGCAATATTTAAATATTTTCGTCTTGTTTTCTTTATATAGTAGTAATAAAGTATATCACAGTTTTTGCACAGACATTACAAACATCATTCTGCATACTTCGACAGATAATTCTTAACCATGCCAGAGAAAGCATCCTGCACAGTTTTCTCCAAAAGAGAGCAATTTGAGCCATCCCTGCTAAAAATCATACCCGACAATTCATCAGCAATAGTATTTATCTTCTCATCATCAAGAGACATAAAGTTCTTCCTTCGCTTCTCTTCTTTACCCTTTTCTTCCCTACATTGCTTATACTCCTTTTTCTCCCTATTTCCACCCATTCTCTTCTCTTCCTCTTCGATCCTATTCTGAAGCTCATCAACAAATTCAGGATGCCTACGAACATAATCCGCAACCTTCTGGTAAAAAAGAACCTGATCCTCACTCAATTCATCCTGAAAACTGTCTTCATTATCCGCGCTCGCCATTAAAAAAAAGAGAAAAACAAAATTAAAAAAATTAACTAGCATAAAACCGGAATGCAAACGGAAAAAGACAAAAAATCATCTGTATTTTTTTATAATCTCAACAACCTGAGGAAAATAATCGACACGAATAATTTTCGAGCTGACTTTCTCATCTATATTCCATCTCCTATTAAAAAGAAAAACAAGTCTCCCATCCTTGACTCCCTCTTTTGCAAACTCTGCAGAATCCTCAATAACAACATCAGAACCCAACTCATTGAAAATATCTGACTTTGACCTGCGAGCACCATTAACACCATACTTATTGGATAAATAAACCCCTTCAAATGAATTAGGGAAAATTAATTCAACAGATTTCTTAGTTTTATCCTCCAAATCCAGAGGTCTTGAAGTTACAATATCCAAAAAATTATATTTCCTAAGTTCCTCTACTGC
>CAZOPU010000032.1:0-14639 GCA_964581965.1 uncultured Methanosarcinales archaeon | reverse complement strand
TGTATTTATAATTATATTTCTATTGTCTGATGGTTATTGCTCTTTTTTATTTTTTCTTCCTTTGCCTATTTTATGTGAAATATTCCATAACTATTTTAAAATAATTGGTTTTTCTGAATTCATGGAAGAAATGACTGAAAATATACCTCATTATTCAGATAGTGATGATAAAATAAAGATAAAAGTATTTTTAAGAGAAATTATTGAATTCGTGAAGAGGGAAAAGCCCTCTAAATCAGACATAGCTAAGCATAAGATATCTCTTTGCAGAAAATTAGGCATGAAGCGTATTCCTACAGATATAGAACTTTTCTTAAATGCAGATACAGAGGATATAGGGGTTCTTAAAGAATTTATCCACACAAAGCCTATGAGGACTGGATCAGGGGTTGCGGTGATTGCAGTAATGTCAAAACCAGGAAGATGTCCTCATGGCAAATGTATTTATTGTCCTGGAGGATTAGGGAGCTCGTTTGGTGATGTTCCCCAATCATATACGGGAAACGAGCCTGCCACTATGAGAGGGATAAGGAATAATTATGATTCTTATCTTCAGGTTATGAGTAGGCTTGAGCAGTATATTGCAATAGGACAAAGTCCTGAAAAGGCTGAAATTATAGTATTAGGTGGAACATTTATATCTTTTAGCGATGAATACAAAGAATCTTTTATAAGGGATATATATGCTGCACTTAATGATTTCTCAGATATGTTTTATGAGGAAGAAATATTCAATCTAAAAAAATTCAAGGAATTCTTTGAATTGCCGGGGGACATAAAAAACAAAAAAAGAACAGAGTCAATACAAAAAAAGCTTCTGGATATAAAATCTAAAAACAAAAGATGTCTGGATGAGGAAAAAAGAAATAATGAAAATTCTAATATAAAATGTGTGGGCTTGACATTGGAAACTAAGCCCGATTGGGGGTTTGCAGAGCACGGAAACAAGATGCTTGAGTATGGGTGCACAAGGATAGAGCTAGGCATCCAGACGCTTAGTGATAAAATTCTATCTGGAATTAATAGAGGTCATACGATTGATGATGCAAAAAGAAGCATTCGTGAGCTTAAAGACTTGGGATTTAAGCTTAATTTCCACATGATGCCTGGGCTGCCTGGGTCTAGCAAGGAAAATGATGTAAATGAGTTAAGGGATTTATTCAATAATCCTGATTTCAGACCGGACATGCTCAAGATATATCCAACTATGGTTATGCCTGGGACTATTCTTGAGGATATGATGATAAGGAAAGAATATTCTCCTTATGAAATTGATGAAGCTGTTGAAATACTTTCCGAAGGTCTTAATTATGTGCCAGAATATTGCAGGGTTATGAGAATTCAAAGAGACATTCCTGCAAAGTTTGCAATAAGTGCAATTGATAAAAATAACTTGCGTCAGATTGTTTCCTCAAAAATGAAAGAAAAAGGGTATTCTGAAAAGGACATACGTGCAAGAGAGATAAAGGATGAAGAAGTGGCTCTTCCTGTAAAACTTAAAAACTTAATATATGATTCAAGCGGAGGAACAGAGTATTTTATTAGTTATGTGGATTCAAAAGACAGGTTGCTGGGTTTTGTAAGGATGAGATTCCCCTCCCAAAGCTTAAGAAAAGAAATAACAGAAGATAGTGCTATAGTCAGGGAGCTTCATGTTTATGGGAGGGCTGCTCAATTGAAGGGAGAAAAGACAAATGCGCAGCATAGGGGATATGGAGGAAAACTTTTGGCAGAGGCTGAGAAAATGGCTGCTGAAAATAAAAAATCCAAGATTCTTGTTATTTCAGGGGTAGGAGTTAGGGATTATTATAAAAAAAAGGGATACAGTCATGATGGACCTTATATGTCAAAAAGTTTGATTTAGGGCCTAATTGACAAAAAAAGAGAAAATACTGTCTTTTCTGACTATTTTTTTAAATAAGAATATTTAATCGAAAGGTTTAAATATGATTATTATAATCAAAATCATATCAGGCTCAATTAGAGTATGGGATAGTAAAAACAAAAATTTCAGGAGGAGATTATTATGGCTGGTTTGGCAAGTTTCTTTTCACAAAAGAAGGGAAAGAACAAGTTTGATGATGATAGTGAAGAGACAGATGATGAATTTGTCGTTTTGGATCCGGAAGGTTCAAGAACTAGTTCATCTAAAGTCATAGTAAGGCCGTTTGTATTGGAAGATTTTTCTGATATAAAAGGAGTTCTTGAAGCTTTAAGGGAAGGTAATACTATTTGCCTTGTTAACATAAAACCATTAAAAGACAAAGACATGGTTGAGTTAAAAAGAGCTATAAATAAGCTAAAGAAGACAATAGAGGCTGTGAGTGGAGACATAGCAGGCTTTGGAGAAGAATATATTGTTGTAGTTCCAAGCTTTGCAGAGATTTACAAAGCAGCAGAAACATCTGCTAAAAGTGCAGCTTCTTCAAAGGCAGTTTCTGATGATGAGGATTGAGTCCTCTAGTTTTTTATTTTAATATATTTTTATTTGTTTAATATTATCAGATTTTTTTCTTTAATAATGTTATTCAATATTACTGATTTTTCACAACAACAAAGTTTTTAAATAAGCATTTGCATTTTGTTATTTAATGGAAAAAGACGAATTTAATATTGAAGTTATCGAGGGAGAATTGTGCCAATTCTGCCATAAGAATACGCTTACATTAAGGCAGGCAGAAAGAGAAGTTCCTTATTTCGGCAAGCTGCTTATATATTCAATGGATTGCGAAAACCCTGAATGCAATTACCATAAAGCAGATGTTGAATCAGACGAGCAGAAGCCACCTGTGAAATTATCTTTGGAAATATCATCGGAGGATGACATGAAAATAAGAGTCATTAAATCTTCTTCAGCAACAATAAAAATACCTCATATAGGATCAATAGAGCCGGGTGAAGCTAGCAACGGATACATAACTAATGTTGAAGGAATACTTAGCAGGATGAAAAAACAAATAGAGCTTTTAAGAGACGCTGCTGAGGAAGAAGATGAAAGGAAAAAAGCAAAAAATATGCTAAAGAAACTAATGAGGGCAATGATGGGCCAGGAGAAATTAACTATGACTCTTGTGGATCCATCAGGAAATTCTGCAATAATAAGCGACAAAGTATCAAAGAAATGACTCCTCCTTTTTTTGAGATAAAATCATCTAACGGAAAGATAATAGAAATAAATCTTAATATAAAGAAAAAAGGGAAATATGCTCCTTATGAGAAAGAATGCTGTTTGCAGCTAAAGGAATATTTTAAGGGAAAAAGAAGTAAATTCTCAATTTTATTAAAAATGGAAGGGACTGAGTTCCAGAAGAAAGTCTGGGAAGAAATAACTAAAATACCTTATGGAAAAACAGTTTCATACAAAGAGCTTGCTAAGAAAATAAATGCGCCATACTCATACAGAGCGGTCGCAAATGCCTGTGGAGCTAACAAAATTCCAATAGTAATTCCATGCCACAGGGTTGTTGCATCAAATGGATTTGGAGGCTACTCTGCGGGATTGGAATTAAAGAAATATCTTCTTGAGCTTGAATGTAAAAATAAATCAAACTTAAAGTAATTTAAGATGTGCAGTTACTCTATCTATTTTTTCCTCTGAATCAGGACCTATTCCCAGAACTGTAGTTGTTCCCTCAGGCAAGCATGTTCTTCCCGCATCATTAATAAGTCCAACTTTTAACCCTTCATTCTTGGCTGCTACTAGAAGGCTGCTTAATTCATCAAGGTTTTCTACTCTTAGAACTGATTTTTTCATTCCTTGCTTTCTCCAGGCTTGGACTAGCTTGTCGTTGCTGTTAAGAACAGCTTCCACGCTTCCATGCGCAACCTGAGCTGCAAGCTTTCCCTTAGGCATTTTTAAGTCTGCCCTTACTAATATTACTTGTTTTAACTCCATTTTTAGTTTTTTGTCTTTTTTGTGTTGCTCTTTTGCTTAGAAATAGGTTGTGCAGTCGTCTGTTGCTGGGTGATTGAGATATCCGATGCAGTGGGAGTTGCATTATTGGTGCTGTTGTTTTTTATCAACGAGTCTTTTTTCTCTATTACAATTTTATCTGAATGTGCAATAAGGTAATTCTCATAAACGAAAACATATAATACAAATGCTACAAATAATGTTTTGAAAAAGTCTCTCATTTCAGGTATAGGATTTAAGTCTGGAAAAACTGCATTTGACAATTCAAATATGAAAAACATTATTACAGCAATGAACAGGATTATCCATGGAGTTCTGCTGCTATGGGGTTTTGTTCTTTGAAAAAAAGAATAGGCTATTAATATTATAAACAATGAGATAAATACATTAGCCCATTTGAATAAGCTAGTCATATAAAGTATTATATTTGGATCCATTTTGATATTTTTTATTTTTGCTTTTATATATTTTAGCTTTTTTTAATGATAAAAGACGATGGGATTAGCAAATTATATAAATGATATGTTAGTCTTTTCAGGTATGCCTCTGTGGCTTAGCGGTATAGCGCGACATTGGTAATGTCGAGGTCGGGAGTTCAAATCTCCCCAGAGGCTTTCATTTGTGTATTTTGTTTTTCGGTCTTGTAGATATATTTTATTTGTTTAATTCATTTTTTGTTGATTATGAAGTGTGTTTTGTTGTTCATTGTTCATTGTCCATTGCGAAAAGTTTATATATTAATAACTACTTATTAGTGGTGGCTAATTAAAATGACTATTGATGTGCTAACTAAAAACGTTGTTCCTTCTAATTTGGACTTTCTTGATGTTGGCAACAAGTGCAATTTTGAATGCAGTGGTTGTTTTTATGGTGCCTGTTCTGGTATAGATATGTTGGAAGATGAAAAATCTGAAGAAATAAAGGCAATTGAAAAAATAAGTGGTCAGTTTAAGAATTCTAAAATATTTATTTATCCTCCAGAAATAAGCACCAGTCAGTATTTGTTGGATGTAATAAGTAAGTTTAATCAAAAGTTTATTCTTTCAAATGGGTATAAATTAGATAATAGTTTAGTTAAGAACTTAAAAAGTGCCGGAATTGAATCAATCAGTGTTACTTTTTTTGCAAACGCAAATGAACAAAAATTCTGGCAGAAAGTGAATAAAGCGACGTATGAAAAAATAAAAACTAATATTGCGCGAGCAGTTAAAGAAGGTTTGGATGTTTATGTAAATAATGTTGTGTGGAAAGATAATATAAAATCAATTCCTGGCTTGGTTGAGATTTGCAAAAATATGGGTGTCAAAGGAATACAATTTATACGTGCAATGGAACCAGAATGGAAAGATTACTTTATAACTGACAAGAATACGGATTTGCTTGTGAAAACTGTTGAAGAAAATAAGTTCAAAGATGGTCCAAGACTCAGATTATCTTTTGGATTTGGTCCAAACTTATATGGTAAAACTGTTGAGGAAGCGAGAAAAAAACTCTCGCCTGGAAGTGATGTGTGGGTTGCTAGTAAATATGCTTGTCCTGCAATAAATGGGGATTATTTAGGTGTATCTCTTAAGAAAAAAGAAGTATATTGGTGTTTTTGGCTTAAAGACAGCAAGATTGGAAAAATAGGAGAGATAGATGAAACTGGAGAGATAAAAATTAGCAATAATATCGATATGAGTGAAGAAACTTTGAGAGATAAATTAAAAGGGAATTGCTCTGCCGAAAATTGTGAGTATCAGTCAGCTTGTCTTGGGGGTTGTAGAAAAACTGCTTATTTGGCATCTAGTTGGACGGGGAGACCCGATTTATACGCGGGAATGGATGTTTGTTTAACAAAAGTATACAAGAGATTAAATATAAAATAAATCTTTATATACTATTACTTAATTCTTTAGAATACGCGAGGGTAGCAAAGCCTGGTCAAATGCGCAGGACTTAAGCAATTAGATGGACACTCAAGCAGTGGTTTGAGACATCCTGTCCCTTAGTGGGTTCGAGGGTTCGAATCCCTTCCCTCGCATTTTATATTTTTATTTTATTCTTGCTTCATCTCCAATGTTTATATCGTATTTGTCTGCAAGGCCTGCGTTTATCTCTAGAACATATTTTGCATTTGACAAAGGTGTAATTGGAGGACATATTTCCTTACAGGGTGTTGTATTCTTAAAAACAAAAACAACTTGTTTACCCTCATTTATCCAAATCATATCTAGTGGAATATATGTATTTTTCATCCAGAAAGAATAAATGCTTTCATTCTCAAACACAAAAAGCATTCCCTTATTTTCATCAAGAGAATATCTGAACATAAGTCCTTTTTCTCTTTCAGAAGGAGTATTCACTTTCTCCACTTTGAAACATTTTTCTTCGAAGCAAACTTCTTGTCTTATTAAATTACCAGTGAGTAAAAGTGCTAAAATAAAAATCAATAGAAATGTTATCGCAGTAATCTTAATCTTTTTTTCAAGCATTTTATGTTATTAAAATATGATTAGGTATTTAATTAATTTGCTTGTTTTTATTTTTTTACATAAGAATTGCTTAAAATTCGAAACTTTTAAAAGAGGGTTGCATCTTCTTTATATAATAGCTCGGGCGGAAGTAGTATAGTGGTTAGTATACGGCCTTGCCAAGGCTGTGACACGGGTTCAAATCCCGTCTTCCGCATAACGGTTGCGTCCGTTAACACCGCGTACGTTTCGGACTTTGTCCTCAAGCGTACAGTTTAATTTGAGGTGTCCTAGTGTATGTTGGGCCTGTAGCTTAGCCTGGTGGAGCGCCGGTCTTATATGACCTCGTTTCATAAGAAAGGCTCGAAGAGAGCCGGTGGTCGGGAGTTCAAATCTCCCCGGGCCCATCGTTGATGGGACTGGGTGGCATGGAGCCGTAAGGCGACTTTGTCCCCGGGCCCACTCTTTTTTTTAAAAGAGAAATAAATAAAAAAGGATTAAAAGTCCTAAGAGGAACGCTCCTGTAGTGTAGTCCGGCCAATCATATCGCCCTTTCGAGGCAAATGTCAAGGACAGGCGATGACCTGGGTTCGAATCCCGGCGGGAGCATACGAAGTATGTGAACGACGGTCTCGGAAATCGTAAGATTTCAGTTACCGGCGGGAGCATTCTATTTTCTTATTTGTTGTTAATGTAATAGTTCTGCTGTCCGTAAGATTTAAATACTACGTTTAATGCCTTAATTATGTTAAATATAAACGATTAGGGGGTATAAATATGGCAAAAGAATCAACAACGTCTAAAGTTGGAGTGTGGGCATTTATTATAGGAATAATACTCGCACTTATAGGTGGAATAATAGTAAGTCTTTTAGGTGCAGGTTCGGCAGCAGTAACTGCAATTCTAATTGTATTAGGATTGATTGTCGGATTTTTTAATGTAACTAAAACCGAAACAAAGGACTACTTGCTTGCAGCTGTATCCTTGATATTGGTAACATACTTTGGTGGTCAGACACTTCAGCTTGTTCCAGTGATAGGAAATTATTTAAGCAGTGTATTCGGCGCAATAATGACCTTTGTAATACCAGCTACAATAATTGTTGCATTGAAGGCAATATATGGTCTTGCACAGGACTAAATTTTTAATAATTTTTTCTTTTTTTTCTTTTTCATTTGGTTTGCTTCTTTTGTTTAATTGATTATGTTGCGCTGATGAGGTTATGCAAAATTAACTTTTTTATTCGCAGTCATTCATAGGTAATTTAAGCAGATTTATAGTTTTAAAGGCTAATAATGGTTTTAAACAAAATTCAGGAGGTAAAAAATGGCGAACGAAAAAAAATGGTATGACTACCTAGCATATATTTTGCTTATAGTAGGTGGTTTGAACTGGCTGCTTGTGGGCTTGTTCAACGTGAACCTTGTAAGCATAATATTCGGACAGACTGTACTTGCAACAATAGTATACGTTCTTGTAGGAGTGTCTGCAGTATATGCACTGGTAAAGCTTTTTGAGAAATAATTTTATTGTTTCTTGAAAGCAAAATTTTTTATTCTTTTATGTTTTCTTTTTTTTTTAATGAATATTAACCCTATAATTACGGATGATGGATCTCCTTCTTTTAGAAATGAATTCTATGATCAGCCGTATCATTCTAAAAGCGGAGCGGTAGAAGAAGCATTCAAAAAATATGCGATTCCATTAAAAATTTGGGAGAAAGAAAATCCAGTAATTTATGATGTCTGCTTCGGAATAGGATATAATGCTGCGGCGGCTTTAGATTTGTTTTTGGAAAAAGGCAAGGGAAAAATAACAATATATTGCTTTGAAAATGATGAAGAAATTCTAAAGAAATGTTTAGAAATAACTCCAAAGTTCAAAAGCTACTATTTAATTAAAGATTTAATAGAACAATTCGTAGAAACAAAAGAAACAGTCCTAATTAAAAATAACATAAAACTAATCCTGTGTGTTGGAGATGCAAGGGTATTAATCAACAAATCAGAAGAAAATGCAGACTTTGTTTTCTTTGACCCATTCTCTCCTAAAAAGCACCCTGAAATGTGGACTGAGGATTTTTTTAGGGATATTTATTCTAGAATGAATAAGGGGTGGTTCTTTCAACATATTCTTACGCAAGGATTGTAAGGGACAATTTAGCAAAGGTAGGGTTTTCTGTTTCTCCAGGGCCTGTGGTTGGAAGAAGAAGTCCAAGTACTATTGCAGTTAAATAATTTTTTAGACGACGTTGAAATATTTATTAAGAAAAGTTTATAAAGGGTCTGACTTTCCTTTTATTGTGGGGCTGTGGGGTAACTTGGCTAGCCTTTTAGGTTTGGGACCTGAAGACCCCGGTTCAAAGTCATTTTACATAATGTTAATGCTGAAAGTCCGGGCAGCCCCATTTCAAATTCAGAAGGTAAAAAATGGCAAGCAAAACAAATTTAATAACAAAAAGATTTGGCACAAGATACGGAAGGACTGTAAAGGAAAAATTGGCTAAGGTTGAAGATAATTCAAGAAAAAGCTACAAGTGTCCATATTGCGCAGCGCAGAAGGTAAAAAAGCAGTCTGCAGGCGTGTGGGCATGCAGCAAGTGCAATAAGGTATTTACAGGAAGGGCATTTTCGGCAGAGACTGATATAAAAAAGATTTAATTTTTTAGGATTGATTTGTAAATAAGGAAAAGGGGATTAACATGGCAGGATATGTTTGTTTCAGTTGTAATAAGCAATTAAATGAAGCTCAAATGAAAAAAAGAGTAAGATGCCCTTATTGCGGCTCTAAAATTGTGTTCAAGAAAAGGGTTGTTTCTACGAAAGTGGATGCCATATAGGCAGTCAAGATGCTTAAAGCAGTTATATTAATAGAGGATGGTGTCGATGAGATGGAGCGGCTTTTCTCTTTTGAGGAGAAAGTATTGTCAAATGGGAGGGCAGAATACTTTATTAACAGAAAGGGAAACAACCTAGAAATTAATGTTTCAGCCCAAGACTCTGTCGCATTAAGATCAATATTAACATCAATAACGAGAATATTGACTATAAATGAGAAAACAAACAAGGTGCTTGAAGATGAATGAAGGAGTACAGGAGAAAATAAATAATTTGTCTATGCTTGAGCAAAACACGCAGCAGCTTTCTGCACAAAGGCAATCTTTTCAATCACAACTTCTTGAGATAGATTCTGCATTAGATGAATTGCAGAATTCAAAAGATGCATATAGAATTATAGGAAGTATAATGGTCAGGACCGACGCGGCTAAATTAAGAGATGAGTTAGATTCAAAAAAGAAAGTGCTTGAGTTAAGGATATCATCAATTGAGAAACAGGAGCAGGCTGCAAGAGACAAGTCAAAGAAGCTGCAGGAAGAAATAATGGCTGAGCTTGACAATTCTAAGAAGGATGCACAGTCTCCTTCTTCTAAAGAAAAGAGAAAACATTCTCATGAATAAGTAGGAAGTGATTGCAATGACGGACAATAATTTAAAACAGGCCCTTGAAATATTCGGAGAGATGCAGCAAGATAGCACTGTATCTAAAAATGTGAGGCTTAAAATATCATCTATGCAGAAAGATCTTGAGGGTTGTTCTAAAGATGAATTGTCTTTAGTTGTTAATAGGGTTATATCTGAGCTTGAGGAATTGTCTAATGACATGAATATTCCTATGTTTGTAAGAACTCAGATATGGAGCATTACTGGTCTGCTTGAGCCATTATGCTGATTTAGTTTTCTTTTTCTCAACATAGAATTTGTTTCTGAAAAATATTTTGTTTGCTATAACAAATATATCTCCTGATGAAGTTTTTAGGATTGTGTGGCTTAGCCCTATTTTTTCTACTGTTCCTTCTATTTTCTTAATCTTTACTAAGTCTCCTCTTTCAAATTTTTTGGAAGATAGAATATTGATTCCGAAAATCAGGTTTGTAATAAATTTTATTATTGCTATAAGTGCTGCTCCTAATACTAGTATTATTATTGTTAATATTATTATTTTGGCTGCTAAATTAAGTATTTTAAGCCTCTTGAATGCGAGTATGACTGTTAGTATATATATGCATATTGACACAGAATCTGACAGCCCTTTTGAGAAAGACAGTCTCATCTTGCTTTTTTTCTTTAGGCTTTTGTTTATGGATAGTGAGGATATTAACTTATTGAGGAGAAGACCCACTATTTTTCCAAAAACAAAGCCTATTAATAGTATAAGTATTGCTATTACTATGTTTGTAAGCAATGTTCCGAATGCGTTAGGCGTTACTGCGGTCATTTTAAGTTAGGGGGAAGCAGATTTTAAAAATATTTAGTTTAATTGAGTAATTATAAGATGTTTTTGCAAAATAATTTAGTTGTGAGCGAGATAAATATCTTAGTTTAGTCCTCTAATTTGACTAGATAGCATTCACTTCTGTCTTTTATGTTTGTGAATGCCCTTAATCTTTCTATCATTTCATCCAAGCTTACTTTCTGAGGAAGCTTCTCGTCGTATTGTATTTCTTCAGACTCTATTTTGTAGTTGTTTTTCTGATTGGAGAGCTTGGAAAAGACATATTTATCTGATAAAGTGTAATTGTCTGCTGACTTGGAAAGATATCCTGTTTTTACAAGATTTGTAAGGTCCTCATTTATCCCTAGGTTAAGTCCCAGGGCAGAAATTAGGTCTGATTCCTTGAATTTGTTTTTCTTGAATGCGAATCTTAATATGTTTATTTTCTTGGAGTCCATCAATTTCATGTCAGGTATTAGTTTTGTTTTGAAATTGTCTTTGTCAAAAACTATTCCTCCGTTGTTCATTTCTACAAGGAGGTTGAAGTCTCCTCCTGCATCTGAGCACAGGAAATTAAAGCATGGAATTAATATTGTTCTTTTTTTTGACTGGCTTTTAGTAAAGTTTGAGGGCTTCACTAATGGCAGGATTTGTTTTTCTTGAAATGCTGCGCTTTTTTCTATGAATGTGCTGTTTTGAATCATTGCTTGTGATTTTCCTCCATGCATACTTTTTCTGGGGCGTATGTTGACGAACAATGGCACTTCGGTTAATCCTGTTATTAATGCAGTTCCTATAGGTAGATTTTGGATTTCTTGTTCTGTTGACGAGGTGAGTCCTTCTATTGCAGAAGTTATAGCTTTAAGATCATTTGGATTTGTCACTTTGAGCACGAATTGTGTTGAGCACTGGCTTAATATTGATTTGTCTACTCTTGCGGGTCTCTGGCTTATTACGCATAATCCCAGTCCGAATTTTCTTCCTTCTGAGGCTATGCTTCTTATTATCTTGCTTGCTTTTGTTTCTCCAAAACTTCTTTCAGGGCAATAATTGTGGGCTTCTTCTATTATCATAAAAAAAGGAGGAAGCTTTCCTTTCTTTCTTAGCTCAAATAAATCTTTGCATATTTTGTAAACTATTAATTCTTGGATATCTGGGTTTATGCCTTTCATATTTATTATGCTGCAGCAGCCAGGCTTTATTAACTCGTTATATGATACATATGTATCTGAGAAAATATTAAGATTTTTAAGATGCTCAATCATGCTTATAACGCTCCATTTGGAGTTGCTTTCTTCAAGTTCTAATGCAGAAAGGATTGCGTCAAAGTCTGTGCTTTTTATGTTTTTTAGGCTGCTATATAATATGGCCAACTGACTGTTTGTTAATTTTCCAGGAAGCAAATGTAATAATTCTTCTTGGTCTGAGCTCTTGTTAAGCCTTATTGGTCTTGCGCCAGGGATTACTGTGGGATCCCCGAATTCCTGCACGGGGAATGCCTGTGGTTTTAGTTCAAAAGATTTTAATTTTTTTAGGTCTTCCTTGTTGTCATTCTTGAATCTGAGAGTAGCATATTCTCCGTGCGGGTCAAATACTAATAAGGGGATATTTTTTGAAATCATTTCTTCAAGAATAACTCCTACGGAGTATGACTTTCCTGAACCTGACTTTGCGAGGATTGAGAGGTGCATTGTTAAAACTTTGTTTAAGTCCAGGCTTACATCTATGTTCTTGCCGTCCAGTTTTCCTATGTGTGCGCCATTCTCTGCATTTTCGAGCTTTATTATTTCTTTTATGAATTCATCTTCTGCTTGCTCTACTTCTGCGCCTATGTCGAAGGGTATTCTTGGTTTTTTTATTTTGTCGTCGCTCTTATATCCTATTACTGTGCAGTATGCTATTTCCTTTTCTTGGTCTCTTTCTATTTCTATTATTTGGCAGAGGATTTTTCCATACTCTTTGTGCGGGACTTGTATGTATTCGAACTTTGTTGTTTCAGTTTCAACCAGGAACTTGAAATCATTCGTGGTTGCTTTTCCAGTTATTTTTCCTAATGCCATTGCTCTTCAGAAATACGTTGGTGTATTTATCTGTTTTTGTTTTGTTTGTTGTCTTATTTATTATTTTTGTTTTTTAAGTTTTGATTCTTGAGGATTTTGCGTAGCAAATTTTAAATACTTCTATTTATAATGGCTAAAAGAGGTGGTTTTAATGGCTTCAAAAACAAAGGCAGAAACGAAAGATACTCAATCAAAAGATGAGCAGATAGGTTTTCACAAAGGTTCCTTGTCAACTCTGTTGAAGGAAAGGCAGGAAATGATAAGAATTTTGGGCATTGTGGAGCAGCTGGTTCAGATGCACATGGGTGCGTTAAAGGATTTGGGTGTTGATATACAAAAAGAGGCAGAGCAGGCGTCTGCACCTGCAGGAAAACAGAAGAAAAAGCCTATTGAGGATATATTGTAAATTTTGTTTATTTTAAATCTCAATTTGTAATTTTTTATTACTTGAAAGTAATTAAATAACGAAAGATTTAAATAGTTATTTTGCTATCTATAAACCGTGGTTTACAAAATAATAGCTATGCCTGAATTACCTCTTGAATTCAGGAATGATCTGAATAAATTATCTGGGAAAATAAAGTCTGCAATGATGCAGGTTCATGATAAATATAATTCTGCAGGAAAAATTATCTCAGATGAGGAATTTCAGGATGAAGTAATTTCTCGTCTGGAAATATCGATAAATAATAATTTTTTAGATAAGCTAAACAGAGATGCGCCAGTTTGGACAGATAATAGGAGTAGTATACTGAAACATTATTTTGAAAATAGACTTAAAGGAATAAAGCCTCAAAGACATATAAAAGTTGCATTTAAATGTAATTCTGAGGGGGGAACAGAGGAAGTTTTGCAAAAAGATCTTGAGCCTTGGCTTAATCAGCTTTATAATTTTGTTAAAAATCCTGAGAATAAAAAATATCTGTCTGCTGCATCAACAAGAAAACGTGCAATATTAACACTTCAGGCAATGATGAAGTTCCCAGTATCAGTAAAAGAAACACCTGTTGATCACTTTTTATCAGAGGAAGAAACAGAATCATTTTTGATTAATGCACCGGAGAAATTTCTTCCTGCGGGTGCACTTATTGCAATGAGTAATGGTCAGCATAGACAGGATTTGTTGCTTGCTACAGCTAATGTTAGGGATTATTTCATTGGAGAAGATGAATATAGATTAGAAGGAAGAGTAAAAGGTCTTTCTGAAGCGTTGAAACTTGCAAAGAACGCGGTAGGTATAAGAAAGAAAAATGATCCGCATTTTGATGGAATAGGGGGAATTGAAGTGGTTCCTGGATTAGGACATGTGGTTGATATGTTGAATAGAGTAAACGCTACAAAAAACAAAAAGAAATATTTCAAGACTGAGCACAGATATAACTTGATTGAGGAAGATCCATTAAAAGAAATTGGTTTTAATGAATTTGGAAGGTTGCCTGCAAAAGACGAAATAAAAAAAATTCAGGAAAGATCAGAAAACGCAATTATGAATCTTCTTAAAATATCATACTTGGATAAAAATGGGGAGGTTGATAGTCGTATAGCTGACAAATTCAGGAATGATTTGATTTATGGAACTTGGATAGACTTTAATCTTAAGAGTACAAAAGGACCTATAGAAGTTCAGATAAAAGACAGATTTGCATATCATCTTTATACATTTAACAGTCCTTTTGGACATAATTCAAAAGCGTATTCTAAAATACGTGAAAATCAAATAGATGAGAAAATAGAACTTATTCCAGGAGTATTTTACTCTGCAAACAAAGTGGCTAATTATGTTGCAAACAAAATACTGCTGCCTGCATTTACATCAATATCGATTGTGTAATTATTTTTTATTTCTTTAAGAATATTTTGTTGGAGTTTTTTTACTAATTATTCTATGATTATTTATTTTTAAAATTATTTTATTCTTTTTCTATTTCATCTATATTTTCA
>CAZOPU010000031.1:0-14934 GCA_964581965.1 uncultured Methanosarcinales archaeon | reverse complement strand
TAAGAAATAAGCCTCCATAATCAAAGAAAAACCATAAAATCATTCTAAAATAAAATATTTTGCCTCGAAAAAATAAAAAAATCTCAATAACAAATAAATCAAAAAACCACTGGTCAAGCCTTCCTAAGATATTTAAATGAAGTTCTATTCCCTATGCTTAGCTTATAGGTGAAGCTATGCCGAAGGACTCAGATGTAAATATAGCTAGAGAATCATCCCGCGGTAGCGTTAGCACTCCTTCTTCCATACATTTCCAAACTAAGTCGTACCAAGACCATGAAATATTTAAGCTGTTTAATCCTATTGTTCTCGAGTGGTGGATGTCTTCTTTTTCCGAATTCTCTCCTCCACAGAAATTTTCTATTGTAAATATTCATAACAGAGAAAATACATTGGTTTCTTCTCCTACTGGTTCTGGTAAAACATTGAGTGCGTTCACTGCCATTCTTAACGAATTGGTCTCTTTGGATATGCAAGATAAATTGGATGACAGAATCTATTGTGTGTATATCTCCCCGTTAAAAGCGTTAGGCAATGATATACAGAAGAATCTTAATGAGCCATTGGAGGAAATCCAGAAGCTTTATGAAAATAAGCACAGGAAAAACAAGTTAAAGATTCGCGTAGGAGTCAGGACAGGAGATACTTCTGCAAGCGAGCGCTCGAAAATGGCAAGACGTCCTCCTCATATTCTTATTACAACTCCTGAGTCTCTTGCCATTATGCTTACTGCCCCTAAGTTCAGAGAAAACTTTAAAGGGATTGAGTGGGTAATTGTGGATGAAGTCCATGCTATGGCAGATAGTAAAAGAGGAACTCATTTGGCATTGACTTTAGAGAGGCTAGAATCAATAAATACTTTCTGCAGAATAGGACTATCAGCAACAGTTTCTCCTCTGGAAGAGGTTGCAAAATTCCTCGTCGGCTACGCAAATCCAGATTCTGAAATATTCCGCCCCTGCAAAATTGTTGATGTTAACTATCTTAAAAAAATGGACCTTAAAGTCCTTAGCCCAGTAAAAAATCTTATTACTACTGATTATGGAGATATTCACAAGGCAACATACAATCTTGTTAATGACTTAATTCAGGCACATAAAACAACCCTTATATTTACAAATACCAGAAGTGCAACTGAGCGCGTAGTTCATAATCTTAAGGATAAATATCCAAAGAATTATATGCAATTAGAAGAAGATGAAACTCCGTTAAGCGAAGAGGAATTAGCAAAGCTAGATGAAGTTGAGAGAAAATTAACAGAAAAAGAGCAAAAAGAAAAAGAAAAATTTGAAGAAAGAGTAAATCCTAACAAAATAAAATTCAAGTCTAAGCGTGAATTAAAGGAGGAGGAAGAAAAAAGACTCTCAATTGAAAAACAGGAAAAAGAATACAGAGAAGAAATAAAATCTGAAAGAGCATCTAAGAGTCTGAAGTCTTCTTTCATAGGCGCACACCACGGCTCTTTAAGTCAGGAATTAAGATTAAGTATTGAGAACAGATTAAAAGAGGGAAAACTTAAAGCTGTTGTTTCATCTACATCTCTAGAATTAGGAATCGACATAGGATACATAGACTTAGTAATTCTTTTGGGAAGTCCAAAAAGCGTTGCTAGGGCATTGCAAAGAATTGGACGCTCAGGACATAAACTTCATGATATTTCAAAGGGAAGAATTATTGCAATGGACAGGGATGATCTTGTTGAATGCTCTGTTCTTTTGAAAGCAGCTACGGAAAAAAAGATTGACAATATCCAAGTCCCCATGAATGCATTCGATGTTCTTGCGCAGCAAATATTCGGAATAGCAATTGAAGACAAGCAAAACGTAGATGAAGTTTATAATTTAGTAAAGCGCAGTTATTCCTATGGCTCTCTTCAAAGAAAGGATTTTGATGATACAGTAAAATATCTTTCAGGAGAATTTGCAGACCTTGAAGAAAGAAATGTTTATGCGAAGATATGGGTGGACTGGAATACACGCGAAATGGGCAAACGCGGAAAGATGGCAAGAGTAATATACATGACAAATGTAGGAACCATTCCTGATGAAACAAATGTTAAAGTAAAAATCGGCTCCCAGTATATTGGAAGCATTGCTGAGCCTTTCCTTGAAAGGCTTAAGAGAGGAGATGTTTTTGTTCTGGGAGGACAAACTTATGAATTCCAGTATGCTCAGGGAATGACTGCATTTGTTAAGACAAGCATTAACAGACCACCTACTGTACCCAGTTGGTTTTCCGAGATGCTCCCTCTTAGTTTTGACCTGGCTATGGAAGTTCAAAGATTTAGGAGATATATGGAAGAGCATTTCTCAAGCAATGCATCAAAGGATGATGTTCTCAAGTTTATCCATGAATATCTTTATGTTGACGAGTATGGAGCAAATAGCGTATATGAGTATTTCAAGGAGCAGTATGATTATGCGGAAATTCCTCATGACAAAAAGATGGTTGTAGAGCATTATGAAGATTCGAGAAATAAGTATATTATTTTTCATTCGCTTTACGGCAGGAGGACTAATGATGTACTGAGCAGGGCGCTTGCTTTTGTGCTAAGCAAAATCCATGGCAAGGATGTTGAAATAAATATAAATGATAATGGATTCTATCTATTAGTACCCAAGGGAAGGGCTGTTCAGGCATCAAGGGCTTTTAGTTTGCTAAAGGAAGAAAACCTCCGAGAAGTAATGAAACATGCACTTGAGAAAACAGAGATTCTTAATAGAAGATTCAGACACTGCGCAGCAAGGGCACTGATGATTCTCAGAAATTACAGGGGAAGAAGCAAGAGTGTAGGCAGACAACAGGCAAGCTCAAGATTATTAATTAGCGCTGTAAAAAGAATTGACTCTGATTTTATAATCTTAAGGGAAGCAAGGCGCGAAGTCCTTGAGGATCTGATGGATATTTTTCACGCAGAAAAAGTCTTAAAGGACATCCAGGAAAATAAAATTATGCTAAAGGAAATACACACTGAGATTCCAACACCATTTGCTTTTAATCTCATAAGCATGGGCTATTCAGACATAATGAAGATGGAAGACAAACAGCAATTCCTTAGAAACATGCATACTCTTGTTCTTGCAAAAATAAGCCTTAAAAACAAAAAAATAAACTAAAAATAAAAAAAGTTAGTTCATAGAGGGAATTCCGCCAGGGAACATACTACCAAAATCCTGAGGTTCTGCAGGCAATGTGAATAAAGAAGGATCCACACTCTCAGAAACCTTTGTTGCATACATAGTCATATCTTTTGTTTCCATTTCTAAAAGAATTCCTTTCTTTGTGTAGCATACACTAGTCTCCACGCCTTCAGATGTAACTTTATATTTCTGTCCAGACAATCCTGCCCTAGAACAAGTACCAACATAAACAGGCTTGGCTGTTCCTTCTTTTACATCAGACTCTATCTGATCATTAGCAGTTGATTCCACATCTGCAAGCTTTATACACATCCATTCCTCCTGGAGATTATTACAAGTATACATTACAGATTCCTTGAATATCATTCTTGTCTCTCCCTCAGGTAATCTTACAATAGTTGCAAATTTAGGCAAGTCATAAGCCTGCACCCAAGTCTGTTTCTTTCCATCCATTGTTGCCTCGTATTCTGCAGTGTATTTAACTGACTTACTGCCCAGTATACTAGAAAGGTCATTTCCAGATTCTGACTCTGAACCCTGATTAAGAGTATTTTCTTCACCATTATCTTCTGAACCTGATGATACTGAGGAATCATCCTCTCCTGAGCTGCATCCAACTAAAAAAATCGCAAGCACCAACAACGCAATTAACACAAATAATTCTTTCCTCATGATACACCCCCATAAAGCACATTTTGTGCCTTTGCTAATACAACCTATTTCCTAAATTTAAATAATTATTCATATTTCACACTAAAATAGGTTAATAAAAGATTTAGATAAAATTCTCACAAGTCCTCTACGCTTTTGACTTCTTCCTTTTCTTTGTTTTCATCGGAATCCTTGTCTTTTTTTCCAAAGCTGTTTCCGTTGCTCTCCGTGTATTTACAGTTAGGATAAGATGTACAGCCCAGGAATTCCCCATATATGCTATTCATTACTCTAAGAGGCTGGCCACATTTAGGACATTTCTTCTCTAGCTTTCCTGATTTTATTTTAGAATATTCTTTTGTTTGCTCTTTGTCCAGCTGAGAGTTTTCCTCTGGATTAAGGCTTAGCTCCTGAGGCCTCTTGCCCTGTCTTATTACAATTATCATAGGATATCCTTTAGGAGATATCTTTCCAGCAGGCTTTACCAAAGCAAACTTTGGAAGATTGAATGTGGTCTTGCAGTCAGGATACCTGTTGCATGCAGCAAACAAACCAAATTTTCCTTTTCTTATCTGTATCGTACCCTCCTTGCACACAGGGCACGGACCAAGTGAACTTAAGGCATCCCTTGTTTCCTTATTAGCATCAATAAGCTCCTTTCCTATCTTAATTTCATTTTTCTTTATCTTATTAAGTATCCTTATAAGCGCTTCTTCGGCATCCTTTATTGTTTTCTCTGGAGATATCTTATTTTCTCTTACCTTGTCCATCTCCTCTTCTATTTTTCTTGTGAATACCTCATCATTCATATCTGGACAATATTTATCTATTATTGTCTCTATTTTTATCCCTAATTCTGTGGCTTCGATTGATTTTTCATTTATATATCCTCTATGATATAGGGATTCTACTATATCTGCTCTTGTTGCTTTTGTTCCAAGCCCTCTTTTTTCCAGCTCCACTATAATAGACGCAGGAGTATATCTATTAGGAGGTTGTGTTTCTTTTTCATCCATATTTATTTTTGAAACCTTAAGCTCCTCTTTTTCCTTTAATGGCGGAAATTCTTCATCAGAAAGTTTTACATACGGCTCATAAAGCAAGTGCCAGCCCTTGATTGTTGTTCTTGTTCCTTTTGTCTCGAATTTCTCATCCTTTACATTAATATCTACAGTAACAGTCTCCCTTTCTGCATCTTCTCCAAATGTAGCAAAGAACCTTTTTACTATAAGATCATATATTTTGTGCTCATCTGACTCCGTTATTTTTGCGTGAAGACCTGTTGGATAAATTGCGGGATGAGCCGGATCTGTTTTCTTTCCTTCATTTGGTTTCAATGATTTCTTGGAAAGCAAAGTTCTTGCAGATTCCTTGTATTCTTGAATCTTTTCAAGGTTCTCAAGAATGTGCTTATATCCAAGTTCTGGAGGAAGTTTTTGCGAAGATGTTCTAGGATAAGATGTTACACCTGCAAGATATAAGTTCTGGGCACATTGCAATGTTTTCTTTGGAGATATTTTGAAAACCTTATATGCTTCCGCCTGCAAAGATCCCAAGTCAAATGGATTAGGAGGATGTTGCAAGAATCTCTTTTTCTCTATTTTTGAAACAATGCAAGTTTTCTCCTTTCCTATCTTCTTGAAGATTTTATCTGCGTCCTCTCTTTTCCAGAATTTATCCTGAGAATGAAGAGCATCTATATTTTTCTTGTCTTTTGATGTTTTAAGATTTATCTGCCAATACTGCTGAGGCTTAAACGCCCTTATTTCTTTCTCTTTGTCAACAACAATTTTCAAAGCTGGACCTTGAACTCTTCCACTGCTTAGAATCTTGAAAGATCCAGCATTTTTTACAGCGAGAGTCAATGCTCTGCTAAGATTTATACCATACATCCAATCAATAAAATGTCTTGTTTCTCCAGCCTTTGCCTGACCCCAGTCAAGAGTCTTGCTTCTTTTTTCATATGCCTTGATTATATCCTCCTTTACAAGAGTTGAGAATTTCATCCTAGATGCATCTTTCTGTTTGCAAATCCCTCGAATAATATTAAGCCCTATTACTTCTCCTTCAATATCATAGTCGCAAGCAACAGTAAAAGATTTTGCATTCTTAGCTTCTTTTTTTATTACATTAAAGTATTTTTTTGTGAATGCTGCTTTTTTATCAACTTCATAAAGAGGTTTCCACTCTATGTCAAATGAAGGATACTTGAATGATTTTTCCTTCTCTGCAAGAGAAAAAAGATGACCGACTGCACTGACTATCTTTATATCTTTTCCGCCATAGGTAACATCAAAAATCTGAACTCCATCAACAACCTCTTTTCTTATCTTGCCAGTCGCCAATGCCTCAGCTATTTTTTTTGCTGCATTAGGCTTTTCTGTAATAATAAGCTCATGCATAGGTTAAAGTTTTAAGGGCTTACTTAAAAAGCTTTTGATGCGCAAACATTATAAATTCCGGATTCCTCTTCCATAATTATGGATATTTTAGTCACAAATACTCTTACAAAAAAGAAAGAAATATTTAATCCTATAAAAGAAGGACATGTTGGAATATATTCTTGCGGACCAACTGTTTACCATTATGCCCACATAGGAAATATTCGTGCATATCTTACTGCAGATTTACTTAAGAGGATGTTTCTTTTCAATAATTACAAAGTAAACCATGTAATGAATATTACGGATGTGGGGCATCTGACAAGTGATGCTGATGAAGGCGAAGACAAGATGGAAAAAGGCGCCAAGCGAGAAGGAAAGACAGTGTGGGAGATTGCTGATTTTTACACAAATGAATTCATAAAAGACATGGATAAAATGAATATACTTCCTCCAAAATACACAAAGGCAACAGACCATATAAAAGAAATGATTCAATTCATTAAGAAAATAGAGAAGCATGGATTTACATACATTTCTGAAGGAAATGTTTATTTTGATACCTCAAAGATTAATGATTATCAAAAACTTATAGGTGGACGTCTTAAGGACGAGCATAAAAAAACCAGAGTAGGTCATGATGCGCACAAAAAATCACAGACTGATTTCGTTCTTTGGTTTACAAGGCATAAATATGGAGACCATGCGATGGTCTGGGATTCTCCTTGGGGAGAAGGATTCCCGGGATGGCATATTGAATGCTCTGCAATGTCAAACAAATACTTAGGAGAGACATTCGACATTCATACTGGCGCAGTGGATTTAATGCCCACCCATCATTCAAATGAGATTGCACAATGCCAGGGCGCATTGCATCATGACCCTGTAAACTACTGGATTCATAATGAATTCCTCGTGATGAGCGAGGGTAAAATGTCAAAATCTTCTGGGGACTTTGTAAAACTTTCAGATTTGATTGCAAAAGGATACTCTGCAGATGATTATAGATATCTTCTCCTAGGAAGCCATTACAGGAAAAAAATGCTTTTTTCATACGAAGTTCTAGACTCTGCAAAAACAGCAATGACAAAGCTGAAAAACAAAATAAAAGAATTCCTAATCAGCGAAGAGCAGAATGAGACAAAGCTTGATAAAAAAGAATTCGAAAAATACGAAAAAGAATTCAACAAAGAAATAAACGATGATATAAACACTCCAAGATGCCTTGCAATACTCTGGGAAGTAATAAACAGCAATGATCTTAACCCTAATACAAAACTCCAGCTTCTTTACAGATTCGATGAAGTCCTCGGACTAAGACTTTCAGATGTAAAACCAGAAGAAAAAAAAGAAATTCCTCATGAAATTCTTGAGCTGAAAAAAAAGCGCGACAAGGCAAGAGAAAGCAAGGACTGGAAAAAATCAGATGAAATTAGGGATGAACTCGCAAGCAAAGGTTACAAAGTTCTGGATTCCAAAGAAGGAAGCGAAGTAAAAAAAATATGAGTTCGTTTATCTTTTTATGTAAAATTTGCCTTGTTTATAATTCTCAAGAACTCTCTCACTAGGAAAAAATAAAGGACTTGGCACATTACTCAAATCAAACCATTTCCATTCAGTTATCTCATCAGGCTCCATCACTACTGGCTCGCCCTCAAAATCCTCTGAAAATATCCCTATTGTAACAAAGTGGGCATGCTCGTTTTTATCATTATTAACACAAATAACTTCAGAACTTTTTAAAATCATTCCCGTTTCTTCTTTTACCTCGCGAATTGCTCCTTCCTCAAAAGATTCGCCATACTCAAGTTTTCCACCAGGCATAGTCCAAGTTCCTTCTCCGTGAAGCTCTGAATCAGCCTTTGTGGGATCAACATGCCTTCTTCCAAGAAGAACTTTGCCATTTCTAAGCATCATAACCCCGAAGCCAACCCCAACTTTCTTCTTTTGTTCCATTGCAACAACTCTTAAAAACATCCCTACAAGGCCACCGTATGCATTAGGAAACCTCCCAGGACTTCACTGTGTTCCGTCCCTACGAGGATTTGAACCCCGGTCTCAAGCTCCGCAAGCTCGCATACTATCCAGGCTATACTATAGGGACAATATTCTCTGCAAACACCATTTAGTATAAAAAAGTATTCAAAAAAAGACTCCAATAAAGCGTAAAATCACAAGATAAATAAAGCAAAACAATAGAATATAACTTATGGCGCCAAAAACAAGGAATAAAAGGCTAAAATCTCCTCTTAACGACAAAGTTACATTAGAGAAGCTTGACAGGTATTTCAAAATAACCGGCGAAGCTCTAAAAATGGCAAGCGAAGCTCAAAAACTAAAAGGAAAAGAGGATCAAGCAGTTGATTTTCTAGATATGGCCTCGCGGTATTATAGTGATGCAAAGTTTTTTGCCCAGAAAAATGATTATGTACTTGCGTTTGCTGCATTAAACTATGCCCATGGTTGGCTGGATGCGGGCGCAAGAATTAAGCTATTCAAAGTAAGCGACAGCAGACTCTTTACTGTTGATGATGAATAAATCAAGATGCCTTAGGAGGTGCATTTATGAAGATAATGAATTTCGTTTTTGGAGTTGGAATTGCAGTAATAATATTCATAGTAGCTCTTCTGGGAATACAGGCGTTTTATCCTGAGCCAAAATATGAGAATTATTGCAAAACAGATTATACTTATGCAGTTCCAGTAATGTCAACAGTTTATGATTGTCCAGGAAATATCACAGTTACTGATTGTATCCAGCTTCTAAAGGAAAATGAAGTTAATTCAAAGGAATATAAAGAGCGAGAAAATGAAATACAAGAGTGCAGCAGAAGATATGATGATGCAAGCAGGAGTTATAACAAAACATTCTTTATTATAGCAAGCATACTTGGTTTAATTGCAATAATAGTCTCATTTTTCCTCCTAGGAATAATAAATATAAGTGCAGGAGTTGCATCTGCAGGAATAGTTCTTATAATAGTCTCATTTACAAGAGGATGGAACTCGACAAATGACATGCTTAAATTCGTAGTAGGCTTAATTATTGCAATAGTAATTGTTTTCCTTACTTTGAAAATTAACACTATTTTTTCAGATGACAAAGAGAGAAAAAATAAAACAAATAAGAAGTAAATAGTTTGCTTATGGTTGCATAAATACTTGGGATGTTTTTACTGCAATTCCTCTGTTGATTTTTAATAATTCGTCAGAAGAAAAAAGCGCCTCGCCTATCAGCACAAGCTCATCTTTTAGAGTCATTATTGCAACTAAATCATTTTTTCTTATATCCGAGTCAAGTTTAACTATACCAGGAACCTTTAAGGATGCACCGTGGCATACAGGCTTCACTGCCTCATCATAAATCCACATTTTCTTCATGTGTCCTACGGCAGATTCTATGGGCAGAATAATTTTCTTTAATTCAGACTCATTTCCGTTCTTGTAATAGTGGTACGCATCCACAATATCCTGAAGAGTATGCATCTGTGACTCATTGAATGGCCCTGCTTTAGTTCTTACCAGTTCAGCCATATGAGCACCACATCCAAGTCTAACTCCCATGTCATGAACAAGTTTCCTTATATATGTCCCTCCTTGGCATCCAACTCTGAACAAGACATCTCTTCCGTTTATCTCAAGAATATTCATATAATAAATTGTTCTTTGCCTGTTCTGTCTTTTTACTGCAGACTTTTTGGGAGGAAGCTGCGTTATAGTGCCTGTAAACTTTTTTATAACTTCATCAAGCTTGTCCCTCGGAATATCTGCATGCAAATGCATTAAACAGACATACTCCTTACCTGCAGATAAAAGTGCATTAGTTACCCTTGTTGCATCCTGTATTGCCACAGGCAAAACTCCTGTAACTCCCGGATCCAGCGTTCCTGAATGTCCTGCTTTGTCTTTTTCTATAACTTTTTTCAAATAATCCACTGCTTGATGGCTTGTGGGCCCAGATGGCTTGTTAAGAATAATTATTCCTTTTTTAAGCAATTCAGAGGTTGTTCTATCTGAAGGATTTTTTCCAAGAGTCCCTTTTGGATCTGACTTGTCTTTTAGGATTATTTTTTTTGTTGTCAATCTTTTCTCAAACGGAAGAACATTATCCATATTAATCACTTCTAAACTCCCCTCATTAATTTTAATATTTTAATTTAGTGTCAATTTCCTTTCCTATGTCACTAAGAGTATCGAATGCCTGATCCATATCTACTCTTAGCTTCGCAATAAGTTTCTCTAGGTTTTCAGCTTCTAGATAATACTTTTTGCTTTGCTCTCTAACAAGACCCGCCTCTATTAACTTATTAATATGATAAACCACAGTTCCCCTTGACAGAGCAGTAATATCCGCAATTTCCTCGCTGGACAATCCAGCTGATTTTCTTCCTGCTTTCATAAGAACTATAAACACCCTGAAGCAGCTTCTATCCTTGTCTCTTATATTAAAAAGGCCAAGCGAGCCTCCAAACCACTGCAAAAGGTCATTTATATTCTGCATATCTGGTTTTCCAGTTTTTATTATTGTTATTTTTGTAATTCTCATCTTATCTCAATAAGTATAAGCCTTATTTATTTTTTCTTATTTTACACACTTTTACCTTAAATGAAGCTCCAGAACATCTTCATCCTGAAGAACGTGTTTAAGGCTCAGCTTCTGTCCAGGAAATTTAGCCGATTTACCCCATATCCTGCAAAACTTAAATCTACTTACAAAATCCTTGTGAAGCTTGTTGCAAATGTCTTGAACAGTATAATTTCTGAATGCAATCATAGGCACATCCATATCTGCATTTTTTCCGGGCTCCTTCATATAAATCCTTATTATATTCAGTTTCTTGAATATGAGTTCTTTCAGTTCATCAAGATGCTCTTTTTTTTGGGCAGAAATCAATAAATCAGCATGAACTTTCTTAGCTATCTTTTCTGCCTGGTCCTTTGAAACAGAATCAACTTTGTTAAGAATTGTTATTGCAGGAACATATTTCTTGTTCGCCTCAATGCAGTCAATTAGCTCATCATCAGTTATATCTGACCTTATAATAACATCCGCATTGCTTATTTTGAAAGTGTTGAATATTCCCTTTATAGTATCATCATCAAGATGAGTGAGCCTCAAAGTTTTGCTTATTCTTATACCATCCTTCGCGGTTTTCTTTATTTTAACATCCGGAGGCACTTTGTTTATTCTTATGCCAGACTCATATATTTCCCTTAACAGCACATCATAATGCTCAGGATGATGTACATCTATCAATATTAAAATTAAGTCAGAGCTTCTCAATACTGCAAAAACCTCTGTCCCTCTGCCTCTTCCTGAAGCCGCGCCATACACTACTCCAGGCACATCCAAAACCTGTATTTTAGCGTACTTATACTCGAGGATTCCTGGAACAACTGTAAGAGTAGTGAATGCGTAAGCACCAACTTCCGACTCTGCATTTGTCAAGCCATTAAGCAGAGTGCTTTTTCCAACACTAGGAAAGCCGAGAAGAACAACAGTTCCATCTCCCGTTTTTCTTACTGAGAAGCCATCCATAGACCCAGATGATTTTGATGATGCAGCTTTTTCTTTTAACTTTGCAAGCTGGGCCTTGTACATGCCTATTGCTTTTTGGGTCCTTTTGTTATACTGAGAGTTTGCTATTAAATCTTCAAGCTCATTTATTTTATGTTCGTTTCCAGCCACAAACAAAAGTTAATTCCGTTTATATTTAAATTTGATGCTCAAAACAAAAAATATGCAAAGTAATTGGAGCTTAAAAATATAAATTTAAACAAATTTCAGATAAGAAGTGTTAGTCATATTAAACATACTTGCAATCTCATTTCTTACTATAGTTCCATTAAGACCTGGAATTGATATGTTTGCACTAGTCCTATATGCAGGCCCCACAGACTCCCAGAAATCATACTGCCTATACCAATAATAATCTACAGATGTTCTCTTCCAGAATTCAAAATCAAGATAACTTCTGTTTATACCTGGAGCAAGCGCATTAACATTTATAAAATCGGGAGATACTATCGAAACTATCCCGCAGCAAATGCTTGGCTCAGTTACATTATTAAGTCTGTTAAGGTAGCTTGGTGCTCCTGCCCAGAAGAAATATTGCTTGTTCGCAACAACCTGCTGGGCCGTGGAAGGAAACTCTCGCCAATATCTATTCTCTGTGTAATTAATAATCATAGGATACCTTACTGAATAAATATCAGAAGTAGGACTCATAATGTAATAAGTAGGATCCTTAAATCCCGCAATATGCAATGTAGAGTATACTATTCTTGTTTCATTCCATTTTGCATATGGATAATCATCCACCACGAGAGTGTAATTTATCTCTATCTTCAAAAACCAAGGATTATCCTGAGTAATTCTTATATTGTTAAGAGTTATGTTTGAATTTATATTAAGCTTTGTACTTGAAAAATTCTCTAAAAAATCAAATCTTGATGAAACCATCGACTCATTTGTGCAATTCACCCTACCAAATCCCGGCATCATCATAGTTCCATTCATCAAGCAAGACTCAAATTGAGCATTAAAATTATTAAGAAACGAATTATTTCCAATCATGGAATTTATCATAAAATTAAGAGTTTTAGTGCTAGCAATACCAGTCACACTTCTGACATAAACATCCGTTTCACTTACATAACGATCTATACTTTTTATTCTTAATTTGGCATTATCCACATCCTGATCTAAGGGAACATTCTGATACATAAAAAAAGAAGTTATCATTAGTGCACAAACTAAAACAGAGATTATTGTGAACATTATTCCTTTCTTAGACATTATACCCATACTGTCACCGTAGTAATATTAGGCCCATACATTACATTGTTCTCATCAATAACAAATGTAAGCAAATCAGTCGTTAAATAAATGCTTGCACCATCTATTGTGTCTGCATGTCTTGAGTAAATAATTTCATCATCTAATTTGTATTCCACACCTATGTGTCTCGGAAGGATAAACCCAGATATATTATCCAAAAAGCTGTATATTGTCTCATTAGAATAACCTCTGCCTTTCATAAGCAATATTTTTTGATACACCAACATATTAGGATTTCTTTCATTTTGGTCATAATATATTCTGCTCGTAACCCTGTACTGAGACATTTTTGTAGTAGTTACATAATCAACATAACCATCAAGATAGTATTTAGCATCAGTTGAAATAGGAACCTTAAGCAAAAAGGATAATAAAAGAACCACAGTAAACGTGAATATTACCCCCGCCATAAGTGCATCCACAGTAAAAAACATCACTCCTCTTTTATCTCCCACTCAAATACCTCTTTTAACTCTAACTAAAGTATGAGTATAAAAATATTTCTAGAAATAAAGCCCAAAGATAAACTGTTCTAAGTTAACTTTAATAACAATAAAAAGAGAAATCACTTGATGTAAGTCCTTATGCTAAGGGTGAGAGTTTGACCATTTAGCTCTTTTTTATAGTTCCTTACAAGCATATGACTAAGATTGCCCTCATTGTAAAGAAGGTAATCCTCTGGAGATATAGGTTCACTGCCACCACCGCATCCTCCAGGAGCATAAATTCCAGATATCCTGTTTGTTATTGTCTCCTTGCAGCATGTCAAAGAAGTTATATTCTCATATGAACAATTGTCAGTTTCATTCAATATAACTGTCGAATTGAGGAAAACAGACCTTAAATATGGCAGGCCATCGCATGTATCTTTAGCCAGTTCTGACATTACACATCCATTCTTGCCATCACATGCTGCACTACATATTCTATTTCCCGCGCCATCTATATAGTAACAGTCAGGAGTACACGCAAGTCCTATTTCCTGCATCTTGCAATCAACTATATTCTTTCCCTGCTTCAAATATTTTAATGTTGAATAAGTAAAATATCCTGCCTTTTGACAGTTTACATTAACATAACCCGTTATTGCAGGCATAGTATAAAGTCCATTATAATTAGTTGAGCCATTAACAGACAAAGTAAGCCTTGTATTATTAGAACTGTTAATAAATATATTAACGTCGCTTAAGGCAACGCCATCAATCAAACGATACGCCATTCCACTTAAAATTGTCCCACAATCAGGATCAGGACAATACTCGCATCTTGGAGCCATATGAACCCCTTCACATACTGCCCTAAAATACTGATTATTAGCAATTAACACAGTTGAAACATTATAGCTGCATCCTCCAAGAGGAAAATTCTCCCAATTGACTTCATCAGAGCTATTCTGTATGTAAACGCAAGTTGAAGAAATGTTTGAACAAGCAATATTTCCAGTCTGGAACGCAACAGCATATGCATCTCCAAAAAATACATCTCTTCTAGTTCTCATATTCAAAACTCTCTCTTCAAAATTAGTCTCATTTCTTCCATCAGAATAATCTTCGGGGCAAACACCATCGCTTAAGCCGCATTGATGACAAACTTGACAAAGCTCAACAGCACCATATCCTGGAGTATAAATAGAAACCCCTCCACAATAATCACTTCTTATTGATTCAGATGTCTCGTTGCATTCTCTTCCAGTGCTTGCACTAGCAAATGAAGAAGTTAAAGCCAAAGCAAGAACTACCAAAACCAAATAAATACCACTCAATGGCTTAACCATCCCTCTTTTTGCAAATATCACTTCAGTAAAACCCTAAATTGTATTATTTATAAAGTTTTTCATAAAATTACAATTAACAATCAAAATATCATATAATTAAAAATTAAATATTATTAACAATTGAAATAAAATAATAAAAAGATATTA
>CAZOPU010000030.1:0-14977 GCA_964581965.1 uncultured Methanosarcinales archaeon | reverse complement strand
TAAATTATTATTGGATTTTAATGATTTTTTTAATAACCTTTTTATATTACTTGGATTTTTTAAATTGTTTATATGGCAAAATCTTCAAATGAAATGGGAAATGAAAGAGATTTTTTTTATGAAAAAGAAATTGTAAAACAGGAATTTCCTGGGGTTCTCGGGCAGGAAGAGGTAAAGCATCAGCTTAAATCTGCTATTCTTATGAGGCGTCATGTCTTGATAGTAGGACCTCCAGGAATTGGAAAAACTACTCTTGTTAAGAGCCTTGCAAATATTCTTCCAAAAAGGAGGAAGATTAACAAGAAAACTGGAAAAGAGGAGCTTGTGGATCCTGTTTTTGTAAGGGTTCAGGGCAGTCCTGATTTGACTGCAGAGGATTTGTTGGGGGATATAGATCCAATGAAGGCAATTAAGTATGGTCCATTATCTTTGGAAGCATTTACTCCTGGAAAAATATTCAAGGCAGATGGAGGAATACTGTTTTTCGATGAGGTTAACAGATGTTCTGAAAAACTTCAGAACGCACTTCTTCAGGCATTGGAAGAAAGAAAGGTGACTATAGGAAGTTATGATGTTGATATGGATGCAGATTTTATTTTTGTAGGGACGATGAATCCAGAAGAGTCTAGTACGGAGCCTTTAAGTGATGTTTTCTTGGATAGATTTGATGTTATTTTTATGGAGCCTCCAGGGAAACAAAATATAGAAGAGCAGATTGTTCTTATTAAAGGAAAGAAATTAGTCGACTATCCTGATCATTTGCTTTCAGCAATGATTGCATTTGTAAGATCGTTGAGGGAAAACAAGGATCTTGAGAAAAAACCATCTGTGCGTGCATCTCTGGGAATTTATGAGAGGTCACAGAGCAATGCATATCTTGCAGGAAGAAGCTCTGTTGATATGATTGATGTGCAAGATGCATTGGTTTCAGTTTTAAGTCACAGGATAAGGCTGAAGCCTTCTCTTAAATACTTAAAGAGTACTACTGATTATCTGAAAGAGCAGTTTTCTGAATTCTGCGAGCAGAATAATCTTACAAGGAGTGGTTCTCCGTAGCAGAAGTAATTTGGCTGAAACAGAATTAATGGACAAGGAATATGGGTCTATTCCATCTGTTCCTGAAAAGTCTGAAGCAGAGGAGCTTCAGGGAAAGATGAGAAAAGATAACAGATCAGACAAGCTTATGCATACTCAAGTTGATGTTGATAAGGACAGAATTGACAAGGCAAAAGTTCTTACTGATGCAATAAACAATAACATGTCTAGTTTCAGTCCGGATATTGCTTTCGAGCAGTTTGTAAATAATTTTAGTTCTGCAAAAAAACTTTATGGAGATACTCTAGTAAGGGAGCTTAGCGGTTATGATTCTAATTTTGTTGATAAGAACATAAAAGTTCCTGAGTTCAGAAGAGAATTAAAGGAAAGGATAAAGCAAAATATAGAAAAATTAAGAGAGGAAGGACTTATTGATAAAGAGGGATTTATAACTGATAGAGGATATGATTTTTCTGCTTTGTCTATGCTTTCAGAGGAGCTTGAAAAAATGGAAGGTAAGGGGTTTCTGGGAGAGAATATAAGCAAACAGAAATCTAATGTTGGAGATATTCAGGATTATAGAAAATTTAGGTCTGAGGATTTGTACAAAAATATTTCTCTTAAGCACACAATAAAAAAGGCCATAAGGCGAAAGCATGATTTTATTGAGAAGGAGGACCTTGTTTCTGCTGAGAAAAAAAGCAAAGGTAAAATGGAAATAATTTATGCTCTTGACAATTCAGGAAGTATGAAAGGGGACAAAATAGGTGTTGCAAAAAAGGCAGGCGTAGCATTGATGTATAGGGCTATATCTAATGGAGATGATGCGGGACTTATAGTATTTGGCTCAAAAGTTCAAAAGGCTATTGCTCCCACAAAGGATTTCAGTTTTCTTCTTAGTGAACTTACAAAGATAAAAACAAGCGGGGAGACTGATATTGTTGGTTGCATAAATGCGGCCATACTTCTTTTTGGAAATAAAGTTAAAACAAAGCACCTTGTACTAATAACTGACGCGATGCAGACTATGGGAAAAAAACCTGAGCAGGAGGTTCTTGAGAGCATTTCTGGTGCAGCAAATATAGGTATAACAATAACTGTGGTAGGAATAAGTCTTAACAAGGAAGGGGAGAAGCTTGCAAAAAATATGGTTAATATAAGTAATGGATCATTGTATGAAGTTAGGAGTCTGGATAATCTTGGCCAGATAGTTGTTGAGGACTATTACAGGACAAGATCCAGAACTATTGGTTTATAATGGTTGGCAATGTTTAAATTTAATTATTGTGCTTGATTTTGCGTGATTCACAGAAAAGTATATAAATAATGGTTTCCAGTTTCTCGCTAGAGGATTTAATAATCGAGGTGTCATTATGAATAAAAGAGCTTCTATGGAATTGGGAATTAATACTGTTGTTGTTCTTGTAATAGCAATGGTTATCATTGCTGGAGGAATCGCGTTTATAAGAGGATTCTTCAAGTTAGGTCAAGAAAAACTTGGAGGGGCATTTAATGTTGGTGATTTTGGTGTTCAGCCTACATCTGTTGATCCTCTTGTTCTGGTAGAAGGAAGCCCATCGTTGAAGAGAGCAGATACTGAAAGTGTGAAGGTAGGATTTTATAATACTGGATCAGAGAAAGTTATTGGAGTGAACATAATTATGACTGATTGTGTATCTACTTCGGTTAATCCTTCTTGTGCTAATCCAGATAATCCTGTTCCTATAATAAAGTCTTTACCTCAGGATGTTGAGTCTGGGGAGTCTGCAGGGTTTGAGACATTTCTTACTGCTTCATGTCTAGGAAGTGATGGACAAAAGAAGAGCCTTGCTCAAGGAGACTATATTTGTAGTATGAAGGCGACATCAAATGAGGATGTTACATTGGCTCAGAAACAAATTCAGATAAAGGTAACTAACTAATTGGTTTATGTAAAGGGGTGAATAAATGATATTCAAGAAACCAGAGAAGAAAATTAGGCTGACTCCGGAGGAGGAGTTCCAGTTATTTAAGATTGTGCTCGACAAGTATCTTTGGCTCGGAACAATTGGGATAATGGCAGGGATTTATTGCCTTTTCAACAAGAATATTGATGTTGGTTTTGGCCTTATGTTGACTCTTGTGGGTGCTGCAATACTGCTTTCATTTACTGCAGTCTTAACTAAACACTTTGACTTTAAACGAATTAAGAAGTGATTTTTTATGTCTAAGAAAGGAATGGAGATGTCTGTTAACATAGTTGTAGGTATGGTTCTAGGCATTGCTATGTTTATCGCAGGAATTCTTATTTTCAGAAATATTATGGATAACGCTCAGAAATCTCAGGATGAAGTTGATGAGATGATGAAGGAAAAAATAAATGATGCATTGGATTCAGGAGAGCCTGTCTATGTTCCAGAGTCTAATATTGATGTCAATAAGAAATCTGCTTCTTTCTGGTTTGGATTGAGAAATATTGAGAATGAGGCTGGTGAATTTACAGTTAGTATATCTCCTGTTTCTCCTGTGCCTGCTAATTTTGAGCAAAGTAACATAGCGTTCATTGACGGGCCTTATAGTGTTGCTGCTAAAGAAAAGGAAGTAATTAAGGTTGCAGTTGATATGAGTGGTATTGCAGAAAAAGTTACGTTGAAATTGACTGTGGAAAAAGAAGATGAAGATGGAAATCTTGTCCAATATGCAAAACCAAAAATAATTACAATAAATCCCTAAACCATGATTAAATCTAGTTTATTTGAATCCATTCAATAAATCTTGGATTGCTTTTTTTTGGTCTTTTGACTTTACTATTCCTGATGCTACAAGGAGTCCTCTGGATCCAAGTTTTACTGCTATTCTTGAATCGTTTTCATTCTTCACTCCTGCCCCGCAAAGGACATGAATGTGCTTTATTCTTTCAACAGTGTTTGTAATTACTTCAGGCTTTGCAGTACTAACGGAAATGTCTCCCCCTATTAGCTCAGGGGGTTCTATTGCAATGTAATCAGGATTGTATTTTGAGAGTTTTTCTGCTTCTTCAGGAGATTCTGCGCAAATTATTGTTTTAAGGCCGTGTTTTCTGCAAATCTCTACTGTTTTTCCAATTTGTTCTGAGGGTATTCTTTTTTCAGAGTGATTAATAAGGGTTCCTTTTGCTCCAGCATCCTTTATTGCTTGGGCTGTAATGCTACCTGTCCTGTTTCCCTCTTCAAATGGGTCAATGTGCTGTGCGAATATAGGAATTTTTGAGTGCTCTGAAAGATATCTTATATCTATTGCTTGCACTGCGAGAATAACATTGTTATCTGAGACTTCCTCTGCGGCTTTTAGCAGGGCATGCGCATTATTTCCTGTTCCTTCAGGATATGTCTTTAAGTTTATAACAAGTATTGGTTCCTGTATGTTGCTCATTATTTTCACCTTTTGTATTATTTATGTATTTGATTTGTGTATAAGCTTATTTCTTAATTACCTATTCCTATTTATTTCTTTTTAATAAATATATTGAAATGCTGGAAATGATAACGAAAATTATGCACAGGTATTGGGTCATTGTTAATCCTGATATGAATCTGGGTTCTCCTGCATCCCTGTAAAAATCAATGAAAAATCTTAGGAAATTGTAAATTAGAATGCCGTACCAAAATAGCAAGCCTTCTTTTAGTTTTGCCTTTGAATGTATTCCAAGTAGAATTATTGCAGTTGCAAAGTTTTTTAGGGATTCATATATTGTATATGGGTGCCTGCATCCTTCAGGTGCGGCTATGTATTGGTTGTAAGAATAGTCAACACAGAGTTTTCCTGCAGAGGGTGTTCCCCATAATTCTCCATTAATGAAATTAGCTATTCTTCCTATTCCTAAGAAAAACATAAGTGGGATGATTGTGTGGTCTGCAAGCTCATAAAATTTTATTTTATATTTTTTTGAGAATATGTATGATGCAGTCATTCCTCCTATTATTCCTCCATGAATTGACATGCCGCCATGCCATATTTTTAGTATTTCAAGAGGATCTGTAAATATTAGTTTAGTATTAAAGAATACGAAGTCAAGAACTCTCGCTCCTATTATCGAACCAAGGAGGAAATATATCATGAATAAATCAAGATTATCTGAGGTCAGGCTTTTTATCTTTCTATTCTTAATAAGATGCTTAAAATAAAAATATATAAAAAGAAATCCGATGAAATAAACAAGTCCATAATATCTTATCTGTAAAGGGCCTATGCTAAGGAATACTGGATTTATGTTGTGTATAAACATACTTCTTTGTTTCCTCCTTTACATTTCTTCACTCAAAGGCATCAATTATCTTTCTCTTTAAAGATTCTTTTGAGCTGAATCCAACTACTCTATCTATCTCTTCTCCATTCTTGAAGAATACCAATGTAGGCATGCCTCTTACTCCATGCTCTGATGCTATTTCTGATGACTCATCCACATTTACTTTCGCAAAGTGCACAGTCTTTATTTCTTTGCTTAGCTCTTCAAATACTGGTGAGAGCATTTTGCAAGGGCCGCACCAATCTGCCCAAAAGTCAATTACTACATTGTTTTGTTTTATGTGTTCGTTAAAGTTTTTTGCTGTAAGGTTCTCCATTTTTAACACCTAATAATTACCCCCTAAAAAGAAAGATTGGATGTTTATATAAAAACTTTACTTTTTCTTCTTATGTGATTAATCTTATAATTTACTCTTTTTTATGATATGCATCCATCTAGAAAGATTTATATAATAATTACTTTCTTTATTTAAAAATGATAGAGTGGTTAGAGAAGTATGGCCTCGTGTTGGCATTTTATATCTGTATTGGCATATTAATTTATGTTAACAGGTCAAAATTTGAGTTTCAGGGAAAAATAATTGCTATTTACAAAACAAAAGTAGGAATACCTTTAATGGAAAAGATGGCTAAAAAATGGCCTAAATTCATCTTGTTTCTTGGCACAATAGGTATTTATGTGGGATTTGCAGGTATGTTGGTGATGATTTATTTTATTTTGCTGGGTTTTTACCAGTTAATATTTGTCCCTTCCGCACCTCCTATGTTTTCTCCAGTCCTTCCTGGTGTGAGTATCCCTGGCAGTCCGATAACTTTACCATTGTTTGAGGGGATAATTGCATTGTTTGCTGTTGTAGTCATCCATGAGTTTACCCATGGAGTTATATCAAAGGCATACAAAATTCCAATAAAAAGCTCAGGATTAGTTATGTTTGGGCCTATCCCTGGGGCTTTTGTGGAGCCTGATGAAAAGAAGCTTGTAAAGTCAAAAAGAAAGGCTCAGCTTTCCATATTTGCGGGGGGTCCTTTTGCTAATGTTCTTCTTGCTTTGGTGTTGTTTTTTGTAATGCTTGGGATGAGCTCAGTCTCTAACTCTATGTATGAGCCAAACGGAATTTCTGTTGCGGGATTTACCAACATTGATGATTCGCTGCAAGGTGCGAGGCTCGAAAATTTGTCTGAAGGGGAGATAATTTACGCAATAAATGATGTTCAGATTATTAGTGCAGAAAATTTGTCTTATGCTATGAAAAATGTTAGTCCTGGAAGTGTCGCATATCTTGAAACTAACAAAGGCATAAAATATTTGGAAGTAGCATCTAATCCTGAAAATGAGAGTTTGCCTTACTTAGGAATATACCTTAATAATAACGTTGAGGGAAAAACGGTTTTGGCTAATAATAAAGTTTTTTCTGCAGTTTACTTCTGGATTTTTGGAAATCCATTTGATTTAAGGTTTAATGAGGGCTTAGGGCTTATAGGATGGATATTTGTAATAAGCCTTGGTATAGGTATTGTAAACCTTCTTCCTTTAGGACCTATGGATGGGGGAAGAATGTATTTGCTTGTATTGGAGAGGTATTTTGACAAAGGAAAAGTAAAGAAAATAGCCTCTGTGACTACATTTGTACTTATTTTCTGCCTTATTATATTGATATTGGTTCCAATTGCTAAGGCAATAATTTAGATATTTAATTATTAATGATGCTGTTGTTTTATTCTTTTTCACTTTATATTGCAGTCTTTGTTTGTTTTTATTGTTTCTAAACTGGAAAACCTTTAAAAATGAAAAAGATATTCTGATGTTATGGATCCAAAATTTGAGGAATTAAGGAAAAAATCTCTTGAAGTTGCAAAGGATAAGATTAAAGGTTCTTATTCAAAGGATATTATGATAATAAATGCTATTAACAACATAGAAGAGATTGAGAAATCAATAAATTCTCTTTCAAGCAGGCTTAGGGAATGGTTTATGATAAAGAACCCGGAACTTGAGAATTCTGTTGAGGATAATGAAAAGTTTGTAAAAGCTGTTCTTGAGGGGGATGAGTCTTTATCTGAAATGGGGGCAGAACTTGATAAGGATGATGAATCTGCCATAAATGCGCTTGCACTTATAACTCAGGGTCTTATTGAAACAAAAACATTTCTTTTGATTTATCTTGAGAAAACAATGAATAGCTATTGCAAGAATTTATATGTTCTTGCAGGGCCTACAATAGGTGCGAAATTGCTCAGGGAGGCTAAAGGTCTTAAAAGGCTTGCATCTCTGCAGAGCAGTACTATTCAATTGTTAGGTGCTGAAAAAGCACTGTTTAGGCATATAAAAACAGGAGCTAGGTCTCCTAAATATGGGCATATAGTGAACCATCCTATTGTTATAAATGCAAGAAAAGATGACAAGGGAAAAGCGGCTAGAGCCCTTGCGGATAAGTTGAGCATTTCTGCAAGGCTTGATTATTTCAAGGGGGAGTTTCTTGCGGAAAAGTATTTCAAGGAATTACAGCAGAGGTTTAATTCTTAGTTTGGGTTGATTTTAATGGAAGAAATGAGTAAGCTGGGAATTTTCAGGGAAAAGTATGGAAAGAAAACATTATACTTTACTAAGAGTGCTTATCCCGGATTTAAGGGATTTGATGAAAGAATAGAAAAAATAAAAGGGGAGGAATATAGGGAAATAAAGCCTGAGAGAAGCAAGTTTATGGCGGCTATTGCAAAAGGACTTTCTCAAACAGGGATAAGAGATGGATCTGTTGTTCTTTATCTAGGTGCTAGTCACGGGTATACTCCTTCATTTATGTCTGATATAATTGGTAAGAATGGTTTTATGTTCTGTCTTGATTTTGCTCCTAGGGTTGTTAAGGATCTTGTATTTGTATGCGAAAAAAGGGATAATATGGCTCCTCTTCTTGAGGATGCAGCTCATCCTGAAAATTACAGTGATGTTGTTCCAAAGGTTGATGCTGTATTTCAGGATATAGCACAGAGGGATCAGGTTAAGATATTCCTTAAAAATTGCGAAACATTCCTCAAACCGGGAGGTTTTGGCCTTCTTGCGCTTAAAGCTAGAAGTATTGATGTGAGCAAAAACCCTAAACAATTGTTCAAGGATGTTAGAGCTGAATTAGAAAGGAATATTCTTATTGTGGACTATAGGGAGCTTGATCCATTTGAGAAAGACCATGCTTTTTTTGTTGTTAAAAAAAGATGATTGCTTTTGTCAATTTATTTTAATGCACTCAAAGAATCTAAATCTGATTATACTGGTCCTCTGTGTTTTGTTTCAGTATTTTCTTATCGGAGCGGAACAAATCAAAGAAGATCTCCTCTGAAAATAGTATGTCGTTATAGTTTATTTTTATAAAATTCTTTAATCCTTCTGCTATTATTGGTTTGCTGTATTCTCTTAAGTCTTCTTTTGCAGGCTTCTTTGGGAGTGAGTCTACAAATAGAGTGAATGCCTCGTTCTCTAAATCTTGCTTATCTATTCTTCTTCGTAATTTATCCCATGTGGAATAGTAAGTTTCATCAACTATTTTTTGAAGGAAACCCTTGTTGTATTTGTAAAGTATTTCCATGTTGTGGTTATTCATAATAAGCTCTTCAGTTATTTTGCCTTTTATTGAATATATAAGTCCTGCTTTTTCTACTGCTTCTTTGATTGTAGGAAAATATGATCTTGCTGCTGCTGCAAAATTTCTGTCAGAAGTAGGTGCTGTAACTATTCCATATGTATATTTTTGTCTTAAGTATTCTAGTATGCTTTGCTCACCCTTCCAACAGTTTCTTAATTTGTAATCTATTTGTATATTGTTTTTTTCTATTAGTTTCTTCCAGGATATCTTTTTTCTAGTTGCCGCGTGATATGTATTTTTTAAATCAGGGTTTGTTATTTTACTCGGTTTTAGTGTGTGGCCATTTTTAGCTGCTTCAAGTATTGTGTTTGTTATGTTCCTAAGGGAGTGTGTTTTTACTTTCTTTATTTTTTCATAATCTATGCCTGCATATTTTATTGCATTCCTCCAACTTCCAAAGTTGTTAAGGGAGGCATTGTATGCTCTTTTAAGAGGATTGTCTTTTCTTAGTTTTAATATTGCGCTTACATTCAAATCATAGTTTAAGGAATGCGCTTCTTTTATTATGTCTATTATTTGATTCTCAGTAAGTGGCTCTGCCTGTTGCTTTACTTTGGAGTAATCCATACCGCAGGCTTCTATTGCTTGACGCCAAGATGAGTATTTTTTTGTGGCGGCAGAAATTAGTGATGGATACTTATTTACTATATTACTTACATTTAATTGCTCTCCTTTTGCCTGTATTTCTTTTATTTCTTTTATTATTACTTCTTTTGTTCTGTCTCTTCTTTTTACAATGTAGGGGGTGTAGTCTATGCCTGCTTTTTCAACTATTTCTTTCCAGCTTTTTTTAAATCTTTTAATTGATTTATTTACGAGATTTCTGTATTCTTTTATATTGCTATGAAGCAGCTTTGTGTAATTAATATCAATTCCTTGGGAATGAAGTGAGATTATCTCTTCTAGAATCTCTTCTTTTGTTTGTATGTGGTTTATTATGGCCTTTTTTGGATTTATTTTAGCGCTTATTAGTGCCTGCTCATAATTTCCAAATATTCTATATATTGCTTTTTCTAGTCCTGAACCTATATTGCTTATTAATAAGTCTTCTTTTGCTTTTGCTTTATTCTTTAGAATTAATATTATTTTTTCCTTTGTCCATTTTTGCTGTTTTATTATTTCTTCAAGGGGAAGATTTGCTTTTTTCAGTGCGGTTTCCCAGAACAATGCTTTGTGTTCTTTGTAGTAAATACTTTGTCCTTTGTAATATAGATAGTTGTTTTTCTTGTCTTTTTGCAATGCTGAACTACTTAGATCTATTCCGTTATTGTGTGCAATTATTAATTCTTTAAGAAATTCTTTTTCTTTTTCTTCATTTTGTCTTTCTTTTCTTTCTTTTTTTATTTCTTTGTTTCTTTTTATTGCTGATGCATAGGGGATTCCTGCCCGCTCAATAGCTTGTTGCCAAGAAGGAAAATGGTTATTTGTGGAGTTAGATTTATAGTATCTCTTTAGTTTGTTTTTATCTACTGCTCCAGGTGTTATGTCTTCTCCATTTTTCCAAGCCTTGCGTATTTCTTGGATTATTTCTTTTTTTGTTATTTTTATTCCTGCGGTCATTACTACCAAGGAATTACACATATATTTTATTAATATCTATATACTTTATAGAATAAATATAAACTTCGTATTTATTCTACTGATTTAAGATAATATTTTTGCTAGAACTTAATTTAGTTTGTGGGAAAAGAATAACGGTAGTAAAATAGGAAATAATAAATACTAATATGTTAATTATTTAATTTCTAGATGTGGTTTAATGAAAAAATATGCTTGTCAAATGCGTTTCAAAGATATAGGAATTGAAGGGCAGAAAAAGCTTAAAAAATCCTGCGTTGCAATTATAGGGGTTGGGGCATTAGGAACCCTTTCGTCTGATTATCTTTCAAGGGCAGGTGTTGGAAGGCTGATTCTTGTTGACAAGGATAAAATAGAAGAGGATAATCTTCACAGGCAGCTTCTTTACTCATATGGTGATATAGGCAAAAATAAGGCAGATGTTGCAAAGCGTGAATTGCTTGAGAGTAATCCTGATGTCTTAGTGGATGTTTTTAAGGAATTCCTATCTGAGTCAAATTCTAATAAAATACTGAAAGATGCTGATTTAATTCTTGACTGCACGGATAAAATGTCATCTAGAAGGGTAATAAATGATTATTGTAAAAAATCAGGTAAGTTATGGATTCATGCTGCGGTTTCAGGGTCTAAATGCAATGTTCTTGTTGTTGATAATCCTGACTTGTTCTCTAAGTATTTTCATTCTGGAGAATCTTTCGAGGACTGCAGTGAATTTGCAGTTATAGGTCCTGCTGCGGGTGTTGCAGGTTGCATTCAGTCAGTTGAAGCTATAAAAATACTTACTGGTAATAGTTATTGCAGAAAATTGCAAAGATTTGATTTATGGAAAAACAAGTATGAAAACTTGATTCTTAAATAATTTTTCTCGGAATGTTTAGGATTGCTCAGTTCCTTTCTCTAACTATTCCTGTTGCTTTATACTCTCCATTCCATAGTCCTGAGTTAACAACTTTAAAATTGCTTTCAAATTTTTCAGGGATTATTTTCTTTTCAATGATTCCGTTGTTAAATTTAGTTTCCTGTCGTGTATAAAGATTTAAGTATTCTTCCAGAAGGAATGTATCGTCTGGCGTTTCAAGTATCTCGCTCATTTTTGCATAATTTATGATTGCTACTGCATTAGTATTCTTTTCAGTCTTTCTTAATCTCTCCTTTTTTTCATATAAATTGAATGTATATGGTACTCCAAGAACTATTATGTTTACTTTGTTTTCCAGGCTTTGGCTTAAGAATTTATTCAATGCAATTATTGCAGGAGTGAACTCTTGAGGGTATTTTGTGTTTTTTAAAGGTATTTTCTCTTCTCTTGGTATTCCTTTTGTTGTTATATAGTTGTCTAGTATGAAATAATTGCTTTGGTTTGTGGTATCTGTTAGTTTCTTTGTTGTGAATACTTCATATCTCTCTGAATCCTTGCTTAAGCTGCGGCTGAATAAATGCTCCACAAAAGTTGAATCGTTAACTTGCTCAAACAATATCTGGTAGTGTCCAAATAAAAGACTTGCATACAGGCTATTGCTTCTTACTTCCACATTTCCTATTTTTACTGCAGGGAGTATTCCTTTTTGTATACGTATATCTAATGTGAGGTCTGCATATCCGTCTGGCTTTGGTATTCCTTTAATTTGCTCTTTTTCAAGCTCGGTAGTGTTTTTTGAGATTATTGATGAGAGCTTAACTTGGCTACTTGCAGTTTGTGTATTAAATGCAGAAAGGCTCATTGCTAAACTTAAAGTAATTACTGTCTTGGCTAAGTCCATAATAGATATGAAAATAAGTCTTTTTTTAAATATTTGTGTTGTGTATTATTTAAATAAAAAAAGTTTTTATTCAATCTTAACTGCTAAATCCTGCCCATCTTCAAAATCCACGCTTTGTAAGAGTCCTGTTGATTTAAGATCATCAAGGATTGTATTTATTCTTTCTTTTTGCTCTTTTGTGCAGATTATTGAGATTTTCTGAATTTCTGCCTTTAATGATAATTGTTTTGAAGATTTGTATTTTCTTATCTCGCTCATTATTTTTATTGCTAAGTCCCCTGCTTCTTCTGCTTCTTCATCTATTAATGAAGGAGTATAGTCTGGCCAGCTTGAAGTATGGATGCTTTGTTCTTTCTCGAAATCCTTGAAATACATTTGATATATTTCTTCAGTTATGAATGGCATAATTGGTGCAAATAGTTTTAGTTGGGTTAGCAGTGCATAATAAAGTGTTTTTTGTGCTGCTAATTTTGATTTCTCATCTGTGGCATTATATGTTCTGTGCTTTATGAATTCAAGATAATTGTCGCAGAAATTCTGCCAAAAGAATATGTCTGTTTCTCTTTTAGAGGACGAATACTCGTATTTGTCAAAGGATTCAGTGGCTATTTTCACTGTCTTAATTAGCTTTGAAATAAGCCATCTATCCATTACTTCAAGTGAGCTCATATTTAACTCAGCGAGTGGCGCTGCGTTGTATCCTTCCAGGTTCATTATAGAGAATTTAGACGCATTCCATAATTTAGTTATTGTCTTTTTTCCTGTTATTACATCTTTCTCCTGATAAGGTAAGTCTTCTCCTAACTTAGAGCCTGCCGCCCAGAATCTCAATGAGTCTGCGCCATATTTAGAAAGAACGTCCTGAGGATGTATTGCATTTCCTTTACTTTTAGACATTTTCTGGCCCTTAGGATCAAGGACATGGCCGCTTATTACTATGTTTTTCCATGGCACTTTTCCATGATGATAAATTCCTTTTACTATAGTATAGAATGCCCATGTTCTTATTATGTCGTGCGCCTGTGGTCTTAATGAGGTGGGATAGTTATTTATTTTATTTTCTTCTGCCCAGTTCAATATTATCTGGGGGGAAAGGCTAGATATGTTCCATGTGTCCATAACATCTGATTCTGGAATTAATTTTGATTGCTTGTTGTAGTTTTTTGGGTTGTCAATAAATGGATCTACAGGGAGTTGGGATTCGTCTGCAAGTATAACTTCTCCTTCTGGTGTAAACCAGACTGGAAATGGAACTCCGTAAAATCTTTGTCTTGATATGCACCAATCCCAGTTAAGATTTTCTACCCAGTGAATATATCTTACTTTCATATGCGCAGGATACCACTCTATGTCATCTGCTGCTTTCAGAAGTGTCTCTTTGTGTTCTAGGACATTTATGAACCATTGGGCAGTCTTCATAAACTCTATTTCTGTCCCGCATCTTTCATGAATATTAACGGCATGAGTTATATTCTCTTGTTTTATAAGCAATCCTGCATCTTTCAAGTCCTGTATTATTTGTTTTCTTGCATCTTTGATTGTAAGTCCTGAATATTTTTCTACAGAGGAATCAATCTTGCCATCTTTTGTAAAGACAACTTTTAGGGGTAGATTATACTTAAACCATTTTTCTATATCATCTTTATCCCCAAATGTGCAGCACATCATCAAGCCGGTTCCTTTATCCAATGCAACTGATTCATCAAATAATATTGGGACTTCATAATTGAAAAGTGGAACTTTTGCTTTTTTCCCTTTTAGGTGTTTGTACCTGCTATCTTCAGGATGAGCGAACAATGCAACACATGCGGGTATAAGCTCAGGTCTTGTAGTTGCAATAATTAAATTATCTTCGCCTGCTTTGAACACTATGTCGTTAAAATAGCTTTGTAATTCTACATTCTCGAATTCTGCTTGTGCGATTGCTGTTTGGCAGGTGGGACACCATGAAATAGGCGTTTCTTTTCTGTAGATAAGTCCTTTCTTGTAAAGTTCTATGAATGACTTTTGTGCAGTTTTCTGGCAATGAGGATCAATTGTAGAATATGTTTTGCTGAAATCGCAGCTCATGCCCAGTCTTATCCAGTCCTGTATGAAATCTTCCTTTAATTCGTTAACTGTTGTTAGGGCTAGCTTTCTATACTCGTCCCTGGTAAAATCTTTGCTTCTTACATTTTTTGTCTTTTCAACTAACTTGTCAGTTGGAAGACCATTATCATCAGTTCCAAATGGGTAGAATACATTATCCCCTTTCATTCTTCTGTATCTAACAACATAGTCTTGTTGTGCATAGCTAAATGAATGCCCTAGATGCATTCTTCCGCTTACAGTTGGAGGCGGAGTGTCAACACTATATATTCGGCCTTTTTTCTTTTCATTAAACTTAAAAATGTCTTTTTCTTGCCAGTATTCTGACCATTTCTTCTCTGATTCTGTATATTCATAGTTTTTAGACAGTTCCATTTTTCCCCTGGAAATTGCTGACTCAGGGTTTATTTAAATAATTTTCTGGAAAATGGTTCCGTAACAAAGATTTTTTTATTAATGTTTAATTCTATCTTGTGGATTAGATTTAAGTATTATGCAAATATCTTGTTGTAATATATTAAATTAATATTAATTTTTGCTTTTAATCTTGTCTATTATTGAGTTAAGAAGTTTTTTCTTTATCCTGTTCTTTTTGTCTATTTCTAAGCTCTTTTTTAG
>CAZOPU010000029.1:0-15032 GCA_964581965.1 uncultured Methanosarcinales archaeon | reverse complement strand
ATTTCTGTAAGTCCAAATGCCAATTCTGCCAATCTAAATACGAGGAAAAAAGGGAATACTGCAATTATCTCTAGCCAATATTTCCTGAAAAACTTTCGAATGTTCCTAACTCTTATATATTTAAATATTAAATCCAGAACAAAAATGAATATAACAAAATAATCAGCTATTTCAATAGGGAGCAAAAGCCCGTGCTCATATACAAAATCGTGAAATCCCAACTCAAGAACAATTATAAATATTAAAAGTATAAGGCAATAAGGGATAATTATATCTACTATTTTTTCTAATTTGTGCAGCCACCTCTTCATATTTATCTTATTTAATTATGGTGTGGTTGTTTATAAATGTTACTTGTAAAAATAAGAATGTTAATATAAATAATTAAAAGAAAAAAAAGAATAAAAACTTAATTGGGTAAAGCTGGAGCAACAAGCGTGTTTTCTGAATCGCTACTCAAAGGAGTTCCCACACAATTATCTGCAACTTTAATAATCAGAGATTCACCAATAGATTCACCAGGCAATTCTGCCTTGAAAACATCAAATGAGGAGCTCATCACATTATCCCATTGCTGAGTATTTGAATTAAACTTGTATGCTTTTAAAACAGTACAGTCTTGGAAATTGTCTCCGAAAATTCTTGTAGCTTCACCGCTTTCTGTTATTACCATATCTGGCATTATTGTTATAAAATTCCAACCTTTGTACATAGGAAAAGACCAATCAGGATTATCTCTATTTCCTAGAAAATCCATACTGAAATAAAAATTTCCTCCGGGTATTAATCCAGAAGTTCTATATTCAGCATCAAGATATACCCAAACTGAAGCCATCTGCATATTGCCCATTTCATCAGTATAAGATTCCAAAGCAGTCTCCTTCTCAGTATTCATAGTTCCGCTCATTTCAGAAGCTGAATAATATTGGCTATTTACAGGATTGTACAAAAACATTCCTTTTATTAAATTCTTTTTGCCAGCAGCTTCAAACTTTGAATATAACTCGTCATAAGCAGACAGAGACATTATATTCCAACCAGGATTGACCTCTGTAGCTCCTACAAACTTATATGCTTTGCCTGCATTAACTCCACCATCATACAAATCGAAAAAGTATCCTCTGCATAAACTAATATCCTGCGTACATTGCGATTTTGTTTTTATACTGCTCGATTCAAGAGCAAGAACAAGAGGCATTAAACCAATAACTAATGCTATTATTAATAACAATTGTGTTGTTTTTTTCATTTATATCACTCCGGGAAAGCAGGCGGCATAATTGTATCGCCAGTATTTTCATTATTATCTATACTTCCAGATGAAGTATCAGTAGAAGTAGTGCTTTTATCTATATTAGTCTTCTGTTGTATATTGGTTGCACAACCAGTTAATACTGTTGAAAATATCAACAAAAAAACAAGAATTAATGTCCATGTTCTCATTTTATCACCTTTTAATATGTTATTTTTTTATACTAAAGTATATATATTTCTATTTTAAAAAATACGTTAAATTTGCGGTTTTAAAGCAATAAAGCCTATGAATTCCCAAAGCAAATATTGGGTATGATTCCTGAGATTTTAATTGCGATTCCTCTTGGTGTAACTGCCGGGACTTTCACAGGTTTCTTGAACGTAAATTGACGTTTCAAAACGATTTCTAAAGAATGCACTACAAGTGCTTTACAAGGCATTTAAACGGAGGGGTATTCCTCTTTGTTGGTGAATACCTATGAAAATGAGTTATGATAGGATTGGCAATTATAGGATGCGAGAACGAACTGTCAGAGATGGTAAAATCTACAGGCATAAAAGAAGCATCTTTGATAAGGTTGATGAGATAAGGAATGACCTCAAAGGTATAATTCCTGAAATTCGTAGCGATGAGTTGATACCAATGTTGAGTCATTGCCGGCAATATTACGATGGCAAACTCTATTTTGGCAGGCGTGGAATTCCGGAAAATATGAAGAGAAAAAAAGATTTGACTGCTAATGAAAAAATTCTTTACGAATATTTGCTCAAACGAAAGTTGAATCCAGGCACAACTTATCGTTGGTTTATAGCGACCAGATTACCACAAGATATTAGAGAGAAGTTAGCCAAAGGACAAATAGGTCAGAAGGTTGCGATGCGAATTTCTGCAAACAGGCGTAGTGTCAAGAAGAGTTCTATGGGTCTTATTATGATGGAAGAAATTCGCAATTGTGTTCAAAAACTTGATTGGAGTGGTTAGGATGGAAGATGGATATGAGCGGATAATTGAGGAAATGAATATTGCTTTAAGTAAACACAGGCTCGGTCGCAGAGAACTTTACGAGTATCTTATTGCCAAAGGAATTATTGAACCGAATAGCGAGCTTAAATTCAATGAAATTTTTGAGTGGGCAGAAAAGTATGAGTATATTGATAGAACCAGAGTCAAACGTTGGAATAAGAAGAGAGGAAAATTACCGAAGTATTTCACGAAGAAACAATTGGTTAAAATCTTTGAAACTATAGACAGACCCAAAGACAGTATTGCTTGTTTTATGGCTCTGATGTGTGGTCTGAGAATCAATGAAATTTGTTGTCTTAAAATCAAGGATATTGATTTTGAAAATCATCGTATTTTCATAAGAGACAGCAAGAATCCGAACAGAGAAAGAGATAATTATGGAAAAGATAGATATGTTGATTTTGACCCTGCCATTGACGGTATAATAAAGAAATGGATTGAGATTATTGGCGAGACAAGTGAATGGTTTTTGCCATCTGATAAATCTCCTGACTTGCATCTTAGGAAGAAATCATTGCACGAGAGATTTAGACAATATTTGAATGAGGCAGGACTTCTTCACATTGATTATACTATGAAAGTAATGCAGAAGGTCAATGGCAAAAAGATAGAAAAATTATGCAATAGACACACATATTATTTTCACTGTTTTAGACATACAATGGCGTGCATAATTTACAATAAGACTTCTGATATTTATGTTGTCAATCGTTTTTTGGGTCATAGGCAGATTGATACGACCACCGTATATGCGAGAATGACTGATGCAAAATTAAAGAATACATTGAGTTCAGTATTTGCATCTTTGCAGTATAATTATAGCAACGGCGAGCATTTGCCAAATCCGCATCCAGTTAGGCAGGGAGTTCATTCTTCTCCAATAATACCTGTGACTGTTAATAATGCAATGGAGTTATTGGAAACTCAATTCGTCAATGGAGATATAAGTGAGGCAGAATTTTTGAGGAAGAAAAATGTTCTATCTGCTTCCAGCATAAAGAAGACTGTTGAGATAAATGCAGATACAATAAAGACAAATATTTAATTTTATGAGGGGATATGATGAGAGTTGGAATATATGCAAGATGTAGCACAAACAAACAAGATTTAGATTTGCAGTTGCTGGATTTACGAGCATTCTGCGAGAGAAATAACTACGAAATCTATAAAGAATACTTGGATGTAGAAAGTGGCTCCAAAGAGCAGAGAAATGGCTTAAATCAGCTTATGGCAGATGCTCATAAGAGGATGTTTGACATCGTTCTTGTGTGGAGATTTGATAGATTTTCAAGGTCAGTTAAACAACTAATAGATTCTCTTGACTATCTACATAAAAAGAATATTCAATTCATATCATATAATGATGGTTTTGACACGACAACCCCTGCTGGGAAGTTGAGTTTTGTATTCATAAGCGGTATTGCTGAATTTGAGAGAAACATTATTCAAGAAAGAGTTAGAGCAGGGTTACGGAAAGCGAAAGAAAAAGGAATTGTTCTCGGAAGACCTTCTTTGAATATCAATAAATACAAAGTGGTTCAGTTAAGAAATCAAGGCAAGTCCATCCGTGAGATAGCAAAGGAGTCAAACATAAGCACAGGTAGTGTCTGCAAAATACTAAATTCTATTGAATAGTTTTACTTATGTAGGTAAAAGTTTATAAAGTCTAACGTTCTCAAAAAGAGCTATGGGGATATTTGTTAAATTAAAATCAGTAAAAGGACATAAGTGTGAAAAGTGCGGACACGAATGGCTTCCACGAACAAAAGGGTATGTGGCAAAAGTATGTCCTAAATGCAAAAATCCTAATTGGAAAAAATCTAAATAGTTAGAGTAGCACATAATGGAACAAAGACAGCTTAAACCAGAGGAACTTGCAAGAACACATATTGACAAACATTTAATAAATACAGGTTGGACTATTCTAAAAGAGGGTTCAAAAGTTCCAAAGCAAGGAAGCTTCGCTCTTTGTGAAGAAGAAGTAAATGGCAAGTTTGCAGACTATGTTCTTTACATTGATGGAAATAGATGGGCAGTTGTAGAAGCCAAAAAGGAAGGTGCTGAAAATGTGGAGCATGCACTTATTCAGGCTGTTGAGAGATATGCCAAACATCTTCAAGTAAATTATGTTTATGCATGCAATACAAAACTTGACAAGTTTAATAATACAGTATTAAATATGATTTTTAGAGACCTTCGCATGAAAGATTCTCGTTCAAGAGAAGTATTTACATTTCACACACCGAGAGGTTTACAACTTTTGGAATCTTATGATTTAGATACATCTAATCAACAGCTTATTCAAAATCCAAGTGTTGAAGTTAAGGGCGGTCTTCGTTATTATCAAGCAGATGCAATCAATGCAATTGAAAAAGGATTAAGTCAAAAAAAGCAAAAAATGCTTTTGCATATGGCAACTGGAACAGGGAAAACAAGAACAGTTGTTGAACTTATTTACAGATTATTATCTACAAATCCAAAGAGATTCAAAAGAATTCTTTTCCTTGTAGATAGAAGAGAGCTTGCTAATCAAGCAGTTACTGCATTCGCCACTTACAATGCGATGCCTGGAAAAAAGTTTGATGAAATTTATGAAGTATATACAGATAGAATTCCATCTGATGACGAAGAAAAGATAAAATACAATTCTAAATTATTGACACAATCAAAAGTTACCTCTCCAAAAGAAGGAGATGCACACGTATACGTTACAACAATTCAAAGACTCTATCAGCAAATTACCGGTAGAAGTGCATTCATCAGCGATGAAGACGAAGATGAGATGGAATGGGAAGAGAAGCCTGTTGAGTATAATAAAAAAATACCAATAGATGCATTTGACCTTATTATTTCTGACGAATGTCATCGTTCAATATACAATCTATGGGATATAGTGTTGAACTATTTTGATGCAGTTCAAATTGGTTTAACCGCCACACCAACAGGAAGAACATTCGTTTATTTTGACAGAAATCTTATTTATAGATATGGCTTACAACAAGCAATTGATGACGGATACTTGGTTGATTATGACCCTGTGCGTGTTCTAACTAAATCAGCAACAGAGGGAGCATACATACCAAAACAACAGAGACTTATTTTAAAGGATAGACAAACAGGATATGAAGATGAAGAATTTTCAGATGAGGATATTCCAATACAAGTTGAAAATTTAGAGAAGGATTTGACTGTCCCGGACAGACTTCGTAAAATAGTAACCGAATTCAAAAAATATTGGAGACCGGGAGAAAAAACTCTTGTGTTTGCAAAGAACGATAATGATAAAGGCAGTCACGCTGATGCTCTTGTTAAAGCATTTAGAGAAGAACTTGGACTTGGGAATGATAAAGTTGTAAAAATAACGTATCATTGTGGAAAAGATGTTAGAACTTTAATCAAAAAATTCAGGAATTCAACAGATGAAGCGTGGATAGTTGTTACAGTAGACCTTTTATCAACAGGAATTGATATTCCAAAAATAGAGCACATTGTTCTTGACAGAGTTGTGCAATCCAGGGTTTTGTTTGAGCAAATGTTAGGTAGAGGAACAAGAACTTGTAAGGAAATAGGGAAGACTCATTTCACAGTTTATGATACTCTTGGAACTCTTGAAATATTCAAGAATACTGGTGCAACAGCTTTTGACGAAGATTATGTTGAGCCATCTAAAAAATTGTCAATTAAAGCAATAGTTAGTAAAATTCAACGAGGAATTAAGCAAGACTATTACATAGAAAGGTTAATTAGAAGATTGCAAAGAATTGCGAAGAAATTACCTCCACAGGGAGTTGATGAATTTGCCATCTATGAAGAAATACCTGGCGGTAATCTTGGAGAATTTGCATCAAATCTAAAAGAGAATTTGCAAAAAGATTTCCGTAAACATTTCGCTCTTTTCAAGGATGAAGTATTCATAGAGAAGCTTGAAACATGGGCAAGATATGATTCCAAAAAACTTCTAATAGCATCAGATTATGAAGATTATGCTGTCTCCGAGATATTTTTCCAAACAGTTACAGGTAATAAATTAAAACCGGATGATTATATTGAATCTTTTGTAAAATATGTTAGAGAAAATGAAAACAAAATAGATGCTTTGGAAATAATAATGAAAAGACCAAAGAATCTTGAACTTAAACATCTCAAAGAACTTGCCAAAGCAATGCGTAAGCAACCCGAATTGTTCAGCATAGACAAATTAAACAGAGCAATTGAAAGAAGCACAAATGCTGACTTGAAAAAGAAATCAGAAAAGGTTCTTGATATAGTTTCAGAGTTGGTTTCTTATGTTAAATTTGCAGAGGATGACGGACACTTCTACACATTACAGGAAAGAACAGATGGTGCAGTTGCTAAAATATTAAAGAATGAAAAATTCACCATAGAACAATTATACTGGTTCAACATTATCAAAGACTTTGTAATAACAAGATTGAAAATATCAAAGGAAGACATCAATACTGCGTTGGCATTTAGAAAAGCAGGAGGATACAATAATCTTGATAAATTATTCAACGGACAACTTACAATCATTATACAAAAATTAAATGAGGCAGTTTTAGCATGAGTGAACATATACACGAATACATAAAAGCATTACACCTTATTATAAATGAAGGGATTCATAATGTTGACCAGCTCGTAGAAAAAGGATGCAGTAGAAATACCTTGAATTATTTGGCACAAATAGATGTGTTAAACGTTTCAGGTCCCGACTTTTATCCAAAAGATGCAGCATTTTTGATGTTGCAACAAAGCCAGCTCAATAAAAGCATTGAAACATTTGATAAATATTCTCGTGAGAGCAGTCAGGAAATGACAAAACACACTATTACTATGAAAAAATTGACATGGTGGATTCTCGGATTTACTGTTGTTAATGTTATTCTTCTTTTAATTCAATTGGGGGTTTTCAAATGACTGATGTCGGACAAAAAATATGGCATTTCTGCCACACTCTTCGTGATGAAGGCATGAGCTATGGAAATTATATTGAGCAATTAACCTATTTACTATTCTTAAAAATGGCTGCTGAAAAGGATGCTGATATTCCGCATAATTGCACTTGGGCAGACTTGGTCAAGGAATCAGGAGAAGACTTGATGAAAAAATATGATTCAATACTTGACAAATTAGCCAAAACAGAAGGAGTTCTTGGAGATATATTTGCAGGTTCTAAAAACTTGTTTAGAAAACCTGTCGGCTTGAAAAGAATCATTGATATGATAAATGATATAGATTGGGCTTCAATACCAGTAGACCAGCTTGGAACAATTTATGAAGATTTATTACAAAGATATGCAGAAGAAAAGAAAGGAGGTGCTGGACAATATTTCACTCCAAGACCTTTAATCAAAGCCATGTGCAGAGTAACTAAACCAAAGATTGGAATGAAAATTCACGACCCTGCCTGTGGAACTGGTGGCTTTTTGATAAATGCATTTGAACAAATTCTTGATGAGCAAGGTGGAAAACTTGACCCTGATGATGAAGATAAACTAAAATATGACATGTTTTCAGGACAAGAACTGGTATTAGATACGAGAAGACTATGCATAATGAACTTATATCTTCATGGAATACATGATGGAATAGAGTATGGAGACAGTCTTGCAGAATTAAAAGAAGCAGAATGGGATTTAGTTCTAACAAATCCTCCATTCGGAGTAAAATCGGGAGGAGAGGTCCCTCACAGACCAGATTTTAATGTAGAGACTGCAAATAAACAATTAAACTTCGTCCAACATGTTATGAGTGGATTAAAGGCTAATGGAAAAGCAGCAATGGTCTTGCCAGACAATGTTTTATTTGAAGAAGGCGCTGGCGCAGAATTAAGAAAGATATTGTTAAGAGGATTTAATGTTCATACAATATTAAGACTGCCCCTTGGAACTTTTGTTTATGTTCCAGGAGTTAAAGCGAATGTTGTATTTTTTGACAAGGGTCCAAAAACCAGTGAAATTTGGGTTTATGATATGAGGACCAATATGGACAAGATAAATAAAGGAAACACATTGAAAGAAAAAGATTTTGATGATTTTGTTGCATTGTATACTAAAAGAAAAGAAACAGAACGATTTAAGAAATATACGCTAAAAGATATTGAAGCAAGAAATTACAACTTTGATTTTAAATGGATAAAAGACGATTCAGTGCATCACGAGTATGAAGACCCAGATGTTATTCTTGAAAATATTAAAGAAAGTGAAGAAAAGATTCTTGAACAAATAGAAAAGATTATTGGAGTCTTACAGAATGGAAACTAAACTACCGGAAGGATGGGAATTAAAAACCATTGAATCTGTATGTAAACAGAAACCTCAATCAGGAGGAACTCCTTTATCCTCAAAATCTGAATATTATGATGGAGATATTCCTTGGGTTATAACAGCGGATATGACTGATGCTGGAATGTATATTAACAAGACAAGGAAAAAAATTACAAAAATGGGTCTTGAAAGCAGTAGTGCGCGTATGTTTCCAGTAGGAACTATTCTTTTTTCTATGTATGGGTCCATTGGAAAATCGTGTATAACTGAAATTGAACTATGCACAAATCAAGCAATTTTAGGAATCATCCCAAATAATTCAATTGTTACAACAAAGTATCTTTATTACTGTTTACAAAATTTGACTTCTGAATTTTTGCAAATGGGTAGAGGCGGAACACAAGATAATATAAATGCAAAAATGGTGAAGGAATATAGCATTCCTGTTCCACCCTTACCTGTTCAAAAAGAAATAGTAATCAAACTTGACGCTTTCTTTAAGGAATATAATGAGTTAAAAGTGGAGAAAGAAAAAGTGAAGAAGAATCATGAAAAAATAATTCAAAGCGCAATTGCTAAATTATTAGAATCTCTTAAAACAAAAGAACAACCACTTTCAGAATTATTTGAAGTAAGAAAAGAAAAAAAAGACCCCTTGCGTTCAGAAGTAAAAAATTATGTGGGTCTTGAACATATTGAATCTAATACCAGAAAAATATTGGGATTTCAGAAAGTTCCAGAAATCAAAAGTATGAAAAATTCTTTTTATAAAGGAGATATTTTATATGGGAAATTAAGACCCTATTTGAATAAAGTTTGTGTTGCTCCTTTTGATGGTGTTTGTTCCACAGACATAATTGCTCTTCAATCACATGAAGATGTAGATACCGAATTTTTATTATATCTTCTAAATTCTTATAATATCGTGGAGCAATTATCTCATCTTTCTTACGGTATGAGGATGCCAAGAGTATCTGAAAAACATTTTGAACAAATTACAGTGAAGGTGCCTTCGTTTTCTGACCAAAAGAAAGTTGTTGAAAAATTAAAAACAATTGACAATATTTATTCAGATATAGAAAAAATAAATAAAAATATTTTAAGTGATGTTCAGAATCTTCCTCATTCAGTTCTTAAAAAAGCATTTAACGGCGAGTTGATATCTTGATGGACTTAACAAGAAACGAAGTTCAGGATTTACAAGTATTTATGACTAATGTGTTTTCTCTATCAATTAAAAAACCAAATTCTGACCAGGTTCAATGTGCGAAAGAATGGTTTGAGGATGCGAAAAGCGAATTAAAAGCATATAAGGTCTTGAAAAGAAACAACCTTTATCCTCAAATGATAGAACACTTATCTTTGTGCGTTGAAAAACTTGTTAAAAGTTTAGGCTTTATTTACAGCTCGGTAGACCAGAATTCTGTCAAGCAAGAGATTGGACACATAAGTCCGAGAGTATTTATTAAAATTATTGAGAACACTAATACAACGGATTTTCTTCAAAAGAATTTTGAACAATATAGGGACTTAAACATGAATGAAAACTATCAAAAAGTCAAGGGCATACTAATGTCAAGAAAAAAAGTTCAAACATTTGAGAAGCAAAACCTGACCTTGAAAAAGGAACATATTGACTTCTTGTTTCAAATAATTGATAACATCATAATCAAAATAAAATTAGAATTAAAAGACAAAACAGTGGAAGATGCATACGAAAAAAATCATAGTGCGAAGCAAATACTGTCACCAATAATGCCTATTGTTAAAAAAACAAAGGAGTGGAAACAGGTCAAAGATAAGAAGCTTACCCTACTCTACAAAATGCCTGCACTTCACATGAATCTTTTCTTATTATCTGTTGTCTTATTCCCTTTCTATAATGTATCAAGATATAACAGAAGCTACGGTGTTAAATTTGAAAAAGGTCTTGGAGTAATTGACTCTATTGATTTATTAGAGGAAAGAGTAATCAAATCAATGGTTGCGGTTTCAAAACAAATAACATCTATTTCGCAATCAAGCCAGTGATTTTTTATTATTTTCTTAATTTGCATTGTTCATAAAACCCCTATTGAAAAAGGCTTATTGTTTATATACAAAGGCGCCTTTTCATAGTGTTCATAAAAGAAATGTTAAATGAACAAATCTATTCATTATACTCTTGAGCAGAATATTTTGGGTCTTCAACATCTATCCCTTCTGACAAGAATTCTCCAATTGGCATATTCATTGCTATCTCCAAAGCGCTTGCAACGTCTTCCGCTTCTATTTCTCTATAAGCAGTAACAAAGCCACTCAGTTCTACACTATATATCTTTTTTTTACCCATTTGTATCAACTCCATTTGTTTTATACTTGTTTAGTCTCATTTTCGGAGAGGTTTTCCGGAAGTTTTCTCGCAGTTTTCATCAAGTTTTCCTCTGGTTTTCCTCTGATTTTGACTATGAATCTGATGATTTGTCCTTATTTTCCAAGTTTTGTAAGGGGACATCAGGTTTTTCGTTTCTAATGATTTTCTCGTAGTCCAGAATCTTATCCATATCCTGAACAGCAGTTTTCTTATGCACTGTTTCTAATTCTGGAATTCCGTGCGAATGGTCTATCTCTATCCTGTCGCTTTTGTATTGAACATTATGCTCTTTGAAGATATTGGCTAATGGATGATTTTGAAACGCCAAGTGATTTATTTGAACAGCTCCCCTCTCCCATCTATCTATCTTTACATCAAATGCTTTTTCAAGATGCTCTTGCAAAGGACCAACATATTCATCGTATGCAATTGCATAAATTTCATCAATTGAATCACCATATATGTCAGGAATATAGAAACATATTTTCGTAGGAGAATAGAACAATATGATGCATTCTTTAAATTTAAATTTGAATCCTCTATGTCTCCAATTCGGGCTTATTCTTTCAAATTTACCCCTCATTTCTTCAAAACGGTGATATGCTCCAGCCAAATGAAGTGTTGCAAACATTTTATGTGCTCTTAATTTCTTGGTGTTGTTAACATACCTGTTCAATTCTTGGTATACAACTTTCCCAGCAGGAGTTAAGTAATTCAGAGCATCCATATATTCCTTCTTTTTTAACTGAAGTATGTTATAATTTATCGTGGACAAAGGTCTCTTGAGCGCAGTGGCATAATCCTTCTGACGAATGAGACTTTTTTCTGGAGTCCTATATCTTAAATCAATTATTTCGGCTTGAATCTCAGAAATACCTCCTGTGCTTTTACGAAAATTTTTCCAACCTATCATATCATATCACCTTTACAGTTCTTTTATTGTCACAATTGAAGACTTGTTTATCCTAAACTTCGTTCCATCCTCCGCTTCAATGAAAACGAATATGCTGTCTTCGGCTTCAAGACTGCCAAATAGAATTTTTGTGAGGTTACCATCCTCATAAGCTATTTTGACCCTTTTCAATCGTATCCCCTCCTACAACTTTTCTATGAATTTCTCGGAGCATTTTGGATGCAGATAAGTCTTGTTCCAATAGCAACGAGCGAGCGTATCCACTTAAGGTCTTATGCCCTGCATTCTCCATACTCAAAAGTATCCTCTGTTTCTGGTCTTTTGTCAACCGAATCTGGACACTCGTATTTTTGTTCATAGTAGTGCAAAACGCAACATTATTAAATACCCATCCCCTACGGTAGGGGATATGTGGAGTTATAAGTCTAAATTGATGGAAAAAAGAACTGCTAATCATATAGCGAAAGAAACCAATTTACTTGATGGCGTTCTACCCAAAAAGATATATTTATCATTATTACTAAGAAACTCCAATGGAAAAGAAGTGGCAAGGGGGATTTACAACTCTAAGAAAACAAATGGTGGTCAAATATATGAGTATATGGGTGTTTTTCTAAAGCAAAAGTATATTTCCAAAATTGAGCGTGAACCATATTGGGTCTATAATCACGGTAAATGGAGATACAGTAAAACGAAGAGAGATAGCTACATAGCGAATATAACTCCCATACTATCAAAATACAATAAATTAAACAAGAAGCATATACAATTGCTCAACTCTTTCTTTTCTTCTTATGTAATCCGTCAAACAGTATGCGCATCTGCTAAAGAAGGACTATCCGTTGAGCAATCATTTATTTTGGTCTTAAAACGTTATTTAATAGACTTTGCTATTGCAGAACATATTAAATTAAACATTACGCAGATAACTGATAGGATAAATACAAAGGAAAAAGAAGAATACTTAGTCGTGAGAAAGAAATCTGCCAAAATAATTCAGAAAATATTTCAAGACGCCGAATTTGACTTCGTAAAACTTTCGCTTATATTTAATATGTATGAACCAAGAGATAAAAAAGATGAAATAAATTATAAAATGTTTACTTTGCATTATCTACACATAACCAATAGTTTTGATTTAGATTCAATAATTAGTCTTGGGAAAATATTTTTTCCTGACGATGAATTGTTAAAAATGGTTACTATTCAAAGAGCATTAAATAGTAAAGCAAACAACCTATAAATACTTAATACGAATAAATTTTTCCGGGAGTGCATCTTAATAGAGAAAGCATATAAGGAGGAGCATCTTCCCAAAAGTATAAAGTCCGAAACGGAAGATATACTGTTTGGGACACGCAATTTTTTGGTGAAAAATGCCAAAAATTGCATATTTGCATTACTGAAATCGTTTCAGAAATGGCTCGTAAGTTCAACGAAAAAAGTGAAGGATTTCCGGTTTTTAAGACGTAAAACTAATGAATCTCAAAAACATACGTAGGGGATGATTATTGAGATTTTAGTTGCGATTCTTCTTGGTGTGACCGCCGGGACTTTTACAGGCATTGCGCCTGGGATTCATATTAATCTTGTTGCAATGCTTGTGGTTAGTGCATCTTCTGTATTCATTCCTTTTTTTGGAATTGAGGCTATTGTGGCTTTTATAATATCGATGGCTATAACTCATTCATTTTTGGATGTTATTCCTAGCATATTCCTAGGAGCTCCTGACCTTGACATGGCGTTAAGTGTACTTCCTGGGCACAGGCTTTTACTAGAAGGAAATGGTTTTGAAGCAGCAAAGCTTACTATAATAGGCTCTCTTTTTGGGCTTCTTTTGTGTGCATCGCTTTATTTTTTTCTGGAGAATGTCCTGAAGTTTATTTATCCTTTTGCATCTAAATATATCTGGCAAATGATATTCCTGGTTTCGTTGTTTATGATTTTCATATCTGGGAGTATATTCAGGAATGTTTTTGTTTTTTTGTCATCTGGCATTTTGGGAATTCTTGTTTTTGGAGCCAGGATAAATGAGCCTTTGTTCCCTCTTCTAACAGGCATGTTCGGAATATCTACTCTTATTTTTAGCCTTAATGAGAAAAATTCATTTCCCGAGCAGAATTTTTCATCGAGCTCAGGTTTTAATTTTATTAAGGGATCTATTTCTGTTGCTGTTGGCGCAGTCCTAGGGTTCCTTACTGCGATTCTCCCAGGGATAGGGGCTAGTACTGCTGCGACTGCGGGATCTCTTATTATAAGGGACAAGGATGCTAGAAATTTTCTTGTTCTCACAGGTAGTATTACAACAATTAATTTTTTTATGTCTATTGCCGCGCTTAATGTTCTTGGGAAGGCGAGAAACGGCGCTATAGTTTCTCTTATGCAAGTCGTGGAGAAACCTCCTGTTTTGATTATGATTATGGCTTCCCTAATAAGTGCAGGGATCGCAGTTTTTATAGCTCTTTATTTCTCAAAGTTCTTTATTAGACTTCTTCAACGGATGAATTACAATGTTGTTGCAAAAGTAGTAATTGCCGTTCTCGTTTTGCTTTCGTTTATTTTATCTGGGCTGCAGGGAATATATGTTCTCTTTTTGTCGACAGGAATAGGTTTGTATTGCAATTACAAAGGAATACAGAAAAGCATGATGATGGCGTGCATAATGCTCCCTGTAATGGTATATTTTATGTAAAAATGGAGAAATTATTTTTTTTAGTCATTTCTTACTATTAATATCGCTTCCTTTTTTGCATATGTGGAATTTTCTGTTTCTATGGATACTGTAAACTTATAATATGTTCTGTATGCAACAGATGTTCCTGTTATGTTGAGCCTTCTTTCAATGCTTTCGCCAGGCATAAGATCAAACCTTAACAAGTCAGGGTCAGGATAGCTTATCTTTACGTATTCTGGGTTATCTATTTTTATGTTGAACTCTCCGGACAGTATTTTCTTTCCATCATTTTTTGCACCTATTGTAAGGTATGTGCTCTTTCCTGTTTTTATGTCCTTGTCGTCAAAAGAAATACTTACACTTCCTTTTGACTTGTCGCTCGGGGTAAATGTTTTCAGTCCTAAAAGCACAAGGGCGATTATTATTATTGCAAACACTATGAATACGAGAAAAGTATATTTTGTCTTGTTTTTCTCAATCTGCTCTTTCATAGTTTGTACTTGTCTCGGTTTATTTATAAATTTTTGTTTGTTTTTTATTTTTTA
>CAZOPU010000028.1:0-16063 GCA_964581965.1 uncultured Methanosarcinales archaeon | reverse complement strand
GCGGTTCTTTCGACAATTGGTGTGTTTTGTCTTTACGAAACCGCCGCACCACCGCTATGCTACAGAGGCATATAAAAGTAATAGCTTTTTCTTTGTTAAATCTTAATTTATTTTTTCCTTTATTTCTTCTTCTGATAATTTGGATTGGCATTCGCTGCAGACTGGTTTCTTTTTTCCTTTCTTATCCTTTATGTAGGTGCCTATTATTTTTTTCAAAAAGGTCTCTTGTATTTTGCTCTTGCAGATTGTACAGTTCATAACTCTGAAGAAACAAGATGAATTTATAAAAATTTAGATTTAACCAGTAATACACTTATGAATGTTTCTAAATGCAAATTAAATTTAAAATTAAAAAATTATTTAGTAATTATCTTCCTTTATTTGGAAGAATGCCTGAGGATGAAGGCATGCAGGGCAAATTGCTGGAGCTTTTTCTCCCTCGTGAAGGTAGCCGCAGTTTAGGCATTTCCAGACCACTTTACCGTTTCTCTCGAACACTTTTCCGCTTTCTAGGTTGTCATATAATTTTTTATATCTTGCCTCATGCGCTTTTTCTACTGTTGCGATTAATTTGAATGCAGTCGCAACCTCTGTAAATCCCTCATGCTCTGCAGTTTTTGCAAAATCCTGGTAAAGTGCAGTCCATTCTTCGTGCTCTCCTTCTGCTGCAGCTTTTAGGTTTTCAAGTGTTGTGCCTATTTTTCCTGCTGGATAAGCTGCAACTATTTCTGTATTTCCTCCTTCTAGAAATTTAAAGAATCTTTTTGCATGCTCTTTCTCATTAAGGGCAGTTTCTGCAAATATGGCTGAGATTTGTTCTAATCCTTCTTTTTTTGCTTGGCTGGAGAAATAATCATATCTCATTCTTGCCTGAGATTCCCCTGCAAAAGCCTTTAGCAAATTTTTTTCCGTCTGAGTTCCTTTTATTGTTTTCATAGTGTATGTTTTCTTTGTTCTTGTTTAAATATTTTTTCAGATATTTTTTAAGACTGGTTCTTTGTTTTTATGGTAATTTTTTATGCAGGATATAAGAAACGAAACGCTTATAAAGAGGGACGTTTTCCCATAAACTTACAAAGTTTGGATTTACCTCCAAATTCGGGGACTGTCTCGTCGTTGGACGGACAGGAGAATTTATACCAAATTTCATGATCATGCTTGACGTAAAACTCAAGTATGCGTAAAAGAACCTGTAAGAAGTTCGAAAACGTTCATATGACGAATCAGTGTGCAACTGATAATAATATATGACCAACCTTGATATTCTTTAAAGTTTCAAAATAATAGTATTTTGAAATAAGACTAATTTAAAAATTAGTTTTTTAGCAAAACACAATAGTTTGCGATTGGAAAATAAACACAGGATTGTAACTAAATACCCGTTGATCCTGCGGGAGATTGCTGCTATTAGGATTCGATTAAGCCATGCAAGTCATCTAGCAATAGAGGCATAAGGCTCAGCAACACGTCGATAATCTGCCCTAAGGTCAGGGATAACTACGGGAAACTGTGGCTAATACCTGATAAGGAAAGAACACTGGAATGTTTCTTTCTCTAAATTCGAGCCCTAGGATGAGTCGGCGGCCGATTAGGCAGTTGGCGGTGTAATGGACCACCAAACCAAAGATCGGTACGGGCCATGAGAGTGGTAGCCCGGAGAGGGACACTGAGATACTGGTCCCAGCCCTACGGGGTGCAGCAGGCGCGAAAACTTTACAATGCACGAAAGTGTGATAAGGGAATCCTAAGTGCTCAGGCATTGCCTGGGCTTTTGCCATATGTAAATAGTATGGCGAATAAGTAGTGGGTAAGACTGGTGCCAGCCGCCGCGGTAACACCAGCGCTACAAGTGGCAATCACGTTTATTGGGCCTAAAGCGTCCGTAGCAGGTTTTGTAAATTTCTTGTGAAACTGCCAAGCTTAACTTGGCAATGTGCAGGGAACACTGCAAGACTTGAGACCGGGAAGGGTCGGAGGTATTCCTGAGGGAGCGGTAAAATGCTATAATCTTAGGAGGACCACCGGTGGCGAAGGCGTCCGACTAGAACGGATCTGACTGTGAGGGACGAAAGCCAGGGGAGCAAACCGGATTAGATACCCGAGTAGTCCTGGCTGTAAACGCTGTGAGCTAGGTGTCGCGCATTCTACGGGAATGCGCGGTGTCGTAAGGAAGCTACTAAGCTCACCGCCTGGGAAGTACGGTCGCAAGACTGAAACTTTAAGGAATTGGCGGGGGCGCACCACAAGGGGTGCGGCGTGCGGTTTAATCTAACTCAACACAGAGAACCTTACTAGGGGCGACGGCAAGATGAAGGTCATGCTGAAGACATTACTCGATGAGCCGAGAGGTGGTGCATGGCCGTCGCCAGCTCGTGCTATGAAGTGTCCAGTTAAGTCTGGCAACGAGCGAGACCTGTATCTGCAATTGCTAACGGCATCACGGTGGACTGAGCACATTGCAGGGACTGCCTTGGAAACAAGGAGGAAGGTGCAGGCTACGGTAGGTCTGTATGCCCCGAATCCCCTAGGCTACACGCGCGCAACAATGGTAGAGACAATGGGATGCAACTCTGAAAAGAGAAGCTAAACCTCTAAACCCTATCCAAGTTCAGATTGAGGGTTGCAACTCACCCTCATGACGTCGGAATCCCTAGTAATCATGTTTCATCAAAGCATGGTGAATATGTCCCTGCGCCTTGCACACACCGCCCGTCAAACCAACCGAGCAGGGTTTAGGTAAAACAAAGCCTATTAGTTTTGTTGAATCTAAGCTCAGTGAGGCGGGTTAAGTCGTCACAAGGTAGCCGTAGGGGAACCTGCGGCTGGATCACCTCCTTTTTTATTTTTTAAGTAACAATGTTATTTGAGAAATAATAAACAATTTTTCTTACAGGTTTCTTTTACTTTTTATTATCATATGGGCTCGTAGCTCAACGGTAGAGCGTCCGCTTTGCAACCAGACAAGAGAAATCTTGATTGTCAGAAGAGCGGGAGGCTTCGGGTTCAAAAATTCATTGCGACTTCGCAGGGATGTGAAAGTCCCGACGAGTCCATATTTTATCATATTCATTTCAATCATTTGACAGCTTATGGCTGGAGGATATAATCCTCATGAACTGTTCACGAAGTAACTATCGTGAATGGAAGGTGGAGAAACTTTCAAGCTCCAGGAGCATATACATAGCTTGAAGGAAGGTATATTACATTCAATGAAACCGTGCATAGAATTGTCCTGGCATTTGTAATTAGTAATGGAAATATTTAGAATCTATAACTAGAATAAAATATCCAACATAGGAAAGGACCTACGCTATTAGATGGATAGCTTGGCTCGATAGATGAAGAAGGACGTGGCAAGCTGCGATAAGTCCGGGTTAGGTGCATGTAGCCTTTGACCCCGGAATTTCCGAATGTGACTTCACTTTATACTCCTAACGGAGAAGCAACGCGGGGAATTGAAACGTCTTAGTACCCGCAGGAAAAGAAACCAATTGGGATTCTGCTAGTAGCAGCGAGCGAACGCAGAATAGGGCAAACTGAATCTGCTGCAGTAATGCAGTTGACATGTGGTGTTGTGAGACCATTCTTCTGATCCTTACTTATGACTTAAAGTTTTCTGGAATGAAACGCCGCAGAGGGTGACAGCCCCGTAGAGGAAATAAGTGGGACTTGAGTGAGTTCTCGAGTAACGCATCTTGGAATTGATGCGCCAATTTGGGGGTCATCAACCTCCAACCCTAAATACAAGTCGAGTCCGATAGCATATAGTACCGTGAGGGAACGCTGAAAAGAACTCTTGACCGAGAGTTAAAAGAGCTTGAAATCTAATAGTTATCGATTGGCACTCACTTACGAGTGTGTGCCGTACGTTTTGAATAACGTGCCAGGGAGTGCATTTGAGTGGCAAGGATAATCTAACAAGAGTATCCGTAGGGAAACCAAACGCCCGCAGTTTACGAGGGGCGAGGTATGAAAGTGCCTTTAGTCACTTGGATGCGACCCGAAACCAAGCGATCTATTCGTGGGTAAGGTGAAGCGACCTTTAAAAGTCGTGGAGGCCTGCAGAGGTGCTACGTGCAAGTGTTCTTCTAACTTGCGAATAGGGGTAAAAAGCCAATCGAGCTTGGAGATAGCTGGTTCCTGCCAAATTTGGCCGCAGTCAAATCTCTTGTGAGATAGTTCAGGGGGTAGAGCTACGGATTGGGGATTTAGGGGGAGAAATCCCTCGGTTCCTTGTCCAACTCCGAATACCTGAACGTCGTAGACCAAGGGGGACGGGGGCTCGGGGTAAACTTGAGCTCCGAAAGGGTAAGAACCCAGACTACGGTTAAGGTCCCTAAAAAATGACTAAGTGTAAAAGGCACAAGGTTGTTTATAGCCTAAAACAGCGAGGAGGTTGGCTTAGAAGCAGCCACCCTTTAAAAAGTGCGTAACAGCTTACTTGTCAAGGCTATAAGCGCCGAAAACGGACGGGGCTAAGTCATTTACCGATACCGTAGACCACCGAAAGGTGAGTGGTAGGCAGGCGTCCTGTATGGGATAAAGTTCTTCCGAAAGGAGGGATGAACCGTATAGGAATGAGAATCCTGGCAAAAGTAGGAACATAGCAGAGTGAGAATCTCTGCCGCCGAAAGGGCAAGGGTTCCTTGGCAATGCAGTTCAGCCAAGGGTAAGTTAGTCCTAACCGCGATCATAAATTGATTTAGCGGGAAAGGGAAACCGGTTAATATTCCGGTACTGCTGGAGTATGCGTGGCAACACAAGTTTGTTTTCCGACGCATCTAGCTAGTCCGACAGGTCATTCAGGCCTGACAATAAGAACAATTCAAGGGAGTATTGTAACGATGAGAACTTGAATAATTCTTAGATATGCATCCTTTAGGATGTTTGGATGATGCTCGGTGCCCGTGAAAAGGGAAACAGAAAAAATCTTTAGCATCTATACCAAGAACCGACACAGGTGCCCCTGGGTGAGAAGCCCAAGGCGTGAAGGGATAATCTAGTTAAGGGAATTCGGCATATTGGCCCCGTACCTTCGGTATAAGGGGTCCCTGGTCTCGTGTTTGTATGAATGCGAGTTCAGGGCGCAGTGACTAAGGATGACCGACTGTTTAACAAAAACATAACCGACTGCAAGCCTGTAAAGGTGTGAATAGTCGGTGACGTCTGCCCAGTGCCCGTACTTCAAACCTCATTTCAATGGGGCTAAGAGCGGGTAAACGGCGGGGGTAACTATAACTCTCTTAAGGTAGCGAAATGCCTTGCCGTTTGATTGACGGCCTGCATGAATGGCGTAACGAGTTGTCCACTGTCCCTAACTAGAACCCTCCGAATATTCCATTCTGGTGCAAAGGCCAGAGACTTCCAGTGGGAAGCGAAGACCCCGTGAAACTTTACTGTAGCCTGTTGTTGCAAGGCAAGATGTGTTGTATAGCGTAAGTAGGAGTCGTTTGAGGCAAGGACGCCAGTTCTTGTTTAGACAATAATGTAACACTACTCTTCGTGTTTTACCTTGCTAACCTCGACAGAGGAACAGCGGCAGGTGGACAGTTTGGCTGGGGTGGCACGCTGTTGAAAAGATATCAACAGCGCCCAATGGTTTCCTCAGACGGGTCAGAAATCCGTCGTAGAGTGCAAGAGCAAAAGGAAGCCTAACTAGGATTGTTACGTAAGCAATCTTAGTAGAGAAATCTGGGTCTAGCGAACTCCTACCTCTCTTTGACTGGGGGGTAGGCATGACTGAAAAGTTACTCCGGGGATAACAGAGTTGTCGCGCCCGAGAGCTCCTATCGACGGCGCGGCTTGCTACATCGATGTCGGCTCTTCCTATCCTGGCCGTGCACAAGCGGCCAAGGGTGGGGGTGTTCACCCATTAAAAGGGATCGTGAGCTGGGTTCACAACGCTGTGAGGCAGTTGGTTTGATATCTACTGGAAGTGTTGGAGATCTGAAAGGAAGAATCTCTTAGTACGAGAGGAACGGAGAATCGACGCCTCTGGTCTATCAGTTATCTGATAAGGTATTAGCTGAGCAGCTACGCGTCAACGGATAAGTGCTGAAAGCATCTAAGTACGAAACCAGCCTTGAAAAGAGATTTCCTAGACGCCCATAGAAGATGGGTTTGATAGAAATGGGATGTAAGTACCAAGGCAACGAGGTATTCAGTCCGCATTTACTAAACGTCATACCTTTCCTTTACAAATGTCGCGACAAAACTATGCATGGTTCTTCATTTTTTAACTAAAATGAAGCATCTTTGAAGAAACGGCGAGCTCCGGCTCGCCTTTTTCTTTTTTCTAATGTTTATTTGTGTTAATTATTTAAGATAGCGGTAGCTATAGAAAATTATTTATTGGTTTATTATGTTTTTATGCTGATGTTTGATAAAAAATTAATTAAATCAATTAAGTCTGCGTGGATCTTTGAAACATGTCATCCTGATGTTAAAAAAGAATGGCGTTCTGATAATGCAGAGTTTGGGCAGTGTGGGGTTACTGCATTGCTTATTCAGGAAATATATGGTGGGAGGATTGCAATTAATAAAAAATATCATCATGTCTGGAATGTCCTTCCAGATGGGAAAAAGATAGATATTACGAGAAGTCAGTTTCCTAAAAACACAAGAATTATTACAGAAGGATTTATTTCAAGAAAGGATATGTTCTCAAATGAGCTTGCAAAGAAGGCAAAAGTTAAAGAAAGATATATTTTATTCAGAAAAAGAGTATTTGAAAATCTTAAAAGAGTTTGAGTTTTGTATTTCTGAATATTATTTTGTTTTTTACCTGTCAAATACACAGAATGAAAGGCCGCATCCGTTTGAGACTTTCATTCCAAGGTTCTTTAAATCAGGAATGTCATCTAGATTCTTAATATTATTATGATGAATGACGTCGTTATGTATTCTGTAAATGAGCTTGCCTCCTTGAGTGAGGTTATCTAGACATGTTTCTGTGAATTTCCTCATGTTTGGAGAATAAAATGGATTTGAGATTATTATATTGTAAGGTCCCTTTGAAAATTTGTAGGTGTTAACATCTTCAACGGAAAATCTTAATGGTGAATATTCTGGAAATATTTCTTTTTTTGCTTGCATGATTGCTCGGGAATTAATATCTATTCCGAAGGGACTTAGCTCATGTCCTGAAAATTTCATTAGAAATTTAAGAAGCATCCCGTTTCCTGATCCAAGGTCAATTATTTTGCCGTCTCTGTCTATTAAAGGAAGTGTTGACAAGTAGGGGCCTATTGGCGGATGAGAATAGCCGTTTAACTCACTTGAGAAATATTGCTTGTGAGCATTAAGCCAATCAATCATTTCATTTTCAGTGTTCATGTGTTTATGTTAAACAGTTCAATATATAAATTTTATTATATTAATCACTAAAGAATGATTATTTTTCTTGTCTTCGAATACTTTTCGTTTTTTACAGGAAAACTTTTATAATGGGGATAAATATATGAAGAAATTGAAAAGAGCAGAATTGATTGTTTATGATAGCAAGAACGGTCATTTTAAGATTCAGGCATTTCCTGAAATAATAAATAAAATAAAGGGAGACTTAAAAAAGGTATAAATATGACTGGCAGTTCAGTAGGTATTGTAATAAAAGAATCAACTGTTCCTTTTATAGCCAAGGAGCTCATTAATCATAGAAAAACAGGCATTTTTGCTACTGGCATAACTACAGGATATGAGGTTGCAGACAATCAGTTAAGGGAGTTTGTTATTACAAATGCGGTTGCAAAATATATAAATGGGGGGTCTAACCACAAATGTGAGCTTATACTAATTAATGATACTCTCGACCCTTTCACTGAGCTTTACTTCAAAAGACTTCTAAAATTTGACAAAACTCTTGATAGATATTCAGCGTATGTTGGTAAGCCAATTGCACATATTCCCTCGCCTTATGGAACACATGCTTCGCTTGCAGAATATTTTCAGGAGCTTCTTGTGGAGAAACTTAATACCCAGGGTCTTTTTCCTAAGATAATAGCCACACATCAGTCTTATAAGACAGATTATTATAAAAGCAAAATAAAGTATATTCTTGAGCATGAGGCAGACGTGAAAGAACTAATCCATAAAATTACTGGAAAAGTTCCTGAAACATTGTACAGACCTATCTGTCATTCGTGTGGAAGAATAGATAAGACTTCTTTGAATTACGAGATTAGAGAGTATAATTGTGGTGCATGTGGGGCAAAAAAGAAATTTGAAGAAATTCCTGAAGGAAAACTAATATGGTATATTGACTGTGCAATCAGGTGGAACGCAAACAGAGTTTCATTTGAGGCATTCACAAATAATTATCTTCATAAAAACACAGGAACATATTTTGTATCTTGTGAAGTCTCAAAGCAGTTCATTGATGACTTTGTTCCTGCAACTGTCCAATTCGCATATTATAAATACACGAGTAGATTAAATAACTTGTTTCTCTCGCTTCCTTATGAAATTATAGAGGAAATATTTATCAAGAATCCTGCAAACCCTGAGTTTATAGGTGACGAGAACATAGTTAATTATTCAAAGTCATTTATTTATGGAAAGTATTCTCTGTATGTTATTGCACAGGACCTTTACATATTTCATTCAGCATACACGATGGATCATGCAACGCTTAATAATCTTAATAATGTCTTATTCGGAGTCCAATTCAGAAGCGATGTCGATAATTACAAAATACTCAGGGCTAAAATAGATGTTGCAATAAATTTTGCAAGAAAATTCATAAAGCCTAAGTATATGCTTCTTCCGCTTGAGGCAATTTCACTTCCAAGCAAGATATCTAAAGAGGAATGTGAGGCAATGAAAAAATACCTTACCGAGGGAAGAGGAATAGGGAAGCATGGAGCTCTTCTTTATAGATGTCTTTTTAATTCATCCTGCGGACCAAAGTTTGATATGGTGAATATGCTTCTTCCAATTCAGTATAGGCAAAGATTGATAAAACTTCTGGAGGAGTGTCAAAATGAATGAATTTCTGAGAATAGGTCCTAGCAATTTTGCAGGCAAGGGAGAAAAAAAGATAGTCAACAGTATGATTACAGGAAAACCCATTTATGAGCTTAATTTTTCATCGGATTCTCAGCTTGCGCAAGAAATTCTATTGTTCAGGGAAGGGTGGATGAAATCAAGGAAGTCATATTCACAACACAGTGTGGAAACAGAAAGTAAAGAAATGAAAAAAATGCTTAAATCCTTTCTTAAAAATGTTCCAAGAGAACAATTTGAGTTTTTTTTCATCCATGAAACAGGCGCACCAAAGATGTTTGCTGATGAGCAATGGAAAAAAGTTTCTTCATTCATATCTGGGATAGGATTGTTTGAACATCCTGTTCAGGTAAAAACAGCGGGAGGAGTGCTTAGCTGGAAGCCTAAGGGCGTTATTTTAATATCTCTTCCATCTAACGAAACTCTAGAGAGTTTTGTAAACTCTGTTTTTCCTGCACTCATAATGGGAAATGCGGTTGTGGTAAAGCCTGCATCAGGAAATGCTGCAACAGCGCATATATTATTTTCTGCACTTCGCAAGTGTGGGGTGCCTGAGGATAGGTGTTTGTTTGCGCCTATAAGTAAGGAGCAGACTGCGATGATTATAGACACTAATGCAGTTAATGCAATTTATTGGACTGGAGGCGCTAAGAGTGCAGCGCAAGTAGGCGCTAACTGTCTTCGTACAGGGGTTGGTTTTGTCTATGAAAGTGAGGGTAATAACTGGGCTTATGTTGCGTCTGATGCAGATATAAAACTGGCAGTTTCTCATATAATCAGAAGCCTTACAGAAAACAACGGATTTATGTGCAATGCAATAAAAGGAATATTCGTAGATAAATCTGTTGCAGAGAAATTCATGAATGAGCTGCGTGTGCAGCTGGATGAAGTAAGCCTGGGCAATCCTGAAAATCAGGAGAACTCTATGGGAATTATAGATAAGAATAGTATAGATTTAATGAACAAAATAATAGAGTCTGCAAATCCTGCAAAAATAATCGCGCATCCTTCAGCAGTAAATAGTCATTTCCCAAAAGTCCTTGTATCTCCCAGGAATAAAAATATTTGTTATGGTGAAATATTTGGTCCTGTAGCATGGGTTAAGATAGTAAAGTCTGAGGATGAAATGTTAGATGAATATAGGTTCAACAGGCATGGTATTGGGTTCAGTCTTTATTCCAAGTCAAGAATACTTAAGGATAAATTTGTGGACAGGATATCTGTTGCTAGATTTGATATAAACTCCGATGCGTTGGATGTTAAGATGGACGAGCCTTGGGGAGGAATACGCCTTTCAGGAGAGGGAGGTGCAAAGAGATGGAGAGATAAATTCATAGATTATGTATTTATCAAACAACATAAGTAGGCTTATTTTTATAAGAAGAGTTTTTTAGATTATAATTTCATCGTTATCATTTGGGATTACAAATCTGTTTTTAAGCTTCAGCATTGCATTTTCTGAGCTCATTTTGTACCAGTGTTCTGAGAATGCAATAAGAAATGTTTTCTTGGCATTGGCTTTTAATATTAGCTTTTGCAGACTTTCCCCTCCTTCATGATCGTCATCTTCTATATATTTTCCTAGTATATATTGTCCGTCTGTAATAAGCACATCTGCTCCTTTGATTGCGGAAAGGGAATTTTCAGGAATTTCTTTTATGTCTGGAATATAAACTACTTTTTTTCCTTCACAGCTAACTATAAACCCGCTCATTGCAAGTTCTTTTCTAGAGGAATGTATTATAGGTATTGCTGTTACAGAAATGCTTCCTATTTCTTTCTCCTTAAATTCATCAATAGCTTTAATTTCTGAGGAAATCCATGGAAAATATTTTGATATGTATTCTGCTGTACTTTTGTTTGAGTAAATAGGTATTGTTTCTTTGTTTATCCAGTGGACTTGATCAATATCTCCTATGCCCCATATGTGGTCAAAATGAGGGTGAGTGATGAATGCAGCATCTATTTTATTGTTTTTTTGAAATTGTAAAAGCTGCATTCGTATATCCGGACCTATATCTAGGAGTATGTTTGTATTGCTTGACTGAATTAATATGCATGGTCTTAGTCTTTGTTTTGACTTTAGTGATTTTAGGCACCATGGACAATTACATGATAGTATAGGCATTCCTTCAGGTGAGCCTGTTCCTAGAAATTTTATTTTCATCTTACGTCTTCCCATTTAAACAAGGGGACGGATTTAAATCTTTTGTTTGTAATATAGTCTGCCATAACTTTCATATCTTCCATTATTTTTGATTCATATATGACTATACTTGAATTATGGGAATGGATTATTTTGTTGCTGTTTAGTTCATTAACTATTGATGGGAACAATGATTCATAATCCTTTACAAATTCGCTTAGTGAATGTCTCTCTCTGATGCCTAAGTACTCTTTTCCCCCTTTAATTATTCCTGCCAATATTTCATTACGTATTTGATTTGCTGATTTTGTTGAGGATATTTTCGAGTCGTAAAGCAGGAATTTACTTATTTCTGAGGCTGCAGCTATTCTAGCCTTCTGGAATTCTTCTTTGTTTCCTTCAATAAATTGGTTATTGTTGAATGCAGCCATGCTTAACCAGCAGCGGTATTCCCTTTCAGGAGTCCATTCTTCCTCTGTGGTGATTGGTTTTAAGTATGGGAGACCATATGAGACGTCAAATCCTCTGCCTTTGAGGGCATCGTTAAGCATGTCTTTAGATATTATCTCTCCTGGAAATAAGTAGTCTGGTTTCAAATTGAATTTTTTGTGGATTCGGAAATACTCCTCTGTGAATGCCTTTCTTTTCTCTAACAGCTCTTTTGATGCATTTGAAGGTTTAAGTACTGCAAAAATATCAATATCTGATTCTTTTGAGAAGTCTCCATATGCATATGTTCCTGTGAGTGTCGCAAAATATAGGTCTTGCCCAAATATTTTTAGTGCTAACGCAAATTCTTCCTTTACATCCGAGATTTTTGATTCGAGCATGATTTTCCCTTTTTTTAGATTTTTGCTTTATTATTCAATATTATAAATTCTGCAATTTATATATTTTTCTATTTTTAACTACTTATAAGTGATAAAATATAAGAAATATTATCTTAAATGTCTTTCAGAATTATATTATTGCTTTACTGCAGGGAAAAGTATGACGTCTTTTATGCTCTTTTTATCTGTAAGCAGAGCTACAAGACGCTCAAGACCCAAGCCCATCCCTCCAGTAGGGGGCATTCCGTATTCCATTGCTCTTAGGAAATCTTCATCTAAAGGGTGGGCTTCGTCATCACCACTTTCCTTTTGTCTGACTTGCTGGGTAAATCTTTCACGCTGATCGATAGGGTCATTTAGTTCGCTGTATGCATTTCCAAATTCTCTACCATAGATGAAAAACTCAAACCTTTCAACAAGCTCAGGTCTTGACCTGTGTCTTTTTGCTAATGGCGAAACTTCAATAGGATAATCGTAAATTATAGTTGGCTGAATTAATTTTTTCTCAACGTATTCTTCAAAAAGGCTATTTAAAGCATGTCCTCTGGTGAAGTTTTTCAAGTGTATTCCTTTGTTTTTAAGTGCATTCTTAAGTTCATTGTCTGTTGCATTTTTCCAGTCTACTTTGCTATGTTGCTTGACCGCATCTTCCATGCTTATTCTTTTCCATGGTTTTTCAAGATTTATCTGTGTTCCCTGATAATTTACGGATGTTGAGCCAGTTACTGCTGTTGCAGCTCTGCTGACTAGGGACTCGACAAGATTCATCATGTCATTGTAATCAGAATATGCCTGATATGCTTCCAGCTGTGTGAATTCTGGATTGTGTGTTGTGTCTATTCCCTCATTTCTGAAGTCCTTTGCAAATTCAAAAACCTGATTTAATCCGCCTATTATAAGTCTTTTAAGATAGAGCTCATTTGATATTCTTAGGTACATGTCCTGGTTTAGGCTGTTGTGGTGAGTAATAAAAGGACGAGCATTTGCTCCTCCATATATTGGCTGCAGAACAGGAGTGTCAACTTCTATGAATCCTCTTTCGTTTAGCTCAGTTCTTAAAGAGTCTACTATTCTTGCTCTTGTCTTGACTAGCTCTACGCTTTCTGGATTAGTAATTAAATCAAGGTATCTTTGTCTTATTAGTATTTCTTTGTCCTGAATTCCATGATATTTCTCAGGAAGAGAACGAAGTGATTTAGCGAGAAGTTGAATGTTGTTAACATTTAGTGTTAGAGTATCTGTCCTTGTCTTAAATGGTGTTCCTTCCACTCCGTATATATCTCCTATGTCTATCTGTGTAAATTCATTATATTGTTCTTGTGGGAGAGTATTGCTTGATGCATATATTTGAAGTTTCTTTCCTTCTTCCTGGATATCTATAAATGTTGATTTGCCCATTATTCTTTTTGCTATAACTCTTCCTGCAGTTTTAAGTTTAAAATTCTGGCCATAATCTGATCCGTGGACCATTGAAGAATACTCTGAAATTATGTCCTGTATAGATGTTCTGTTTGGGAATGAGTATGGATATATTGTTGAATATTCTTTGCCCTCTATTTTTTTTAACCTCTGAATGAATTCTGGATTGTCTTGATTATACATTTTTTAGTCTCCATGTGCACGGCTTGGTTTTTGCTGTGTTTTGTTTATTTATTATTATAGTTGTGAATCTACAATAATGTAATGTATAAAGTTTTGATATATAAATCTTTCGCTACTTTATAGTAGTTATGTGATTCTTTTGAATAGTCTGCATTTAGTGCAAATCTGCTTAGGATATATTAATGAAATAAGTTAATGAAATTATTGTTTTTTCCACAACCCTTAAAAAGGAAGCTGATTCCGGCTATTTATTGAATCATTTTTGAGGGTGTTTTTATGAAAATAGGGTATCCTTGTATAAACTGGAGTGTTGGTTGTACTGTCAATAGTACATTTAGACTGCAAAGCTATACAGATGAATTGTTTGCCCAGAAAACAATTAACAATATAGGATGCCTTAATAAAATTCTAAAATGGAATGTTGAGCATGGTCTTCTTAATTTCAGGATTGGATCTGACATTATTCCTTTTGCGTCTCACGAAGTTTGCAAAGTAGATTGGGAAAATATGCTTAAAGCTGCGCTTGAAATGACTGGTGAGTACATAAAGGAAAATAAAATAAGAATATCTATGCATCCGGACCAGTTTATCCTTTTGAATGCAGAAAAAAAAGAAATTGTTGAGAGCAGTATTAAAGAGCTAGATTATCATGCTAGATTCCTTGATGCAATGGGTCTTGACAAGACTGCAAAGATTCAGATTCATGTAGGGGGAGTTTATGGAAATAAAGAGGAGTCAATAAAACGATTTATTCATAATTACAAAAAACTTCCATTAAATATAAAATCCAGGCTTGTAATAGAGAATGACGACAAGCTTTACTCTCTCAAGGATTGTCTTGAGATAAGCAATGAGACAAAAGTTCCAGTTCTTTTTGATTTTTTCCACCACGAATGCCTTAACAACGGAGAATCAATCCAGGAGGCGTTTGAGCTTGCCTCAAAAACATGGAAGAAAAAAGATGGGCTTCCTTTGACTGATTACAGCATCCAGAAAGAAGGGGAGAGAAGGGGAGCTCACGCTACATCACTTAAAGAGGATGAGTTCAGGGAATTCCTTGCAGAAATGAAAGGAAGTGATTTTGATTTGATGCTCGAAATAAAGGACAAGGAGAAAAGCGCGCTTAAAGCTGTAGCCATAGCTAAAAGCCTTAAAAGAATAAAATAAATTAGTCTTTTACTTTTAGTTCCTTGATTCGTTTTCTTATTATCTCAATATATTTTTTCTTGTCCTTTATTGAGTAAAGCTGCTCTGCGAGCACATCGTCTCCAAGAACTAAGTGTATCCAATCAGCAAAATCATTTTTTCCATGGTCGTCATTTACATGATATGTGAATGTGTATTTATCTGCTTTTGCCAAAGTGTCTGCAAGTTGGTATATATTCCTGCATGTTGCTCCGTTGTTAAACCAGAATGCCTTTTCAGGAGGGCAATCGGCCAGAATCATGTCCTTGCTAACGCCTAAACTTACCATTATGTTTTTCTGCAAGTATATATATAAATAATTTATTGCTTACTTAATGATGGATACTTGTTTGGACATCATCTTCTTCCATAAAAAGCCAGTCGGCAGTTTTTACCATGTTACTATAGGATTTATTTTCCTCCTGTCCATATATCCTGGTGAAATCCAGCCAACTTCTTTCAAAGCCTGCCCTTGATTTCAATAAATCTAATTCTTGGATAGGATTTATTTTTATGTTCGGGTCTAATAATGTAGTCTCAATTATTTTGTATTTTCCGTTATTTATATAAAAGAACTTCCTGAAATTAAATGGTGCGTTGAATATTAAATTATATATTTCACCGTTTCTTTCTAATTCTGATGTCTTTGCAATGAAGGGGGCGTCATTTATGTTGTAAATTATATTTCCAAGTCTGCTTTCTGGAAAAAAATCTTTTTCAAGTATGTGCTTGCCTATTATATCTGCAGGATGCCCAAATGCTAGGCTTATATTTGTGTACAATGACTTGTTTTCATCTTCTGTATAATTATAACTTGGACCTACTATATATAAGTTGGCAGGGTTTGCAAACGATCCTTCAGGCATTTTATTTCCATATATGTTTGTCCAAAGCAAATGCTCAAGAATTATGTCTATGAGCTTATGGTTTCTCAGAAGATCTTCCTCTTTTTTTGATGATATGAACGAGTCATTTATTATTGGGAAATTAGTCATGAATCTAAGAATTTATTTTAATTTATATACTTTTTTACTTTATTGTAGTCACAGCTATTTATTTTTTAATATGCTTAATTATTATTTTTTATTTTGTTTGATTAGCTCGTGGAAATAATGGTCTCCGCTAGGCTCATCATAGAAATGAAGCATCTGAGGTATAGTTTTTAAAAAACGAGGAATTCTTGCCAAAGGTTTTAGGAATCTTGAAAGTCTCGTGGATCTTTCTATTTTTGCTATTTTCTCTCCTTCCTTTAATAATCTCTCTCCTTCCTTGAAAACAGCAACTTCCTTCTCTAATTCTG
>CAZOPU010000027.1:0-16303 GCA_964581965.1 uncultured Methanosarcinales archaeon | reverse complement strand
TGCGCCATTGTTGTCTAAAAACTCTAAAACGCTAAATGACTGGGATTTAATAAGTCTTTTGCTTGAACCATCACCTGCAAAGAAAAGATTTACAACATATGCTCCTTCATCCTCTGGATAAAAGTAAACTGTATCTTTTAACACACCTACATATGAGTAAACTTTCTTGTCAGATACTATTTCCAGAGAATACCCACTTGAGAAATCTCCCTTAATATCTATTTCTACTTTTTCACCAATATAAAATATTTTATCTTCAAGTTGAAATTCCATAACTGACTGCTGCGCACGCGCATAATCAGATACTCCTAGGACTAACAACAAAGCTACAAATGCAAAGAGACACTTTCTTACATCGTTTCCATTTATTGTTTTTGGTTTTTTCATGGTATCAACTTTGAATATTTGAGCTTAAGCTCGTCTTCAACAGCCCTTACATATTCATAATATTTTTCAAATCCGTAAAGTATGATTCTGCTCTGATAAAATGATTTGTCTTTAAGGAGCAATTTTAGAAAGTCATCTTTTACAAGAAGCTCAATTTTACACTCATTGAATATTTGTTTTGGAATTCCTTTGCGTATACTGTCAAACTTATCCGTATTTTCAGATACCAAAATTAAAGTATTATCCTTCTTAAGAGCTACGCTAATGAATGCTGTCCTGCTCAGTTTCTCTATGTAGTCTATGAGCTTGTATAGAGACTTATTTTTTCTCAGCTCTGCTTTTTTTCGTTTTATTTCATTTAAAATTAATATAATTATAGTCTCTTCATTTTTTAAGTTTAAAGAACAAAGATGAGACCTGCCGACAATAGTCATCTTAAATATCTCTTGGTTTATAAGAGATGTGACTTTCTTGTTTATATACGGATATTTCTTGTTGAGAAGCGCAGCTATTTGATTAATGCTGTACATTGCACTAATCTCCCCATTATAGAGACCCATTATCTCCTGTTCCAATGCGTTACCAATCACCCTAAACAGACCTCAAAGCCATCAAACAACTAATTATATCATTTAAAGTATAATCGTAATCTAAAACATTAACGAAATCATTTATAAACTTTTTCATTATTAGTATCTATTAGATATAATATTATACTTTTTTAAGTATAATATAAAACATAAATAATTGCAAGATAAAAGCTTTTAAAAACCAAAGAAAAGATGCAACAAACAAGTGCACTAAGCCATATAGAGAAAATCGCTGCCCTCGCTATCCACTTCTCAAAGGATGCTGTATTATACACTATGCTTAATATTATCTAATTTACTACGTTCTACTAACTGCATCCTCAACTTAAAAGAAGAGGCATTAAGCCGTCGTACAGATAAAAAAGTAGTAAGCGCATATGCCCTATTTTGCTCCTTTAGTGGCGCCCTCTGACGTTATAGTAGGCTTATCTTCTTCCTCCTTTTTCTCAGCTATGTTAGTTTCCAGTTTAGCCCTCTTTAATGCATGGCTTACTTCATCAACAAGCTCTTTTCTTAGTTTAGAGAACCTGTTTCTAGTATCATCAGTCAGGGATTTTGACCTTTCATCCAGCAGATTCATTATGTTAGTAGTGTGTTTCTCGAATTCCCCGAATCTTGTTATAAGGTTGAGAAGTTCCTTTTTGTCTGCTTTGTCCTCTATTTTAACCCTTAGTTTGTCCACATCTTCCTGAAGTTTTCCCATTACTTTCTGGAGATCTTTTGCAACATCTCCATATTTGTCAAACTCTGTGAATTTTTTCTCAACTTCTAAGAAGATTGTCTCTATTTTGTTTGAGTGCCTATCTATTATCCCCTCTATTTTCTTTATCTGGATGAGATCTTGCTTTATCTCTTCATTCATTTTTGCAACCTGCTCAACACCTTTGAAGAAATCCATTCTTTGTCTCATTTCTTTCATTTCCTTCATTATGTCATGCATCATTGTTTCGTTGCTTTCTATGTTTGCCTTTAGAGCTTCTGATTTAGAATCCTGTTTTCTTACTTCTATCATTAATTGGTCAGGTTTTACCGCTTCTACTAAATCTATTGCTTTGGTTGCTGCAGCCTCTATTTTTGAGACTGCCTTGTTTGTTTCAACAACCATCCCTTTTATTTCCCCTAGCTCCTCTGAATTTCTTGTGAATCTCTCATTTGTTATTTTCCTGAACTCATTAAGGCCTTCCATCTGAGCCTGTATTTTTGTCACTTCAATAGCTAGCTTTGAGTCTCCAAGACCTTCTTCCTGTTTTTTTGTGTCTTTTCCTTCTAGCTCTGCCTGCTGAGCTTCCGCACTCTCCTTAATAAGTTCTTCATCGCTTTTCTTTCTTGAAAATAGCCCCATTGTTTTCACTGCTCCGTTTTTAGTCCTCTTTTTTATTTCTAAAAATTCCTAATGCTTCCATTATTTCCTCTTTCAAGTCCCCGTGCTTAACATTTTTTTCGTAATTTATTTCTTTCTCTATATCCTCTAGATCCTCAATTATCTTGTCATAATCTGTCCTGTTTTGGCTCACTTGAAAATAAGTTATCTTAGGAAGGACATTCCTAAGCATCATGTAGGGTATTGACATATCTTTTCCCTCTTTTCTATGCTCCGATATTGAATGGTTTATTTCCTCGTACCTGTTTTTTAAACTTTCCACTGAATCCTCAAAATCTGCCTTGTTGTAAAACGAATGCTGTTTTATTTTTTTTACCCTGTCAAATTGCTGGTCAGAACGATCGAGCCTTTCTGAGATCTGACCTTTGAGGTTTTCTATTGATTGAGGCGCATCCTGCCCAGCACTCTTTTTCTCCTCTTTTATTATAGGTGAGCCTTCTTTACTATTTTTCTTGTTTGACTCAATCTCATAATTATCTAATGCCTTTGAAAACTCTCGGGGAGCCTTTATGGGTAATATTATTTCTGCTAAATCTCTTAAATTAAAAACATCTCCAATCCACGCTGAAAAATCATTTTTGTACCCTGAAGTGTGTTTTATAAACAACCTGTTGCATTCATCTGCGCTAGTATTTAGCAATGCATTTTGCAATTCCCGTATGCTCTTAAATGCTCTCCCGTTTTCGCAGTAAAAATATTTTCCAGGTTCAGCTTCCCTTTCAAATATGTTTTCAACCAACGTTAATTAGCACCTCTTTTAGTTCATTTTTGGTTTTTGCATTTTTCATCCTGTCTGCAACATCGTTGCTGTCAAATACATACCTTGTCCATTCTGCAAAATCATTCTTATCGTTATTAACATGATTACTAAATATATTGTCAGGCATCTTATCTATTGTATTAAGCAAGTCCTGAAGAGAGCTCAATTCTTCTCCTCCTTCGAGCTTGAAAGTCCTTCCTTCAGGCGCCTTCTTTTCCAACAATTCTTTTTTCTTTATTTCTTTTTCATCATTTTTTATTTCATCAGGGTTTTTTGAAAAGCTCTTGAATGCATCTTCTACAGACTTATCTGTTTTCTCTTTATCTTCATTCTTTTCCTCGCTCTTGGACGCTTCCTCTTTTACTTCTTTTTTATCCTCTGTTTTAGGCTCCTCCTTTCTCTCTTCATGCTTGGTCTCTTCCTTCTTTTCTTCCTTTTTCTCTTCTATTTCAGGCTCCTCTTTTTTCTCCTCTGGTCTCGCCTCTTTCTTTACTACTGGAAGTTTTTGTCCTTTTTCTCTCATGTCTAGGAATTTCATTATATCTGCCTTTGTTTTAACAGTTGCAAGGTTGTCTGCAAGGTCGTTGTCTTGGACTGCATTTCTTATCCAGTCAGCAAAGTCATTCTTTGTTTCAGTCACGTGGAACGCAAAGTCAGAGTCTTTCATTGCTTCTATCTCCGAGTAAAGGCTTTTTGGATTTACAACAAGCATGTCATTGTGGAGGTGAAGTATTTTGTCAGGAGGAACATCTTTCTTGAATTTCTCCTCAGGAGTTTCTGCTTTTGCCTGTCCATCTCCTTCTGTTTTTTTGTTCTCAGCATCGAATTTGGCGCGATCCTGCTTTGCTTTTTCTATTTCTGCCTTCATTGCCTCCTCGGAGACCATCTTAATCTCTAGTTTTTTAGGCTTTACTCCGAGTTTATCCCATAGTTTTTTCACTCTGGGCTCCAATCCTTCCAGGTATATCTGTACCATGTTGAAATTTCCTGCCTTTACCTTGTCCAATGCAAGTTTCAATTCCATCTTCAAATCAAATACATCCTGTTTTTGCTCCTCAAGCTGCTCTAGTTCATATGCAAGTTGGCTTATTTGCTCATTGTATTTATTGTACTGTGCTATTTCATCATCAGACAGTCTTGCAACAGAGTGCATTATCGGCCTAAATGTTATAAAATAAGGTTTACCTCTGTTGTAAGCGCTGTTCTGAACCATTCCCGTACCTACACTTGCTTTTACAAGGCTTTGAAGAACTTCTCCTCCATATTTTGTTTTAATTCTCTCAAGGTCTCCTTCATCCCTAGTTCTCATCTGGACTTCGGTGTTTATGTTAGCCTTAATTTGCCCGACAAAATCAGCAAGAACCTGAGAGATTAAGACTACTCCTATTCCCCATTTTCTGAATTCCCTACAAGCCCTTTCAATTTGGAGGAATCCCTCTCCTGAGCCTCCAAATTTAGGAAGGAGCCTATGAACTTCGTCGTAAACCAAAACCAGTCTTAATGGCTCAGACTCGTCAAAGTTTGCATGGAATACTTCTCTTACTGTATTAGCAACAAATGTATCTATATCCTTAGGATCAAGCTTATGAACTGCGAATATCTGAATCTCTCCTGGCTTCATGTATTTCCTTACATCAATCAGTTCCCTCGCATTTGTTATTTGCCTTATGTTTCCTGTAAAAGCCTTAGCATCTGTTGGCTTCATTCCAAAATTAGGATAAAGACCCATCAATCCCTTGTTTGTAAGTTTCCTTAACATTCCAGTCCACTGAGCAGTTGGATCAAATACTATTATTGCCGTATCTTTCAGCAGCATTTCCTCTATTATTACCTGCGCAGAGAAACTTTTACCCCCTCCAGTAGAACCTGCCACTATTGTGTGCGTCTTGAAATTCTCCAGATTCATATATGCCCTCGTTTCGGTTTCAGCTATTTTTCCAACCCATATACTTCTAGGTCCTTGTTTTGGAATCTCATTAAGCTCGACCTTAAGGTGATATCTCTTTTTGGCTTCCATTCTTTTCCTTATTATTATAATTGCAGCAATAATTAACAACAATGAGAGAAGCATAAGTGCTGCCTGCCACACCCTTATCTTTCCAAATAACATATACTGGTAAAATGGTAAGTTTACAGTAAATACATAGCTAGCGCCAGCAGTCAGGTCAAGGTAATCCGCAGTGACTCTTATTACATAGTCTCCTTCTTTTAAGTCTCCAGGCAGCTCTACATTCTTAAGAATTGACAAGGATGTCTTTATGAATACATTTGTAGAGTAAGTCCATATTGTTTCTTTTCCATCCATACTCTGGACTGAATAAAGTAATCTTACAGGATATTCCTGATCCGACAACAAGTTTGTAAGGTCATTCCTGAACGTCAAAGTTGAGCCAGAGTATAATTTTCTGTTTGGAACAGACAGGGAAAGAAGCAATGCCTGTATTGGTATCTTATCTTTGTCTATTACTTCCACAGATATGGGTATCTCTACATTTATTCCTCCTGAAAGATTTAGTGTTCCATTATAAATTCCAGGAGGTTGATTTCCAAAGAAAGTCATCGTTATGTAATCCTGCGATTTAGGCCCTATTATAAGATTATTTTTATCAAGGTCAGTTAAATTAGCCACATCACCCGTTACTTTGAAATCAATATTCATAGATCCAGTCCTTATGCTTTGGATTACAAGGACATCCTGAGCAAATTCTTCTTCTCTTAATTTTTTGTTTATTGAGCTTATTGCTATTATGTAATCCTGTCCTTCAATAACTGTAGGGGATTGCTCCTGTGGAGGAACTTCTCCAGGTCCAACTCCATCATCCTGCCCGGGACCTATATCTACTTGTGGATTAAAATCCGGACCTATATCTGTGAATTCATTAGGAGGCGTTTCCGGCTCAAGAACTATATTATGAACAGTTACATTATTTTCAGTAACATTCACATAATTTCTGTAAACCTTAAATCCTGTTTTTATTGCTATTATTAATCTTGTACCAGCTTCAGGAGCCAAAATATATGAGCCATTCTCAGGAGTTACTGTTGATACTGATTCAATTACAACCAGGACTTCATCCAATAGATTTCCAGAAACATCTGTAACATTTCCCATAACAAAGCCTGTTACTTTAGGCTCGCCATCTCCACCTAAACATATGTCATTTGGATCGCTCCATAAATAATAATTCCTGCTTTCATTGTTAGGAAGGGGGAGAAGCATCTGGAAATTATAGTACCTGTCGTTAAAACCTCTCGTTAAATTTCCATAAACGGGTGAAACAAAAACAAGAGTGCCATTTGAAGTCAACGCACCGACAGCATATGCAGTAGGACTCGTTCCAGAACCAATCATTGTATATGTGGCAGGTATATTATTTATTCTCCTATCTCCAATATCTATACTTATAAGATTTGTAAATGTATGCGCTGCAGAATCAAAAGAGTTATTTGTTATACCTATATATTCATCTATCTCCCAAATTGTAGCTGGAACAAGAAGATCCATATTTATCTGGTCTTCCGGCAAGGTGCTTGCATAAATTTCGTGATCTATTCCCCTTTGGAAGCAATCAAAGAACACATTAGCCTCAGTCATGCTCCCCGGAGTAACATTGAATCTCCATTCCTGGGATGCTCCTACTCCAAATGAAGCGCCATAAATACCTGCCCAATTGTATTCCTTAAGAGTCATATATATATTCATTCCGTATATATATCCCCCTCTTCCCTCATGATACGTTATGTATCCTGTATATACTCCTGCAACTATAAGCAATAGCAAACTTAATGTTACTACAAACGCAGTTGATGTTTTTCCAGCATATTTTTTAAAATTAGATTTTTTTCTAGGATGAGCTAGAGCTTCCTCTACAGAAACAAATTTTCTCCTGGAGTTGAGGTACGCTTCCATTCGTTCTTTCATTCCCATATGCACATCACGTTATTATAAGATTAAACAACTTAAGCATTCATCTTGTTTTTTTCATCCTCTTTCTGATCCTGAACTATTGAATTTATCTTAGGACCATACTTAGCCTTTAAGTCATCAGACAGCAACTCATATGCTGCTTTTAGCATTCTTCTCGAATTAAGCAATTTCTCTTTTTCTTCGTTAGTCATATCCTGTCCTGTATTATTTAATGCAGCACGAATAAGCATTTCAGTCTGGGCTGTATCTATAATTTCAAGAAGCCCAGAGGCTTCTGAATAAACTTCATTCATTACATTCTCAGATGAGCCCTCATATACAAGCTTTATTTCCTTGAATGTCAAATCAGCATCATTAACTCTGCCGTTCTGCAAAAGTATCCTTGCATCTCTTATTAAATTAAATATCTTGTTTATATTCCTCTCATCTGCTTTCTTCCTGGACCTTGAGAATATTAATCCGAACAAGTCAAAAGCATATATAAGATAACTGCAAGATATTATTGCAATTATTATTATAAGGCTAGTAGGAGATGATATATCTATGTTTGAAAGAGTCACATCGCCAGTTATTGAATTCCTAGTTCCAAAAAAGTTATCTGCCAGAAGCACAGTATTTGCTTTTTTTCCTAATTCAATGTTTTTTTCTCCATCTACATAGTATGTTATTTTATCTTGTTTTTCAAATTTAAGGAGCGGATCCTCATTTATTACCTTAAAATCAGACAACACAGTAAGTTCTTTTGAGGATTCTGCAATCTCCTTAGGTATAGACTCAAGCAGGAATGCACCTGTTGAATTGTCCGATAACTTTATTGTTTTATCTACAAGAGTTATTGTTTTCTTTTCTCCGTTCACATATGTTATTTCTACATTAGATATTCTTGTAGTTACAATCAAGCCATTTTGTTTTGAGGACAATTCATCCTCATTAACTCTTCCAATTATATTAGTCTCCTGCTGATATATTCTTGAAATATTAATCAAATCTTCTTTTGAGGGATATGAAATAAAAGTCTGATAACCCAAATTCTTTATATTAAGCATAGTCTCTTTTTCCAAATCTCTTATTATATCATAATACTCCAATTTTTTCGCATCCTGCTCTGTCTGTGAAAGATCTCTTCTGTATTGTATATTATTTATATCCCTCATTGCTCTTTCATAATCCCTTAATGCTTTCTCCACAGAGGAAGAAAACTGAAGAGCTTCTGCATCCTTCCTGCTTTCCATATCCATAGCTTCTAGATTAGTCATGGCATCATCTATTTTTGTTCTTATCTCTCCTGCATCAATAATATGATTATATCCATCCTCTAAGATTGTAAGCGAAGCATCTGAATCGCTCTTAATTCCTGATGCAGTAAACCTAAATACGTCTGAAGAGTAGGTTTTAGATCCTGTATCGCATTGTACTTTCCATGAATATGTTTTTCCATCTGAAAATGATTCCGTGTGATTTATCCTTCCGGATGATTTCACAAGGACAGTTTTCATGGCTCTATACCATTCATTATTTGCATCTGCAACATAAAATATACAATTGGTCTGAGTATTTCCTCCTATTTCCACATATGCATCAAAATAAACAGATGAGGAAGGCATTAATGTCTTATTTAGAGGAGCAATCAAGCTTATTTCAAGCGGCTCATTGCTTGAAGAAGATGTAGCTCTTGAAAGTCTCACTGTTATTGTCTTGTCGGAATCAGATTTAGCAGTCCCCAAAAATGAAGAATAGCCTGATGAAGATACTTTCAAGTCATAATCCCCTTCAATTAAATCAAGCTCAGCCATTCCTTCCACATTAGTGTTGTCGCTATCTGATTCTTCTCCCACAGTAGCAGTCATTTTCACCCTTGCAGAATCAATCTCTGTATTGTCAGAGTCATCAACAACATATACTTTTATAGTATAATGCTTCTTTGCAATAAGAGTAATTGTGCTTGTTTTTGAGTTTCCTGCCTGATCTGTCACAGTCAAAACAATTGAGTATGATCCTGCTGAATTATATACAACATTAAAATTAGGGCCGCTTATCTTTGTCCCATTAGGAAGAGTCCAGTTGTATAATAGTACGCCAACCCCCCCTGTTGCAGTAGCAAGTATATTTGATTCTTTGCCTATTTTTACCAAAGTATCTCCTGATATTGCTATTGCAATATTATTGACAACACTGTAATTCTTTTCAGCATACTTGTTTAATCCTTTATATTGCATCTGGGCTCTTATTTTATAGACTCCTGATTTGTTAGTAACACTTTGGATACCCATATAAGGATAATCATTCTGCTGAGATAAGAGCAAATTTCTGCATTCCACAAATCCAGATCCTGTTGGAAGTGGACCGCATACTTCAATAGACAAGTTAGATGAATTAGGCGCAAGAACAACATAAGACACTTGTTCACCGAGATTATATTCTGGCTTGTCTATAAACAAATTTATCTCAATGGGAGTTATGTTTACATAATAAGAAAAGTTAGTCTCCGCATAATTAGATGATTCTTTATAGTTCACTATGATATTGTATAATTCAGGGAGATTAAAATACTGACTTAAATTAGATTGATCGTTTCCAGATGATGAATTTATAACAGCAGTAGAGTTAGATATTGTAATTTCTATAATGGCTCCAGCGTCACCCTCTGCAAGCACCGCACTTATGTTTACAGTTGATTTTTCCTCAACATTTATATTCTGCCCTTCTGAAACATAAATATTATTTATTGATGTGATTAATGATGGGGTTGATTTATTTACATCAATAATATAATTTCCTGTTTCCATTTTATTTCCAGATATGTCCTCTGCAACAATTTTCCAAATATGATTTCCAACTGAAATCTCATTTATTTTGTATTCATAAATGTCTGTTCCTGGAATATTTATCATTTCATCCCATATGAACGAGTCAACAATATCTGATTCTGATGTGTTGGTTGCATTTGAATTATTTTCAGTAATATTTACTGAATAATTTGAATTTATGTCTGATTCATTATAAGATAAAAAGTTGTGGAAAATTTTTACTGATGAAATTATTCCATTATCTTTTATTGTTATCCTGAATGAATAATTCCTGTTCTTCGAATAAACTACATTAGCGTAATCAGACAAATTCCTGTAAAGGTATTCATCTCCGTATGTAATATTTATATTACTATACACGGGAGATATGTTGTCCTCTGATGTTGTAAAATTGTTAATTTCACTTTGGTTTGAATTTCCATTTGCATTAGTGCTGTTTACGACATAGTAATATAGCGTATTAGGATATAATCCTGATATCTCTGCAGCATGGGAATATGAATGGACTCCTAAATAATTAGATTCGTTCAGATTTTGGTCTGTGCCATATTTTATTAGAGAATCGGCAAGTATATTTGTATCCCAGTAGATTATTACAGAAGAGTCAAGCACATACTCAGATATGTTTTCGATTATCACGGGGTATGAGTCCAGATCAGCATTAGTCAAGGAAGAAGCTGTAGCTAACAAGATTAGCGTTAAGAACAAGAAAACTCTTCTTGAGTATTTCCTATGCACTAAATTAGCCTCCTTTTTCATACTTGTTTCAACTCCTGAATTATTGTCTTAAGCTCTTCAACCAGCTTCTTTTTTTCTTCTATGGCTTTGTTTGCAGATATTTTATTCTCCATCTGCTCCCTCATTTTAGATAATTCATAACGATACGGCTCTGCGTATTGCATTGATTTTTCTCGTATTATCGCTCTCATGTGCTCAGAAAGATCCATGTAATGATTTTTTTCAGTCAATCCCTTCAATTCTTTTGCAAGAGATGAAGGCATCCTGACGCTTATCATTACATCTTTCATCAGTCTTCACCTCTCTGCTTTGATATAATGTCAGGAGATTTAGAAGACGTTGATTTTCCTTTCTGCTCCTGAACATATTCCCTGACAAAATGCCTTATAACTTCAGAGCGAGAACTAAACAGCTTTTTTTCTACAAGAGAATCTATCCAGGTGGCAATCTCTCCCGGAACACGTACATTTATTGTTTCAGTTTTAAGCACCATCAATCTGACTCTTAATCCGTAACTTCCTTTTCCTTGTATGACAAATGTATTACATTTGTATGACAAAATTAACATAATTTAATACATTTTCTAGTTAATTTACATTATACATATATTTTGTATGACAAATGTATTACCAATATAGTAAATTAGTCATATATAAAGTTTGCGCTTTTCGCAAACAGAAAAGTAAAAAAAGGGACAGAAACTCCTAAAAAGACAAAAAGAAAAGAAATGAGAACAATTAATATATTTCTCGTCATATATTATAAATAAGAAGATGAAAAAAAGAAAATACGGAATTTCAGTTCAGCCTCCCAAATCAGATCCTAAAGAAATACCAAACAACAAGGAAATAGAGCCCATTTTAATAAAAGCCTTTGAGATGTTCAACAGCACAGGTGCCAAATGGTCTCCAGTAGGAGGGCTAGAAGCGACAGTAGCATATGGAGATGCTAACAGAAACCACACAGACATAGACATAGAACTAGAGCAAGCCCAGTTTCACTTGTTCAGCGAAGGAATGAAGGAACACGGATACAAGATGTGCGAGAAGCTATTCTCACTAGATATAAAAATATCATCGTATGAAAAAAGAATAATATTGTATAAAAACCTAAATACAAAAAATATAATTAACAAGGAAATAAGGCTTATATACAAACAACCCGATGACGTACATCCGTTATTGAAGGTAATAGATATAAAAGTGTGCAAAAAGACCCCAGAGGGAACAATAGTATATAACAAAGGAAAAAAAATAACAGTGAACCAGCCTTACGAAGGAAAAATAGTCAAATTTAAAGGGCTGCCAATACAACTGAGGAACCCTATATTCAGGGAATACATAAAATCAATAGAGCGTAAAGCGAGCAAAATCCAGAAGAGAATAAACTTATACGACTATTTCCTTTTAACTGCAACAAGGGAAGATTACAGCAAAGAAAAATATGACAAAGATAATAACAACGCACAATAAACTAAATAATATAAATTTTTCCTAACAGTTCAACCCCCAAAAATAAGAAATACCTCCTCAAATAAACAAAAATTATTTCTTTAAATAAACTGTTCTTGAAGGGAATGCGAAGTTTATCTTCTCCTTGTCAAATCTTCTTTTTATTTCAGAATTTATCTCGTGCTTAACATCAGCTATCTTATTCAAGTCTTTTATCCAGTAAATCACCTGAACATCAAGAGAGGATGCTCCAAAACTATCAAAAGTGACAACGGAATTATCATCAGTATTCTTGTTCTTCTTTATTATTTCTTTTAATATTTCTATGGCCTTATCTAATTTCTGGCTAGAGGTCCCGTACTCCAAGCCAAGTATCATCTTTACCCTTCTGGCCTTTTCCTTTGACACATTCTCAAGAATAGTGTTTGAAATAAGCGAATTAGGAACCACAACATAAGTACCGTCAAAAGTCTCTATCTTAGTTGTTCTCACGCCTATCTCCCTTACAAAGCCATCCCTTGCATCATCAAGCTTTATCCTGTCTCCAACCTTGAATGGCTTATCTGCAAAAACAGCTATTCCTCCAAAGAAATTCTTAAGTGTGTCCTGAGCAGCTAAGGCAAAAGCCAGACCTCCAATTCCAAGACCTGCTAAAAGGCTTGCAATATCAAAGCCCATATTATCAAGTATTGCTATAGTCGCAATCACTATAATAACTATCTTAACAATAGTCCTTATTACAGGAAGAAGCTGGTCATCCAAATCTGATTTCGTTTTCTCCGCAATTCTTGTAAAATACTCTCTTATAAACGCGTCAACAAGGTTAAGCACAATCCAAGCTATGTTTATTGCAAATAAAATAAAGCTAATATTCTTGAATATGGTCTCTGCCCTTGCAGAAAGGTAAAGCATCCTGTACGCATAATTAAAGCATAAATAAAATATAAAAAACACAATAGGATTATTGAGAGAATCCACTATTATATCATCAAGATTAGTTTTTGTCTTTTTTGTAAACGCCTTAAGCACATTGCCAAAAATCCAGTAGACTATCTTTCCTACAATAATTCCCCCTATAACAATAGCAATGGCTAAGAGATATCTGCCTATTGTATTTCCGTAAAGTGTTGAATCCAAAAAACTCATATCAAAAAGAAAATAAAAATCCTTTATAAACCTTACTGACATTAAGCACGGCAACTAAAAAATAAGAAATCAGACTTTTATTTTCATGAAATCATATGCAAGCGTAGTCTCTGGAAAGAATCCCTTTGCTTCGTCCTCTAAATCAGCCAAGCTCTTGTATCTCTGGGAAAAATGAGTCAATATAAGCTTTTTCACTCCTGATCTATTAGCAACTAAAGCAACCTGTTCTGCAGTCAAATGCTTAAACTGACTAGCTTTCTCCACCTTGCTAGACTCAAAAGTAGCCTCGCTAATAAGCACATCCGCATCCTCCGCAAGCTCATAACAGGACTCGGTTAAAGCAGTATCCATAATAAATGCAACTTTCTTGCCCTTTTTTATTGTAGAAACATCATCAGGATGTATTATTTTATCCTTTATTTTTATAGATTCTCCTTTTTGAAGCTTTCCAATCAACGGCCCTTCAACAAGCCCAAATTTCTTCGCTTTTTCAAGATTTATCTTTCTTTTGTCTTTCTCTATGAAAGCATAGCCGACGCAAGGGACTGAATGGTCAAGAGGAACCGCCTCAATAATAAAGTCTTCATTTTCCAAAATAACTGTTTTCTTCCTTATATTAAGCTCTTTTATATCTATCTTAATTCTTAGATCAAAAATGCAACTCTGTAACAAATGATTCATTCTTTCCTCTGTGCCCTTAGGGCCATAAATTACTAAAGACCCTGGCTCATCCGTATTCCCCAAAGTCTGTATTAATCCTATAAGCCCTGAGACATGATCGCCATGCCAGTGGCTTATAAGAACTTTTTTTACTTTTAATCTATTTATTCCTGCAATATTCATCTGCCTTTGGCTTCCTTCCCCACAGTCAACGAGGATTCCTTCTCCTTTATAATCTATATAAATCCCCTGCACATTCCTTTCCTTTGTGGGAACCATACTCGCAGTGCCCAAAAATGTAACTTCAAATGTCATAAAAGAAGAAAACAAACATTAATATAAAAATTTAGTGCATTTTAATTGCCGAGAGTAGTATTTCAAGGAAGGACAGCTATCCCCATGAAAGAACATACTTTATATAATTAAACAGCTTGGATAACTCGTAAAATACAACTTCTTTTCCGCTTTCATCAAGCAGCTCGTATAATTTAAGCAACTCGAAATAACAGTCCTTTGCAGAGTCTATGTCTAAAAATTCCAAAGCGATTGTTGCGTTATAAAGCAAATTCTTGCACTCCTCTATAGGTATTCCCTCAACAGGCAAGGCCTTTGCTGTAAAAGTAAAGTCTTTCCTGCTGTAATTTGATGTATTAAGAACTACTTGCCTTAGATCCTGCATGTAATACATAAGAAGATACTTATCCAAATCCACCTCTGAAGTTTCCATCGTAACATGTCTTTCAATGAAAATCCTAAGCGCTTTTTTCAAGCTATTATTTTTTACAACCTCTAAACCTTTCTCTACATCTGTTTCTGTAAAAGACTGTGTCTTAAGTATATAGTTAAGATAAAGCCTGCTTATATCAAGGAAGTCCTGGAAAATCTTATCATTTATTTTAACTATATCCTCTGCCTTGCTTATTCTTCCCTCAAGAGGCTTTATCATAGAAAGAAGCTCCTCCCTTTCTGCATCAGTCAGTAATATTTGTTTCTTCCTTCTTTTTATAAGCCACCAAGCAATTTTTGCAAAAATAGTCTTTATCTCCTTTCTGAATATTATGTAAACAACCGAGAGAGCTACAAGAGCAAGAACTATTATCATAATTATAGTCATCATTTTACTCCCTGATTCTTCCTCAAGGATTGCAGGAACTTCTATTTGCTTACAAGCAGGACATGGTCCTCCACAATCAATACCTAATTCCCCTTGATTCCTTATTCCATCTTCACATGTAGGAACTCCAGTCATGTTAATTTTACAGGGAACACAAGGACCACCACAATCAATACCTTCCTCTAACTGGTTTTTTACACCATCATAACAAGTAGGAACATAAAAGCAATCTCTCCAGAAATACTTCTCGTAATCAGAAGGATCACATGCGTGAAGATCTACACACAGCCTAGACTGAGAATTATTAATTAAACAAATCCCCCACTCCTTGCATTCCCACAAAGGCTCACACCATCTGGCTCCCCCTCTTCCTCCTCCTGATGATTCTATATTTGGAGCAGGACAAGATATTGTTATTGTTATAGTATTAGAATCCGTGGATAAATTATGCTCATCTGTAGCAATAAAGTAAAACTGATCCTCTGCGCATTCCTCAGTCAGTGAAGCAATTGTTACAAGAGTTGTTGAGCTGTCTATCGAGACATTCACTTTCGTTGTTGGAGATGTTGAATAAGATATATTATCCCCATCAAGATCCATAAAGAAACTCCTAAGGTAAAATGGGAGAATAGATGTCTTTCCAGGTATAACCTTGCTAGGAATTAGCCTTATTAGCGTAGGAGGGTCATTTATGTCATGAACTGTAAGATTATAATTATAAGTCTTAGACATAGGACAAACTGAAGTGTCAGTTAATTGTATGGGAATAATATGATTTCCTATGCCTGAATGGTTTGTATTAACAAATAAGTAACCAGATGAATTCATATCAAAATAAAGAATGCTGGGAACAGATGCATTATCAAATGAATAATTTATTGGCGTTCCACTTTGTGCAGTGCCATTTATTTGGCAAGTATAAGTGTTATTCTCTATTGCAGTAGACTGGTTTATATCTGTAAGACAACCCTGAGATACATTAGGAGGATAGTTAATACAAAATGAGACAACTCCTTGAACTGCCATTGCTTGTATTTTTTCCTGCATATGCGCAGACTCATATAATAAGAAAACAGCTTGGAATATGCTAAGGATAAATATTATAATAACCAGCGCTACCTTCACTCCCATTACCATACATATCATTCTCTAAATAGTAATATATAAAGGTTGCTAAAAGAAAATATGTTTGCGCATAAAATACACAAATTCGCCATAAATAACAATTTAACTTATACTATTTTAACAGTTCATTTCATAAAAATAAATTTAGAATCTTACACAAATGAAAAATAGCAAAAAAATAATATAAATAAAATAAAAAAATAATTTATGGAACAC
>CAZOPU010000026.1:0-16585 GCA_964581965.1 uncultured Methanosarcinales archaeon | reverse complement strand
AAAATATGTTGATTTTTTAATAGACCATTCTTACTACAAATACATAAGTAAACCCATAGACATAGGATTTGTAGTGGCTACAACAGCAGCAATGATTTCAATAGTTTCAATAACAGATATTGAATTATCAAATAATAAAAATTACATTAAATTTTATTCTTCAAATGAGGGATTCAAGCAGTATTCCCTAGTAAGCGATGTTATAAGAACTCAATCACAGTCAAATAAAACATTAAACTTGAGAATCGAGGACTTCAACCAAAGATATCCTACAATAGAAAGAGCATCTGAAATATCAGACATAATAGTAGAAACAGATAACTCTAATTTACCTCCTAATATGATATTTCAAAAAAAAGAGTTGGAAGAATTAAGGCAAACACCCGAGTTCATTACATTCAACAAAACCAAAAACCGCAACAATATATACTCAAATTTAATTAAATATGTATTGCTACTTCCTATTATACTCACAGGAACTTATATGGCCACTAAAATAGCAAAAGGCCAAATTGTATCATCAACATTAAAAAAAAGAGCGAACGAAATTTATTCTTAAATTTTTTAAAATATCTGGAAACCCCAAAAAACATAAACTCATCCAGAATTAGGGAAAGAAAGTAATCAAAAAACAAAACTAACTTGTATTAATTCTTCAGTAGTTAAAATATAATAATATTTAAATACTAACCCCTCCAACCTATGAGGAAATGAGCACAAATAATCAATTAAAAAGTAATTTAATTACAAAAATAAACACAATAATAGCGGACAAAGTCCTTTCTGGCGAATATTTCAGAAACACCGAGCGCGAAATCAGACAACATTATGATAATATAAGAACAAAATCTCGCTCTGAAATACATATACATAAAGAAAATCCAAAGCAATTAAAAAAAGCAATATCTTCTCTTGATGCAGAAACAAGAACCACAGAAAAAACATATGATAAGAAATTGAAAAAACAAGAAACTAATTTTACCCTAAAATATCTGGGAGTTTCAACTGTAGCAATTGCAGCAAGCATATATCTTGCATCTCAAATAGTAAAGACATCATTCTCACCAGAGGAATGGAATAATTACAGTAAACTCAAAATATCCACAATAGACATTTCCAATAGCCAAAAACATATGCGCAAAATTGACAAAACATACACCCTATCTATTGAGGAGCTGGACAATTTAGGCAGCAGACGTGAGGAGCTATCTGATTTGGCTCAATCACATAGAGAGAACAATCAAAGAATAGAGGAATACTTAAAAAAAGCAAATGCTGATCTGACAAAAATAGAGAATGCGCATAATTACAAATCCCATAAAAGAAATGCAAATATTGCAGCATGCACAGGACTAGCACTTGCCTTTTTCTCTTATTTCATAGGATACAAAAAAACAATCAAAACCATGAGATTAAGAGATACAAATAAATCTCTAGCAGAAAACACAAGTTGTAACATTTTTAATCAATACCGAAAAATGTGAAATAAATATGAATAAAACGCCAAAATACTTAAGACCTCTTGAAGAGAAGACAGAACAATTAATGCACATAGATAATGGAAGGAATTTAAATATAAGCATTCTTGGGGATCTAAATAATGAAATAAAATCTGCTGACAGAAAGCACAAAAGGAAAATCAAAACAGCAGCAGGAATCATAGGTCTAGCAGGCGCAATAATGTTTGTTGCGAATGGCGTAAACTCAATAAACAGCCTAGGCAAACAAGAAGATGATTTCTACTCAACAAGTCCAGGAATGAAATACAAAAAATTACAATCTGCAATTCTGGCTTTGTACACAGCAAGAGCAACGCTTAATTCATCTGGAAACACATATATTCTAAGCACGCAGGAACTGCAAAAAATGACAATCACTCCTGAAGCAAAAAAAGAAATAAATGAATTATCAGACATAGTCAGGAGCAAGACAATCAATGCAAGCAGCAATATAACAAAGCAAATATCAGAAAAAGAAAGAGAACTTGAACTAGTCAAGAGCACTTATGAATACATAACATATAAAAATAATTCAGATAAAACTACCAATACATTTTATTCAATGTTAGCTTTAAGTTTCAGCTTGCTTCTTGCAGGTGGACTAAAATATTTCTGGCCAAGCAAAGAGAACAGCAAAGCTGCAGAATCTCTTCTTGAGAAGGCAAATTCAATGTACAACAAATCAGTGTCAAAAGCACTTGGAGTAAAAGAATAAACACACAGTCAAAAAAAGGTGAAACTATGAAAAAACTTCCAATTGAATTTGAAGATATAAGCTCTAGGCTTAAAACAGAGGACTGGAAAAAAACCCCTAATTTTGATACTAAATACGGGTCAGCATTAGTAGAAATATCAGACGCAGGTCATAAATACCAGTTAAATACTGGCGCAATATTAAAAATGATGAGCCTTGTTGAGCAAATAATATTAACAACAGGAATAACAATAGGTGTGGTCAGCCAACATTATAACAATAGAACATTTAAATTATCAGAGACAGGAAAAAAACAAGCCCAGATAGAAGCCAACATAAAGGACATTAAATCAACTGGAGCAAGTTCTTACTCTAAGAACGTAAATTCAAAGTCTTACATTTCTAACTCAATAATACTAAGAGCTCAAGAAAGGGAGTTAGCAAGGCTTGAATTATCTCCTGAATATGAGCTATTTAAAAATAAAAAAAGAAGAAACGAGAGAATAATTATTTATTCAGTCCTTGCAGGCCTAGCCTTATCTGTTTCCTCAAGATGTACTAAACAATTGAGAAATGACCGCCAGGAGAATGCAGAAAATTACTTAAGGACACAATCAGAGAATAAATACATACGTGCGAAAGCTGCCTGGCGGAGACCATAATCAGAATATAAATATCTATGCACATTGCATGAGAAGAGTAGTGAATTAAAATGATAAATAAAAATAAAACGCCAAAATACCTACGCGAGTTTAATTCAAGAGTAAATGAGATTACACCTAAAGATGAATTAACAAAACTAAATGAGCTTAAAAAAGAAATATATTACAAAGATAAAACTCATAGAGCAAGACTTAAAAAATTATGGATAGCATCTAGCATTGCTGGATTTACTATGGTAATTACCTCCATGAGTTATATTGGATTGCAAAAAGAAAAAAATAAAGAAGAATTCTATGCTACAATCCCCGGTATTGAATACTCTAAAATATCTTCTGACCTCTCAAACTTATACAATATTAAAGAAGAGCTTAACAAGAGCTCACAGAAATACACTAAAAGTCTTCAGGAGTTAAATGAAATATCCCAACCTGATGAAATTAAAAAAGAAAACAGAGAACTATCAACTTTGGTTTCTAGCCAAACAACAGATATAAGTAAAGACTTGACAGACAAAATATCTGAATATAATGCCAGATTGGATTCTATTAAAAGCACACATGAATATCTACAATTCAATAAAAAAAACAAAAGAGCAAAAACCCTATTTCTTTTTGCTTTCACATCAGGACTAAGCTTATATTTCTTAGGAATTAAAAAAGCGCAGAAATATGAGTCTAAATATACAAGCGACGAAGCGGATGAACTAATTTTAAAAGCGAACATAAATCATAGTATTTCAAAGAATAATGCCTAATTTACTTTATTTTATGTATCCTCCTTTCTGGAGGTTCCAAAGCTTTTTGTATATTCCGTCCTGAACTATTAATTTTTTGTGATTTCCAATTTGGACTATTTTTCCCTTGTCAAGAACCACAATTGTATCAGCACTCATTATCGTACTTAGCCTATGCGCAATTATTATTGATGTTCTTCCCTTCATAAGAACTGAAAGGGATTTCTGTATTTCATGCTCGGTTTCAGAGTCCAAGGAAGATGTTGCTTCATCTAGTACAAGTATTTTCTTGTCCGCCAAAATCGCTCTTGCTATAGATACCCTTTGTCTTTCTCCTCCTGACAGTTTTACTCCTCTCTCTCCAACTATTGTGTTTTCCTTGCTAGGAAGCCTTTCAATTATCTTGTCAAGTTGAGACATCTTTATTGCTTTCATCACTTCATCATGCGTAGCTTCAGGCCTTGAGAATGCCACGTTGTTGAATATAGTATCATCAAATAAAACACATTCCTGTGGAACAGTGCTTAATTCTCCCCTCAATGATTCCTGCCTGAAATTTATTATATTCTCACCATCAATAAGTATTTCTCCCTCATTTAAGTCATAAAGCCTGTACAAAAGTTTCACAATTGTTGTTTTTCCAGCGCCCGATGATCCTACAAGTGCAACTTTTTTTCCTGCAGGGATTTTTAGGTTGATTGAATCTATAACCTTCCTGTTTTTGTAACTGAAAGATACATTCCTGAATTCTATACTTCCCTTTTTTACCTCGAGGTTTTTCGCATATGGCTTATCTCCTATTTCATTCTGAATCTCTTCATATTTGAACAAGGAATCAAAGTCGATCATAGCCCTGTAAAATCCCCTTATTCCCGAAACAAAGTGATAAAGAGGAGAAACTATATTTCCATAGACAGTGTATATGAATATTATTTCAGCAAGTGTAACTTGTCCGTCAAGGAATCTTATAAAGGGAACCAAAAGCAAAGTTACAGTTCCACATCCTATTATAAATATCTGAACAGACGAAAGTATCCTGAAATAATCCCAATGTTTAAGTGTCGCCTGCCTTGTTTTCTCGCTATAATCTGAATACTTCTTATTTATAGTCTTCTCTTTTCCAAAGTACTTTATGGATTCTATATTTGTAAAAACATCCCCAATCACCGCTTTCTCATCATCTTCTGCATCATTTGCACGCGCATTAGCAATCCTAAGCTTGTTGTTTATGTAAATACTATATGATACAAACAACGAAACTATTACAAGCATTAAAAGTGCGGAAACAACATCAAATACAAGCAATGAAACCGCCACTGCAATAACCTGAATAATCAAGGGAACTATATCAAAGACAATAACATCAGTCAGTCTTTCAAATGCACTGCCCCCTCTTGTAAGCCTACTTATCAAGGACCCCGTCTTATTTGAAACATGAAAATTATGAGATAGTCCTACAATATGGCTGAAAAATCTATTCTTCATATCTTTTATAGAGTTTACTTCTATCCTATTGAGAATATGCATCTGGAACCATTTGGACACAGACCTTGTTAACACAACAAGCAAATAAGAAACCGCCGATATTATAAGAATTGCCTTAAACGGATCCTTTTGAAGATCTCCCGATGAAAAAAGTGTAGCATCATCTATAACTCTTTTTAATATAAGCTTATCTGCAATGAATGAAAGCTCGACAATAACTATTAGAAAGAGCATTATTGCTACAGACCATCTGTGCTTTTTAAGAAAAGAAACATAAACTCTTATATTTCTCTTGAAGTTTATTTTCTCCTTTAGCGCCTCTTCTTTTTCCCCCATAGCCATTAAAAACGAAAAAGAGATTATAAATCTTTGGGCGAAAACACACATTTAGGCATTTTCAGCCCCAGATAATAATTTAAAAATTAAAAAATTACATCTTCCATTTTACATATAATGTAGAGCCTATCTTTGCTGCAAGCATTACTCCAAGCACAATCAGTATTGACATATCAAAAGGCATTCCTGCCCCTTCCATAAGGGTTCCTGTGTTTTTGTATGTCTGATATATGGCTATCGCAAGAAGTGCAATAATTGCTGCAAAAGAGCAATTTCTCTCTATTATTAGCTGATGATAATTTTCTCTTTCATCGCTTACTTTTGGAAGTTGGACCATTATTGATAAAACGTCAATAACCACAATGAATATCAGCGCGCCAAATATCCATATTTTTGCTTTGTCATTTATTCCTATTGCCATTGTGAACCCCAAAAGGAGGGCAACAACCATAACATAAATCCATCCTTGCCATGTTTTAGGAGCCACGCCCCATCCAAATATCCTATACTTAAACCACTCAGGTTTTCCTATCATGTTTTCACCTTCAATTTTTGAATTTTAACCGTATCTTAGCAAAATTCTATATGCTGCAAAATAAAATATTAGTATTGCACAGACAAAATATCCCATAAAAAGGCTGTACTTTAGCTCTATTGGCTTTATCCCATCTGCAATCATTATTACAAATGCAATAAGCATTATAAAAACAAATGTAAGCCTATTTGCTTTGGATGAGATAAACATCTCCCTCTCGTCAGGCAGGGCCTTTCCTTTTTTGAAAGATCTCAATATAATTATTGCAAAAAGCAGAAGTCCGCAGAATACAAGATAATTTCCAACTGAATTATATCCCATAAACTGATCTTTACCTATTTTTGCAATGTTAAATGCCAAACCCGTAAAAAGCAAAAGTCCTGCAAAAAAATATTTACTCAGCCTTATTTTTTTATCATTCATTAATTTCACCTTTCATATTCCAAACAAATCTTCAACTTTGCAATTGAATATCTTTGCAAACTTAATCGCAAGCTCAAGGGAGGGAACATACTTCCCTGTTTCAATTGAAATTATTGTCTGCCTTGAAACTCCTGAGAGCTCAGCAAGTTTTTCCTGAGTGAATCTTTTATTTTCACGCATTTCCTTAAGTTTGTTTTTTGCAAGTGCCATTTTAATCATCTTTTTTATGAGAGCAAACAAGCCATATGTAAAGCTAACTTAACGTAAAGTATACTTTACTATTTAAATTTTTCGAAAGAACGTCTCAAAATATTTATTTTCTATTTTCATCGAATTTCCTGAAAGCATCTTCTCCCACTTTAGAGACAAGATTTCCAAGTTTTAGAATGATTTCCCTAACCTCCTTCTCGGAAGGACCTTCAGCTTCTAGAATAGATATCTTGCTAGGAAAAATAAAATCTATAAACATAATTTCGCATTTTTTTAAAATATATGCTTCTCTTTCTGATTTATTATCTGAAATTTTTTCAAGACCCACTTTATTAAGTATCTGCTTTGCAACATTTCCATCACTGACGCTAACATTTATTTCATTTCTTTCCCAAATTCCTTTTTTGTCTTTGCAGTTCCCCTTGAATGTAATCTCAGAAAACGAGCTTTTTCCTGATATTTTTGTCCTTACTCTGACAATATTATTCCTATTGCTCATTGTAGATCCGGGTGTACCAAAGTAAACATCCTCCAGAAAAAATTTTTCCTTCTTTTTTCCACCAAGGGAAACTATTCTCCTTATTACCTCTGCCCTATTATTATAATTAAGTTTTACCTCTATTTCCTTATTTTTCATAAATAATTTCTCATCCTATTTTTTCTGCTTGTAGTAAATGTCTTCCAGCTCTTCTAAAGAAAGGATATCCTCTGTGCTTCTGTCTCCTCTTAATGAAACAACCCTGGGAAATCTCAATGCATATCCTGATGAATAGCTCGGGCTTTTCTGGATTTCGTCAAACTTGAGGCTGATAACTATTTTTGGCTTTACAGTTACTTCTTTTCCTTCTTGCTTCTTAATAAGAGGTTTAAGGAGCTCAGTCATTTCCTCAAATGAAAGTCCTTCCTCTTTTTTTTCTTTAAGACCAGTACCTACTTTTCCAAGCTCCCTAAATTCCCCTTCATCCCTGCATGCAAATGTAAATGAAGTAAGCCAACCGCTTCGTTTTCCTTCCCCCCATTCTGCACCCACAACAACAACATCTATTTCATCCATGGATGCCTTAAGCTTTATCATAAACCCGACCCTGCTCCCTGGCTTATAAATTCCATTTAGATTCTTGAACATAACCCCTTCATTCCCTAAAGAAACCGCTTTCTTAAAGAATTTCTCTGCTTCCTTTTCATCATCAGTAACAATCTGTTCCGCAAGAACAATTTTCTTTGGCACCTGCTTTATTATTTCCTCAATAACTTTTCTTCTTTCTCCAAAAGGAAGATTAAGCATATCCTTCCCATTATAATAAATTATATCAAATACATTAAGCTCTACAGGCAATTGCTCCGCGAGTTTTTCTATGTCATATTTTCTTTTTATTCTCTGAGAAATTTGCTGGAAAGGAGTGTACTTTCCTGTTTTTGAGTCATAACCTGCTGCTTCGCAGTCAAGAATACATGAATCAGCTTTTACATTCTTAATAATAATTTCTTTTATTTCAGGAAACTGCTCAGTTACATTCTCAAGACGCCTCGTATAAATAATCACATTCTTTCCATCCTTGTTTACCTGCATCCTAAATCCATCATACTTGTACTCTATTGCTGCAGGCTTCCCCACAGTTTCGAATGCCTCCTTAACTGAATTTACTTTCTGAGCAAGCATAACCTTGATTGGATTTCCAAGTTCCAGTTTTATCCTTTCAAGTTCTTTTACCCCTTTTCTGGCAGTCTTTGCTACAAGGAGAAAGTCATTTGTTTTGTCTAAAGCTGCCTGGACTGCACCAAGATGCGCATTATATTCATCCCTATCCTCTGGATTTATCGAGTCTGTAGACTCATCATATCTAGGATCTATTTCTTCTAAATACGCCCATGCAATCGCATCCCTTAAAGTGCCTTCAGCTATTCCCACACGCAAATCCTGCAGAACCGCCCTTACTATGTATCTGGCCTCGATTGGCTGCGCCATTGAAAGGAGCTTTGATATCATTTTAATTTTCTGGTCAGTGCTTCCCTCTCCTTCCTGCTCTGATATTTTCCTTATATCCTTAAAAACTGTTGAAACAGTAAGCTCTTCTGAGAATAATGTATTTTGCTTTTTTGATGAGCTTAAGTGCTCTGCGACAAGTCCCAAGTCTCCTTTTTTTCTCCAAAGGTCTTCTATACTCATTGTTGTATGTCCAGTCGCAGTTGCAATAGCCTTAACAACCAATTTGGATGCAACACCTATTTCTCTTTCATCACTAGCAGGAAATATTCTTCCCTGAAGAAGAAGCATAACTGCCTCAAGATCCTTTTCAGGAGTTTCTCTTAGAATCTTTGATACAATAAGAGTTTTTTTTAATCTCTTAGATGTCTTTTCCAGTTCCTGATATGCATTAGCAAGACCTATGAAATCCATACTAAAGGGCTAACTTCTGTGTTTAAATTATTTCTTATTTTAGCATAGACACTGAATTCAATAATCATAAGTTCTTGACTTTCTTTTCTTTATAGAGTAAAACCTATCAAGAACATTATATGCCTGAACATAGCACCTAGGCACTGAGAAGTCATCTGACCTATTATTGTTTCTCTCCCAGAGTTTTTCCTCAACATGCATAAGCATCAAATATGCTTCAGTTTCCCCAACTTTGTGATTATAATGTAATCTTCTTACTAGGGACCCTATGCTGAATTCCGACGATTGATTTAATATTACCATTTTACAAGGGGAAGAAGAAAGATAAATTGATTTAAAAGCCTTACTAATTTAAATCCTGCATAATTACGAATCAGAAATCCCCTAGCTTAGGCTGCTCTCTTATTCCAAAGAAGTCTTTAATCAAAGATTCATACAATATCGTAGTCTTCAGGTTCCATGATGGAGGAAAACATCTCATATACTGCGGCCAGGAATATCTTTCATCCAAGAAGACTATAACTCCCCTGTCTGTCTCACTTCTTATGCATCTTCCTGCACTCTGAAGGGTTTTATTAAATGCTGGAAACACATATCCATAGTCCCATCCTTTCCTGAATTTCTTGTCAAAATAATCTATAAGCGCCTTTGTTTCCAGATCAGGCCTCTGCAATGGAAGCCCTACAATTATAACTCCCTTAAGATAATCCCCTGGCAAGTCTATTCCTTCTCCAAAGCTACCCATAGTAGCTCCCAAAAGGACTGCACCCACATTCTTGTATGACTTGTAGTTTTCAAGAAGCTCCTCTTTTTCTCCTTTTGTCAAACCCTGTTTTTCTAGGAAAACAGTTTTCTCGCAGTCTTTCATAAATGCGTAGACATCATCTCTCAACTTGAAGCTTGGAAAGAATACTGCTGAATTTCCAGGGATTGCATTTACTATTTTTGAAACTATGCTGGCCATTTCCTTGTATTGATACTCAGATCGCTCTGTGAATTTAGTGCTTGTCTTTGGAATTATTATTGACAGCTTGTTTTTCTCCGGAAATGGACTTTTAAGAGTCATTTCTACTGTATTTTCTTCCCTGAATCCCAGGAGCTCCCTGTACATCGATGTCGGCGTCAGTGTTCCTGACATAAGTATTACAGATGAGGCCGCATCTATTATAGGCTTGCACACAACACTCGGATCAAGACATTTATAATTTAACACTAAAATATCTTCCTTTAGTCCCCTGGATTTTGAAAATATCCTTGTGTATCCCTCTGTTTCCTCAGGCCACGCTTCAAGGAAACTCGCAATCACTCCTATGTATGATTGTTTTTGCTCTTTTCTTACCTCTGTTGCAAGCTCCGAAAAATAATCTATTATTGAATAATAATCTTCTATGCTATTTACTTTTTCTAAAAAATCCTCTCTTCTTACATACTCTTCATCTACTTCAACTTCTGAGCTATATGCTTCTAGTATTTCCTGAAGAGCCTTAAGAATACGAAGAGCCCTTAGGTTATTGTATGATTCTGCTTCTGACATAGCTCTCCTTATAGTTATACTAGTTAATCTTTCACTTGCAAGATCCCTTATTCTTGAAGGAAGATTATGCGCCTCATCCACTATTATTACTGCATCCTCTATTTTCTTTCCAGTTCTAGTAAGGAAAGAATTTCTTATTTTTGGATGGAACAAGTAATAATAATCCGCAACAATTATATTTGACTCTTTTCCTATCAACATTGAGACTTCATATGGACAGACTTTATGCTTCTCCGATATTTGAAGGAGATTTGCCGTTGTGACTGGGCTATCATATTCAAGCTCAGAGACCGCTGCTTTTGCATCAAATGTAAGTGCTTCTTCTTTTTTCATATTTGAGTAAAAACTACACCTCTCATCCTCTCTTAGTGCCTTGCAGTATTCAAGGAACTCTCTTGATGGAAGTGTGCCTACTCCTTCCTGAAGGCACATGTGCCTTTTTCCTATTATATCCACACCAATTATTTTTACCTTATGCTTTTCGCGAATATCCTTGATTGTGTCCATAGCAATCTTATGCTGAGTGTGCATTGATGTGAGAAAAAATACAGTCTTGCTTGTTTCCAGAGTATTTGCCAAGCTTGGAGCTATGCTTGCTGCAGTCTTTCCAAGCCCTGTGGGAGCATGAACTATGAGATTAGAATTTGTTTTTACAGCATCAGCTACGGCGTTAACAAGAGTGTCTTGGATTTCTCTTATGTTATCATGAGGAAAAAGCGCAGTAGACATAATTAAAGGAAAGGGCTTATTTTATATAAATCTTTGTCAGAAGATTCTAATTATACGACTCTAAGAAGTAAAATTTTATTAACCATGCACTATATCTTCTTTTTCTTCATCCTTGCTATGTTATCCTTTGCTCTGGAAATGAATGATTTTGTTTTTTCCCTTATTCCTTTTATTCCTTTTTCTGATTTTCTGTCAACTTTATTCATGTACTTGCTTATTTCCTTGCTGTATTCCTTTGTTATTATGTTCATGTTTGCAGTCTTTTCCCCATACCTGTTAAAATATACAAGAGTATCAATAGTTTCCTCTGATTTAGGATCTGGCTCCTGTGCAGGATATCCTAGCGTTATTATTGCCTGCGGTCTTGCAGTTGTTGGGATTCCAAATAAGTCAGCAACATAGTCCTCCTCGAAAGACCCTATCCAGCAGGCACCTATACCTAAATCATGAGCAGCGAGAAGAATGTTCTGGACCGCAGCAGCACAATCCTGCACTGAATAAAGCCTCTGTCCTCTCAAGCCATAATGAGCTTCTATTCTTTCTATGTCCTCACAGACAACTATTACTGCCTGCGCTTCTGAAATCCAATATTGATCAGAACAAATATCGGGAAGAGCATCTATTTTTTCCCTTTCCGTAACCAGAATAAACCTGTAAGCCTGCAAATTACCTGCACTAGGTGCCTTTGAAGCTGCTTCCAGAATCTTTGTTACCTTGTCAAATTCAAGAACTCTGCTCTGGTATTTTCTTATGCTTCTTCTTGTCCGGATGCAGTCGAACGTTTCCATAAAAACATTTTATCTTAATATGTTTATATATTTAACTATGACTTATTTAAGCCTTGTTCCACACATATGACAGAAATTGCTGTTAGAATAATGCTTTGTCCCACAGACAGGGCAAACTATTATGCTTGTACTCTGTATTGTATTAATGGCCTTTTGTTTCTCACTTTCCGCGTCTCTTCCATTTACTACATCCAGATCCTTGTTAAATCCTAGCTTTACTGAATCAATAAATTTTTTCTTTTTTTCAGGTTCTTCTCCGTATAGTTTTGATTTAGTACCTTTTGTTATATACCCGACCGCAATCTTGAAAACACCTATTCCTATCATTATTAATCCTGCCCAGAAAAATAATGCAAGCCCCTCTCCGCCCCTTTTACGTACGTAATTAGAGAAAAGAGAAACTGCTGCACCGACTGCCAGGAATATCCATCCGCTTATTTTAGCCATAGGACAAAGCACAGAAAACTCTGTATTTATACTTTTTGATTCATTGAGAAGTTTAGGCAAAAATATCCTTTTAATAATAAGCCATTTAATTTATTTCCTACATGAGGAGAAATCTTTATATACTAGAGAATAGTAAATGATGAAGAGCAACACAGAGGTGTTTAATATGGCAGAAGGTCAGTTTATATTGTGCAGGTCCTGCAACAGGCAGGTTAGAATGGAACAGATGACGTTCGACAAAGTAAAAAGTGCATACATTTGCAACGCTTGCTATTCCAGAGCGAATCCTTCGAAGATGGCACTAGGAAGATCGAGACCTGCAGAAACTGCAAGCAAGCCAAGCATTTTTGGGGGCAAAAAAGACAAGAAAGACGAGATAGTAAAATACGCCTGTCCAAAATGTAAGTACAGATTCGAGAGGAAAAGAGACAAGCCAGCCACGAAGTGCCCATACTGCGGCGGAACAAAGCTCGAGGAAGTATCTAATGAAGCTGCAAAAATACTTGCGGATTCAGATAATTTCAACTTCTAATCTTTTCTTTTTATTTTAATATAAAGAAAAAACAAAAGAAAAAAACAATATTCAGTAAAACTTGTTCCTGTTAATTATCCTGTCTTTGCCGTACATGTAGGGCCTTAATGCTTTAGGCACAGTTACTGTTCCATCTGCGTTCTGGTAATTCTCAAGTATTGCTACAAGTATTCTGGATGTTGCAAGGGCAGTATTGTTTAAAGTATGCACATACTCGTATGAATTATCCTTCTTCCTATGCATTCTTATATTTGCTCTTCTTGCTTGGTAATCTGTGTAATTTGAATTTGAGCCAGTTTCCTTGTATTCCTTCTGCCTCGCCATCCATGTTTCAATATCATATTTCTTTGCAGCAAAGTTCCCAAGATCCCCTGTGCAAATGTTAACAACCCTGAACGGAAGCTCAAGCTGCTCATAAAGCTGCTCTGCATTCCTTTGCAGCTCTTCATGCAGTTCCCAAGAATCCTCCGGCTTGCAGATTATTACCTGCTCTACTTTATTGAACTGGTGCGTCCTGAAAAATCCCTTGGTATCTATTCCCCTGCTTCCTATTTCCCTCCTGAAACACATGCTGTATCCTACAAGTTTAAGGGGAAGATCATCCTCTTCTATTGTTTCGTCTTTGAATTGCGCAAGCAAAGGATGCTCTGCAGTAGCAATCATGAACTTATCCTCTCCGTCTATTTTATACATTACATTCTCAAAATCCGCAAGAGATACCCCTGTTTCGTATGCATCCCTGTTCAACATCAATGGAGGCTCAACATAAGTGTATCCTCTTCTTACAAGATGATCTATTGCAAACCGTATTATTGCTTGATTCAACAATGCAAGATCTCCTTTAAGAATGTAGAATCCCGCACCAGATATCTTAGCGCTCCTCTCAAAATCTGCCACTCCAAGACCTTCTGCAACTTCCTGGTGGGGCTTTAGCTCAAAATCCTTCTCAGAAGGCTCACCTACTTTTTTTGTTTCCCTATTTTCAGAGTCATCTTTTCCATAAGGAACTGACTCATGCATTATATTAGGAAGGGCCCTCAATCCATTCTTTATTTCTTCCTCTAACTGAACACGCTTCTGCTCTGATTCCTTTATTAAATCAGGTATTTTTTTGGCTTCTTCAAGAATATCCTTTATGTCTTTTCCTTCTTTCTTAGCCTGATTTATGCTGTTGCTCAACTCGTTCCTTTTCTTTCTTAGTAGGTCTTCTTCGTGCTTAAGGGATCTCCATTTTGAATCTGAACTGAGAATTTCATCTAGCAAGGCTAGCTTCTCGTTGTCCTTTCTCCTTTCAAGATCCTTCCTTATTAAGTCAGGATTTTCCCTTAATAATTTTATGTCTATCATAAAAGAGCGAAAAAAGACGGGGAGTATAAATATTTTACTGGAAAAATAGGAAAGATATGCAAAACAAATAGTTTAAAAATACAAAAATTAAAAAAGAAGAAATGGAGCAGAAAGCATTGGCAAACATAATTTTTATCCCTGTGCTAATCATAGGATTATTTTGTATGTTTTACTTTCCATCAAAAAAGCAAGTATTAATATATGTCTTTTCAGGAATACTAATTCTTTCAATATATTATCTTTATCTTGTTTATTTTTCTAACATATCCTACAAATCTAAAAAGATTCTTGAATGGATTCCTTTAGCAACCATAGCAGGCTTAGTTGGGTCATTATCCCTAATTTTAAGAATGAAAATGATAAAAGAAGGAGTATGGGAAAGCATATCATTTGTTGATTCAGGGATACTTCTTTTGTTCCTCGGCTTGTATGGAATCATACAATCAATATCGCTATTTAAATCAAAGTATATGATAGAAAAGAACAAGATTCATTTTTACTCTAACATTGAAAAAACGTATGACTTGGGTGAAATTTATGCAATTTTGCAGCAGGAAAGCAGCATTATTGTTTTCAGTTCGAAGAAAGAATATGAAGAATATTCCTCAGATTTTGATGAATCCAACTCAAGAAATATTAAATCAACAACTCGCAACGCATCCAAAAACATTATGAACATAGTCTCTTCTCAGGACGCGCTACAAAAAAAATACAGTGCAATCATTCTTCTCTAGCTTAATGAATTGTCGAAAGAGCTTAAGCGCAAAGGTTATCAAAACAAAAATGAATTATGGATTAATCCGCGCTACAAATCAAGCTAAAACTCTCCTCTGCAAAAATACAAAGGTTTATATAGAACCACATATTTCTATTTTTATAGGATTTTGTATACTGGGTGTGGGTGATACAAGCTGAAAACAATTCAAAACCTAAACAATAATAACCTTACGTCCAGACTTCTATCGAACAGGTTTAACAACTACAGGTTGAAATCTCATGCAAAGATTCCTGCATACAATCCAATGTATGAGTTCAACTACGTCGCTGCATAAATCAGATGGATGTCTGATTTTTTCTTTTTTTATCAAAATAATATAAAGAAATCTCTTCAATAATACTTTTCAGAAAAAATTATCCTATTAGCTTTATCTTTTTGCCCTTGTCTATTGCGTCAAAGAGTATTTTTCCCATCGCGCCTGTTGATGACATTTTTATCTGTCCCTTCTTGCTTGATTTCACAGACATAAAGAAGTCATCATCTATGTAAATGGTTATAAGCTTCTCTTCGTGTCCTTGTATAAGATTAAGGATTAGTGTGTTTGAATTTTTCTCAGTAGAGAATTTTATTGTCTCCTTAGAATCAGATGTGCACACATTGTCCTTTTTCATTTTGCATTCCTTCACTTCAATCTTAAGAGTGTATTTTTTCTCCAACGATTCTATGTTTGAGCCATTTCTTCCCAAGAATTCAGGAATTGTTTCTTTCTTTAAGTAAACAACCACTTTTTCATCGCTCATAAATTCAGGCTCAGCATCGTATTCCTTTAATTCCTGCCTTAGCTGTTTTTCTGCAAGTTTGTAAACCTGTTTTGTTTTTGTTGCAGACTGAACTGGAACAACTATTGTTTCCTCCCCATAGCTGTAAATCTCATACTCAAGTTTTCCAGTGTCAAAATCATATATTGTTATAACAGGTCTTGCAAGGTCAGATTCTATCATTCCGCTTGGAACCTTTACCTGAATTGAAACAGTGTAAACTTTCTCTATTTTTCCATTTTTTATGAAGATTATTGTATCCAGGACATTTGAAATTATTCCTAAATCTATTCTTCCTACAAATCTCTGGATTGCATCTATAGGCTCAGTTGCGTGGATTACTCCAAGAACGCCTATTCCTGAAAGTCTTAGGTCCGTAAAAAGCTTGAAATCCTCATGATTCCTTACTTCATCGAATAAAGTATAGTCAGGCCTGCTTAGTAAAAGTATGTCCTGGATTTCATGAGGAGATGCATGAACCAAGTTATATTGCGTAATCTCGTGAGGAACAACCAAATCTCTTGGGGATTCTATTGTTTTTACGTTTTTTCCGAGTGAAAGGTATTTTATTGCAAGGCTCTGGACAAAAGTACTTTTTCCATGTCCCGGTGCTCCTGCCACAATAACTCCTTCTGCCTTGTTAAGAAGCCTCTCAGATAATTTTTCAGGAAGTTCATATTCATCGAAATCAAGATT
>CAZOPU010000025.1:0-16621 GCA_964581965.1 uncultured Methanosarcinales archaeon | reverse complement strand
CTTTTTATTAAATATTGTTTGCTGTATTTATATGTGTTTCTGCAATTATTTAGATATTAATATTATTTTTCACAAATCACTCTTTTTTCAGCTTTTTTTATAGGCTATTATAACACAATAAAACCTTTGCCGAAGAGAATTAATGGATTATTTTTTTTGTAAATATTTAATTTGTCCGCATCAAAAAGTTTATTAAAGGGAAACAAAGTTCTTGTTTTGATGGAGAGCGACAGTAATCTAAATAACTTCACAGAAAAGCCAAAATCTTCGGCGAGCGCAAAGGCTCATGAGCTAGCAAAAAGCCAGAGGGAGATAAGCATAGCTGAGTTCTTTGAGAAAAACAGGCATCTGCTTGGCTTTGACAATAAGAGAAAGGCACTTCTTACTACAATAAAAGAAGCTGTAGACAACAGCCTTGATGCGTGTGAAGAAGCAGATATTCTTCCTGAAGTAATTGTAGAAGTAACTGAAATGGGCACTGACAAATTCAAGGTTGTCATAGAAGACAACGGTCCAGGAATTGTAGAAAAGCAGATTCCTAGAATATTTGCAAAGCTTCTCTATGGAAGCAAATTCCACAAGCTAAAAATGCAGAGGGGACAGCAAGGTATAGGTATAAGTGCGGCAGTAATGTATTCTCAGCTTACAACTGGAAAGTCCACAAAGATAACAAGCAAGATACATCCAACGGAGCCTGCAAATTATTTTGAGCTTAAAATTAACACTCAGAAAAATGAACCTGAGATAATAACAAAAGGAACTAAAGACTGGCATAAAGATAATGGAACAAGAATAGAAATTGAGATTGAAGCGACATATGCCAAAGGATCCCAATCAGTAGATGAATACCTGAAACAGACAGCAATAATAAACCCTCATGTAACTATAATTTATCAGCCTCCGAAAGGAGAGCAAATAATGCTTGTCAGGGCGACAGACCAAAAGCCTAAGCAGGCGCATGAGATAAAGCCCCATCCTTACGGAGTAGAGATAGGTAAACTGATGAAAATGCTCAGCGTCACGACTGCAAAAACAGTAAAGCAGTTTTTTATGCAGGACTTTTCAAGGGTGGGAGATAAATCTGCAGAGGAAATATTGGAAAATTCATCTGTTCTCAGCAGTACAAAGCCAGATCATGTAAGTAGGGAAATGGCAGAGAAGCTAATTGAAGGAATAAGAAAAACAAAACTCATGATGCCTCCAACTGATTGCATAGTTCCCATAGGCGCGGAGCTTCTTCAGAAAGGACTTAAAAAAGAGGTTAATGCTGAATTCTATACTTCTGTAAGCAGAAGCCCTGATGTGTACAGGGGAAATCCTTTTCTTATTGAGGCTGCAATTGCATATGGTGGAGAGCTTCCCAAAGACTCATCGATGAATATAATGAGGTTTGCAAACAGAGTTCCTTTGCTTTATCAGCAAGGTGCATGTGCTGTAACAGAGGCAGTGAGCACTACAAATTGGAAGCAATACGGCCTGCAGCAATCAGGAAATAATTTGCCTCAGGGTCCTATAGTTCTTGTTGTTCATGTTGCATCTGTCTGGGTTCCGTTTACGTCAGAGGCAAAGGAAGCTATCGCGCATTATCCTGAGATGATAAAGGAAATAAAGCTTGCAGTACAGGAAGTAGGAAGAGAGCTCTACAAGTACTTAGGCAAAAAAAGAAGAGTGGGAGAGGAGCTGAAGAAAAGAAGCTACATAGAATTGTACATGCCTCACATCTCGGATGCATTGAAGGAAATACTTTCTCTTTCTGATTCCCAGAAGAAAGAGGTTGAGGAGCATCTTCTAATACTTATGGAAAAAACAAGGGGCAAGCTAGAGGATATGTCTTTTGACCCTGAGAAAAACGAGGAGTTTGACAGGGATTTTGCAAACATAGGAAAAGAAGATGAAGATGATGAAGATGATGATTATGATAATGAATCCGATGAAGGAGATGAGCTTGATGAGAAGCCTAAAAAGTCAAAAAACAAATCAAAAGATGAGGATTCGGACGAGTAAATTGTTAATTGTAGAGAGTGATTTTCATGGCTGATATTGTAAAAAAAATAAAGGAAACATCAGAAGGAATAAGGCAGAGTGTTATACAGGGGAAAAAAGCAGAGTTGGAGACTCCTGTAAGAAGCCTTAACAATGTTTTTTATAATGAAAAAGATGGCTACTTTGAACTAAAGGGTCAGAGAAAAAAAAGAACACTTACTGCAAACACTGTAAAGACATTTGCACAGACTTTAAGGGTTATGTCTCTTTCAAAGAATCTTGTGGAAACTGACGACATTGCTACAAAAAGGGAAGCTTACTATGTAAGTAAGAACTGGGGTGAAGCAAGATTTAGAGAGCAGCCTGAGTCAGATGCGGTGATGGACGATATAGAAGCCATGTTTGGAGTGAACAGAGAGCAGCTAGGGTTTATCGCTGATGAGCATGGAGGATCTGTTGCAGGTGAGCTCATAGTGATAGATAAGGATCCTAATACTGGAAAAGATATTAAGATTGATTGTACAAAATTCGGAAGCGGATCATATTCAATTCCATCAGATGTTGAGAATTTAAAATTTGAAACAAAAGCTAAGTTTATTCTAGCAATAGAAACACAAGGTATGTTTGAAAGATTAAACAAGCATACTTACTGGAAAAAAGCCAACTGCATCCTTGTAAGCATGAGCGGTGTTCCAACTAGAGCGTGCAGGAGATTCATAAGGAGACTTAGCGATGAAACAAATATAGATGTTTTTGTTTTTACTGATGGTGATCCTTACGGGTTCCTTAATATTTATAGGACACTAAAAGTTGGCTCTGGCAATGCTGCGCATATAAATGAATTTTTCTGTGTTCCAAGGGCAAAGTTCTTAGGAATAACTCCCAGAGACATAGAGGAATACAAGCTTCCTACTCATCCTTTAAAGGATGTTGATGTGAAAAGAATAAAGGACGGCTTGAAGAATGATCCTTTTGTCCAAAGATACAAGTCTTGGCAGATTGCCCTTAAGGAATTGATGCAGAAAGGAAAAAGGGCAGAGCAGCAGGCTCTCGCGAAGCACGGTCTTAATTTCGTAATAAGCAATTATCTTCCTGAAAAATTAAAGAATTCTGGTTCTTGGTTGGAGTGATTGTTTTTTTTGTATTTGTTAGTGGCTCGAGCGGCAGTGAGACCACTAGGGTGTTAATGGGCGTACTGGTTATGTTGAAGAATTCTGGTTTTTGGTTGGAGTGATTGTTTTTTTTGTATTTCTCTGATTTTATTTTTTATCTTATTTTGCCCTCTGTTTCATAAGTCTGTTTTGCGGACTTTTCAATAGGATGTAGTATTTCTCGTTTTGCTTGTTGTCAATGCTAAGCAAGTCTATTTTGTCGTTTGCTTCTTTATTTATTTCACCATCGCTTAAGATTAAGGGCATTACCCTATAAGCGTATTTCCTGAAAAGGTTCTCTTTTCCTTTTGCACTAAGAATTATGGGCTCTACGAGAGGGCTTATTTGCCTGAAATAGTTTACGTCTTCTTTTATGAAATTCATCAGCACAGCGGGCTCCTGCAGTGTCCTGGAGATTAGTAATCCATTTTTTTCAAATCCAGAAACTAATTGTGTATACTCTAGCTCATTGCAGTAATAGCCAGGGTCATTAAGGTACTTTTCTCCTCTAAGAACAATCGCACAAGGAAGTTCTATTGCAGATTTCCTTTTTCGCTTAAGCTCTTCTTCCTTGTATACTTTGAAATATGATGCCTTTGCGAAATCATAATTTACTTTTCCCCTTAAGAGAAGGGAAAACTCCTCTTCTGAAAGAATGTTGCTTTCTGATTTAGGACTTTTTGCATTACTTTTTGAATTTACAAAAATTCCGTGTGTGTGGACTATTACTTTTTCATTCTTGCCATAAACTATTCCTTCCAGGTCAATTCCGAGTATTTCATTTGTATCGGTTATTATGTTTGTTATCTCTGTTTTCTGATTGTTAAAGAAAAAATGCTCAAATAATGACATAAAATATATGTATGTATTCATAACTTCAGGAAGTGAGGCTATAGGGGAGAAGTTTCTTCTCTTTAGTTCCTTTCTGAATTCTAAGAAGTTATTCGGATTTTTTTCTATGAAAAGCATATTTTTCTCGTTAATGACCCACTCGTCATTTTTATTCAAGTTATATTTTAAAATTACCATTTCAAAGTAGATTATTTTTTCTTTTTTTTGTGTATATTCCTTATTTTTTATATAGTTTTTTCTTTTGTGATGTTTGTGCACAATGCGAAAATAAGATAATAATAAGCAAAATGTTTATATATTAAAGTAAACAGTTAGCATCTGAAGGGTTTATCTCTGCAGAGGGTGTATAATGGTCAAGTTAAACAAATCAGGTCAGGGAGGAAGCGGAGCAGCTATTCTCCTTATTGTAATAACTGTTTTAATAGTGCTTTATATCTTGTTTTTGCCTCCGGCAGAGAGATATAATTTATTGGCAAACAATAGTATGTCAAGTACTACTACTACGTCTACGGGAGAAGTTCTTCTAAAGGAAAGTCCCGGAAGATTAAATTATGTATCTGATGACCAAAGAGAATATGACCTTCCATCTTTCACTATAAGCACGCAGGTGAAAGGAGAAGTTCTTACTTCAAGATCTTCTCTTTACACTAAAAACTCTGCATTCGAGAAAAAGGAAGAATCAATACAGTTTACTGCAAAGAAAGGATTGACAGATAATGTCTTACTTTCTTTTAATATAGAGGAAGCAACTGGAAGGCTCCACATAACACTCAACGGAGAGACAATACTCGATTCAGAGCTTCAAAATGGCAATTCTCCACCTATAGCAATAGATTCTGAAAAAATACAGGAATCGAACCAGTTAACATTTTCAGTATCTAGTCCAGGAGTTGCATTCTGGAGATACAATGAGTATTCTTTAAAGGACATAAAGATAACTGCGGATGTCACAGACAAGTCACAAAGTGAAAGCGTACAAACTCTTCTTCTTACAGAGAACGACCTGGCATACTTAAAAAGCGCTCAATTAAGGTATAGTGCAGTGTGTAAGCTTTATGATGTTTCTAACCTTGAAATAAACATGAATGGAGTTAATGTATTTAAGGGAACTCCTGATTGCGGAATGTATGTGTATTATCCTGTATCAAGCAATGTTCTTTTTGAAGGAGAAAACAGGATTTCATTCAAGGTCGATAAAGGGACAGTATTGATAGATGGCCTTAGGATTACGAGTACATACGAAACAGATAATAATCCTATCTATTACTTCGAAATGGAAGAGGACAATTTCACAAATCCTGACGACCCAGAGGATTATGCACTAAAGACTAATTATGACATGTTTATGGATTTGACATTCCCCAACACTGATGCAAAAAGATTCGAAATATTCATCAATGGTAGAAAGATGGGATTCAATACTGCAAAGAAATTGGAGACTAGACAGATTGACAATTATGTAAGGCCTGGAACTAATTCTGTTGAGATAAGACCTTTGCAGGACATGACTATGACTGAAATAAAATTAAGGCTTAAACGTATTTAGGCCCTGAAAAAGAGGAGTTTAAGTGTCTGAATCTGAAATATCTGCGGGAGGAAAAACTTTCAAAGAAAATGAAATAGTGGCTTATGAATTAAGTAAAGGGGAGATTAGGGAATTTAGGGTTTTAGCTGCAAGCAAGGATAGTCCTCCCGGCCTGATTCTGGAAAACTTGAACAATAAAAGATCATTTGCAATTGGGGCTGCTGCAGTAGCGACGAGAGTCAAAAAAATTCCGCAGCCGGACAAAGAAGAAATTCCGAAAGACAGCCCTCATCCAGGAGTGTATGGTCTGGGAAGTCCTTATTCTAATCCAAACCCTTATGCGGATCCTTATTCAACGCCTCCAAATGGAGGAGGGTCTTATCCAGGCAGGCCTCCTAGGAAGAAAGGTTTTTTAGGAAAGATCACTGATTTCATGAAACCTAAGGGGGGGCATACAGAGGAAGAATCCCCGAGATTTTTGTATGAGATACTACTGCTCCTTGCAATAATTGTTCACTTTGTCGATGCTAAATATCTTGGTTTCTCAATGAGCACAGCGGCCATGAGCTACAGGATAATAATGTATGTTATATTCTGTGTTTTTGTACATTTAATTCTTAACAAAGGATGGCCTGTTCAGGACTCCATTCTTGAAATGCTTAAAATCTCAGCAATACCATTATTTATAGTTCCGCTAATTTCAGTAATATTAAACTTGCTTTCTGTGCCTGACCAAATAGTAAGCACTATATCAAAGATAGTTCTCCTGTTCCCAATATGGGTGTTTTACATTGCTTATGTAAGACAGAAACTAATGCCCCTTGGAAAAGGATGGAAATGGATAGGAAACTTGCTTTTTACACCATCAGGATGGGTTAGGCTTTACAGTCTATATTTGTTTATAGTAATTATATTTTATTTCTTGACTGCAGCGGGTGCGTTTTTAACTGGAGGGGTCAATTCAGGTTCTGGTTTTTCAATACCAGGATATAGCGGCATTCCAGGAGCAGAAAATAGCGGATTCGATTTTGAAGTTGCATCCCAGGGTGCGAAAGAGTTTTTCACTAATTCATTTACAAAGATGTATTCATCACTAAACAAATTCTTTAAAGGTGCATCTACAGGATTTAACGACCTTAAAAACCAGACAATGGGACAATATTACACAGGGCAGGTCGAGCAGAATAAAGAGCTTACAGGAGTATTCATAACTGACTTCCATGTTACAGGAAAGCAATATGACTCTGTGCCTATAATTGCATATGGATACATAAGGGCAAGGAGTTTTGTTGAAGGGGTTACAATAAACGCATCCTGCTACGCTCAAAGCCTTACAAATAAATCAGTGGTATATGCAGGAACTGCGGACCCTTCAAGGCTTGAAAATATTTACATAGAAGACCAAAGGGGAGTCGTGTGTACTTTTGACCAGGATATTAATGGAAAAGGAGGCCTTCCAGCAGGAAGGTATCAAATATATCTTATCTTGGAATTCAACTTTGAAACCTGGGCGTATAAGCAATATTATTTCCTTGACAGAGATTATCTGATTTATCTTAAGATAAGCGGGGAAAATCCAAATACAAAACTGGGAATTCCGCAGAAAACATCAACGATTTATACTAACGGTCCAGTTATGATAGGGATGGATGATAAAATAGAAATGCCTTTTGCAATTAGCTCAAACAATACTAATTACTTGCCTATAGGTATGACTCTTGATGATAAACCTATGACTTATGGGGTAAAAGGTGAAGTGACTAGGGTGAACAAATACACTCTTAGGCTGCCCAGAGAGTTTGAAGTAAAGACTTGTACATACAAGGATTACACATCCCAACCAGATGGTAATGTGACTGGCTATAACATTTATACATTCAATATCCCTCCAAACGCCCTTGTTGGAGCGTACATGACCCTTAACTGCAATCTTGAGATAGCAGGAGACTCTGTTAAAAATATAATTCCCGGCGCAAATACTCCTGCAATAGTTTCAATAGTAGGAACATCTACTTATGATTATAAACTTTCAAAAATGATATCAATTACTGTAGAAAAAACTCCGGGAACATAATAAAAAGGAAAAGGATAGATATTATGTATTATGTATGTAATATAGAAATATTATGCTCATTGAAGTTATGCTTATTGAATTAAATGTGATAAAAAATGAAAAGAAGAAGCAAAGATAAAAAAATTTTAACATACGAAGAGAGAAAATATGCAGTCTCAATTATTTTTTTATCTGCAATAATATTATTTTCTTTGGTAATTTCCGGGTGTGGCAGCAGAGATCCTACTGCTCTTAATATATATACTGGGACGCAGGGAGTTACTGTGGAATTCACCCAGAATAATCCTCCTCAGGAGATTTATGAGGATTCTGCAATTATACTTATGGCAGAAGTGTGGAACAGGGGAGCTTATACTCCAGGATCAAAGCAGACTCCTGTAATTTATGTTTCAGTTAATGTGGATGATTTATATTTTACATTGAATGAGGGAAATTATGAGGCTAATATTCTTCCATTATACCTTGAAGGAAAATCGCAAGTTTGGCCTGTGGGAGAAAAAACAATAACAATAGCAGGAAAATTAAATACTCACGAAATTTTAGGAACAAGAGAGTCTCCTCAGACAAAGATAGAGCTTAGCGCTTGCTATCCTTACAAGACATATTTCTCTGAATCAATATGTGTAGATACTGATATTTACAGTCTGGAAAAAAATCCTATTTGCAGAAATCAGAAAGTTTATTCATATCCGTCAGGGCAGGGTGCTCCAATAATAGTAAGTAGGATTGACGTGGATATGGTTCCTGTTGGAGTAGAGTCTGGCTCAGTTTCTGTTTCCCAGCCGGTAACTAATAGTGCTGGACAACTCCAGGACATAGGCCACGGAACAATAGAAGGTAAGGATATAATAATTGCGCCTAATTTCAGGATTTATTTCAGAAATACAGACAAGGGAGTAATACTGGCTTTTGAAGAAGGAGTAAACCCTTGTGTTGACGGTCCATCAGGAAGAGGAGAAGTAATAAAATTAAATGCAACTCTGGGAAATACAGTCCTTAACTGTACAAAGCCAGAGATACAAATGTACTCGAATGAAGGAAGTGTAAGATGCTTTTTACCTCCCGGAAATGTAAATGGACAGTTTGAGCTTAACAGAAATTATGAGCTTCCTTTAAGGATTGAAGCAGAATATTTTTATAAGACAACAACAGTTAAGAATGTAGAAATAGTAAGAGTATCATGATAGTATAAATTAAATGCAGGGGCTCTGTGTTGCTGCGTTGCTGAGTATTATTATGGCTTATTATCGTAATGTTTATATATTAATGAAAAAGAGAGGGTTGAGAGGGTAGGTGATGAGCAAGTCAATTTTTACAGGGATATTCTTAGCGGTAATTATTATTTCTTCTTTGATTATAGCGGGCTGCGGTGCATTCTCAGGAAATGATAGAGGGAAATGCGCTGAAGGAGACAGCTGCAGATATTATTCTGGAAACAGGGGAGTCATGATGATGATTGACAGGCCTGTAACTATGTTTTATTATAGGACGAGCGACTTAGGAGTAACTGACGGAAATACTATGGAATTCGATGTTAGGCTTGCTAATGATGGAGCATCAGATTCATACGGCGCAATATTCCTCACAGGATTCAGCAGCGAAATGTTCCAGATATCAAGAGTTGATATAAATGGGGAAAGCAGGGTAATAATAGGACAGGGGAGAAGCTCATGTTTCTTTGATACTCAAAATGTAGGCTCTTCTGTGGGAAGTTGGTTCTTTATGGTGAGTTGTCTTGGAAGTACGTTAAGCTCATATGGTGGAACAACAAGATTGAACCTCGGAAGCACTGCATTTGAAGCAGTGAATCAGGCATTCGGATGGAACATTCCAATTAGCAACTTGAATGTTGCATGGAATAATGAGGACGGATTATTATCTTTTGGAGTTGGCTCTAATATAGGAGTCATGAATTTTGGAAGGTCATTAATGATGATTGTAAGCTCCCTGAACTTTGAGGCTTTGGGTGGAAGTGTATTTACCTTGAAAGGAGACAATGCAGCATTCCCTGGAGGAGATATAGATTATAAAACATTCAAGGTACAAATGATAGCGCCTTGGCCTGCAGGACAAGATTATTTCAATATACCTTACGAGGTAAAATCATGCTATGCATATACTACATTTGTAAGTCCTGAATTGTGTATTGACCCTGATCCTTTCTCTGACGAAAGGAAACTATGCAGATCAGAGACATATACATGGGGAGGAAGTCAGGGTGCACCTGTGGCGGTAACAAGGATTCAGCAGACTAATACAGGAAAAGAGCTTGTCCTTGACATAACAATAAAGAATGTGGGAACAGGCAGAGTTTGGAATGTAGGTTATCTCGAAGCTTGCAGTCCTTATTTCCCTGGTAAGGTAAGGCCCGATATGCTTAATGTTGTTCACATAGGCTATGCGTATGTAGGAACAAGGCCGCTAGATTGCACAAATTATTATACTGTTAGACTTGATCCGAACACGCAGGAAGCTAGGATGACTTGTAGATATGATATGACTAATGCAGATGATATAGGAAGCGGATATACGATTCCTTTGAAAATGGAGCTATGGTATGGTTATGAGGAGAGCATAGTTAGGCAGCTCAAGGTAAGAAAATTAAACTAATTAGGTTAATTTAATAAATAATAATGCATGAAAATTGCGTAGGAGGTATGAACAATGAGAAAATTAATATTCGCCTTGCTTTTGGTAATGGCAATGCTGGTTGCAGCATGTACTGAAACCACAGGTCCTACAGGCACAGGTTTTATAGGTGGCAATACTGGACTTGATATTTCATTTTATCCTGGTGCACCGCCAGAATCAACGCCTGATGGAGGTCAGCAGGAGTTTGATATAATTGTAGACATATCAAATGGCGGTGAATATGCTGTTGAGCCCGACGGAGTTTACTTAGAGCTTAGCGGATTTCCTCCAGAGTCTTTAGGTGTTTCTCTTGATGAGCTAAGAAAAAATCCTCCTGAGAGAATTGAAGCTAACATAAAAAGCGGGGATGGTACAATAATAAGTGCACCTACAGTTCCTGTTTCATTTGAGGGCTTTAATTATATGGATACGGAAATATCAGGAAGAGATGTTATAATAAGGGCGGAAATATGCTACGAGTATCAGACAAGAGCTGCTGCAGAGCTTTGCATAAAGGAGAATTTTAACTCAAACAAGGCGAATGATTTGTGCCAGGTTGATGGCTCCAGATCTCTGTCTACTTCAGGTGCTCCTGTTCAAATAACTAACTTAAGGCAATCAACTGCCGGAACAGACAAGACAAGATTTACATTCTCTATACAAAACATGGATACAGGCAGTGTCTATAGAACAGACAGCGAGTGCGTAGAAGGTTTCACGAATGAGAACAAAGTATTTGTAAAGATATCTGGACTCGGTTCTGACTCAGTCAAATGTGTAGGATTAACTGGAGGAACAGGGGATGCTGGATATGTTACATTGCTTTCCGGCCAGGCAAAGGAAGTGAGTTGCACAGTTACAGTAACAAATAGAAATAACAGGATACAGCCATTCACCATAGATTTGTCTTATGCATACTGGAAATTCTTAGACAAGACTATCCAGGTACAGTATACACCTAAGTAAATAATTTTTTATTCTTTTTTTTATTCTTATTTAATTTATTCTAATAGTTTATTTTTCAGAGATAAACTCAGAAATAATATTTATTACTGCATCAAAGCTTTTCTTTTCAGAATACCTGTGGTCTGCGCCTTTTATAATAACTAGTTTTGACGTTTCTATCGCCTTTACAAGTTCAATGCTTTGTTTCAAAGGCACTATTTCATCCTTGTCTCCGTGGACAATCAGAGTGGGTATTTTTATTTTCTTTGCAGCACCGTACACATTGAGATTTTTTATATCTTCATAAAATGAATAATTAAGGTAAAGTTTTCTTTCTAAGTTATACGGTTTTACTCCTTTCTTTTTCCATTCTGAAATGGACTTCTGGGATAAATCAAATTCTTCAACCTTTACAAAATCAGAAACTGGCGACTTAAGCGCAAGAACAAACAAATCCTTTGATTTTGATGCTGCAAGTGTGCTGCATATTCCCCCAAAACTGCTTCCCATAAGTCCTATCTTTTTGTATCCTTCTCCTTTTAGGAATTTTACTGCAGAAAGCACGTCATCCACTCCTTCAGAGACAGTAATTTCTTCAAATTTCCCTTCGCTTTCTCCGTGTCCGTAGAAGTCAAACCTTAGAGTGGATATTCTTAAAAGGTTAAGCTTTTCTGCAAGTGTCGCTATTCCCGGGCTTTTTTTTGTGGTCGTAAAGCCATGAGCGAGTATTATTATGGGAGATGATTTGCTACCTGTAGGATTAGATAATATTCCGCATAGTTTTGAGTTCTTTACATTAGGAAAAAATATTTTTTTCTCCATTTAGTTCACTTTTCTCCTTTTACGTTTTTATTTTATATTGAGAAGCACGAACTTTGCAAGCAAAGCTTCTAGTTGAATGAACTCATCGCTTCCTTCAATCATTCTGAATTCTGCTTCTCCGCATTGCTTTACCATTTCAAGCTTTATCTTGTTGTCAGTTTTTATATTCCAAGACTCCTTCTGGATTTGCTTTATAACATCAATCCCTGAAAGTCCCTGTCTAAGCATTGTATCAAGGAGTTTCTTTTTTGCCTCTTCGAAATTTCCTTTAACGCAAAACTCAAGAGTTTCAAGTATTTCCTTAGGCTCAGCGAAGCTTGCAATAGAATATATATTCTCTTCATCTATTTTCTCTCCCATAGATGCAGTGCTCTGGAGTACATTCTCAAGTTTTCTGCAGTCCCCTCCAGAGACATAATAAAGAGCTTCCTTTGCTTTTTCGCTAATCTTAAGACTCTCTTTTTTTGCTATGTTATCTATTATTTCATAAATATCTTTCTTGGACAATGGCTTGAATCTGAAGACAGCACACCTGCTTTGGATTGGGTCTATTATTTTGCTGCTGTAATTGCATGAAAGAATAAACCTTGTTGTTTGAGTATAATTCTCCATGGTTCTCCTTAACGCCTGCTGAGCTTCTTTAGTAAGTGCATCTGATTCATCAAGATATATTATTTTAAACGGAACATTGCCTATAGATTTTGTCCTTGCAAAGTCTTTTACTTTTTGCCTAACAACATCAATTCCTCTTTCATCCGATGCATTAAGCTCAAGAAAGTTTTCTCTCCACAAGTCCTTAAACAGCTGCTTTACTATAACGAGAGAGAGGGTAGTCTTTCCAACTCCAGGAGGACCTGAAAATAATAAATGAGGCATATTTTTTGTCTCTACAAAAGCCTTTACTCTTTTCACTATTTCTTCCTGGCCCCGTATCTCGGAGAAGTCAGAAGGCCTGTATTTTTCTGTCCATATAGAAAGCTCATGGACGCTTGATTCGTCAAAGGAATCTTCATCTATTTCCTTTGATTTGTTTTCATTCTTTTCATGGTCCTTTAAGCTTTCTTTCATTAAGGAAAGAAGGAGGGGTTTGTTTATATCTTTTTTGGATTGATTTATTCTGAATTCCAATAATTTAATAGTATTTTATATGTAATGTGCAGTAATAATCAGTCCATATTTCATTAATGACCTGGCCACCGAAAAACTTTTTTAAATCATCTATTTCTTCTTTGCTTCGCCACTTTGATGTATAACCGGTATCGCTTTCAAAAAGGCCTTTTGATAAGTCAGTTTTCTTTATATCTGGATTGCCTACCATTGAAGAAGTGCCAGGATATAATATATTAATTCCCCAGTCTAAAAGTTTTTCGGAGCGAAAAAAAGTTATTATTATCTCTCCTTTATTATCGTTTGCCACTTTTTTCATTTCAAAGAGCAAATCTTCTGCACTTCCTTCTATTGTACCTATCGTATTCTGTAAAAGAAGAAGAACAGGATTGCTTAATTTCTCGTTTGCCAAAAGATAAGATAGCTTAGTCATATCTCCAACTATTATTTTAGCATTGCTAACTTTGGAAGTTCTTTTTTTCAATTCAGGAAGCATATTGGGATTTATTTCAATAGAAATAACTTCCTTTCCTATTTTTGATATGAGAGGTAGAATCCTGCCGTGTCCTGCTCCAAGATCTATGAATGTTTTGCTTTTTGCATCCTTTATTTTTGATATTTCATTATATTCATCAATCATTTGTTTCCTGAATATTGGCTCTTTTGAGTGTTCTATGAGCTCAATATATTTTTTGTAAGAGAAATTTCTCATATTATTGGTTTGTTTCAGGGATATATAAAATTATTGAATATGTATTTTAAACGTAAACATTAAAAACAGCAGAATAAGTTCCTTGAATGATGACAGAGAATACGGGAGAAATACTTAAATTCAAAGACTTTGTTCTTGACAGGTTTCAGATAGAAGCAATTAGGGCCATAGAAAAAAATAATTCAGTTGTAGTAAGCGCGGCTACAGGAACAGGTAAGACTTTAATAGCGGACTATGTAATTGATAAATATCTTAAAAAAGGGAAAAAAATAATTTATACTGCTCCAATAAAGGCTCTTTCGAACCAGAAATTCTCTGATTTCAGGAAGCAATATGGCATTGAAAGTGTGGGGATAATGACTGGAGATGTGACTCTTAATCCTGAAGCGCCGCTGTTAATTATGACTACGGAAATTTACAGAAATATGCTTCTTGCAAATGATCCTTTCATGGAAGACTTAGCATATGTGATATTTGATGAAATACACTTTCTAGGAGATCATGAGAGAGGAACTGTGTGGGAAGAATCAATAATATTCAGCAGGGAACACACTAGATTCATATGTCTTTCTGCAACTATTCCTAATGCAAAACAGTTTGCCAACTGGATTGAGCATATAAAAAAGCATCCTGTAGAGGTTGTAATAGAAAAAAAGAGGGCTGTTCCACTTACACATTTGTTCTTTGATAATGAGCATGGTTTTGCAACATTGGATAAAATACAGGAATGGAAAGATTTAGATAAGTATCCTTCTTATAATAAGTCTTTCAGGAATAAGCAAAGGCATTTCGAGGAAATGAAAAACAAGAAAAGACTTTCTCATATAGATCTTTTGCAGATATTGGAAAGAGAAAATAAGATTCCTTGCATTTACTTCTGCTTTTCAAGGATGAATACAGAAAAAAAAGCAGAGGCATTAAAGCAGAAAAAGAATTATCTCAATAGCGAGGAAACTCTGGAAGTTTCCAGGATTGTGCGTGAAAAGTTATCAGAAACAGACCAGTCAGTCATAGGCTTGAGAACTACAAGGCTTCTAAGGGAATGTTTATCTCATGGAATAGCATTCCATCATGCAGGCATACTTGCTGTGTTAAAAGAGATAGTGGAAACTCTTTTCGCAAAAGGCCTTGTAAAAGTATTGTTTGCAACTGAGACTTTCGCAGTAGGAATAAATATGCCTGCAAAAACTGTCTGCTTTGACACTCTTGACAAGTATGATGGGATAAATTTCAGGTACCTTTACAGCAAGGAATATTTCCAGATAGCAGGAAGGGCGGGAAGAAGAGGGATAGACAAGGAAGGTTTTGCAATAAGCATGATTGACAGGCAGTCTATGGACATACAAAAAATAAAGGAAATAACATCGGGAGACAAAGATCCATTGAGATCCCAATTCAGGTTATCATATAATACAGTCCTTAATCTTATGAGGACTCACACTGAAAAAGAAAGACAGATAATTCTAAGGAGCAGCTTTTATTCATATCAGATTGCGGGCAAAGTAGGAATATCAAGAATACTCGCAAGCTTCGAGAAAAGAAAAAACAAGCTTTACAGCTCCGGATATATGTTCGACGGCCAGGATGGTCCAGAACTTACAGACAAAGGTTTGTTCGCAATGAGGATTTATACAGAAGAGCTGCTGGTTACTGACCTTTTCTGTTCTTTGCTTACAAAATCATTCACGGAGGAAGAAATACTTCTGCTGGCTGGAAGAATAAGTTTTGAGGAGAAGAAAAATACAAAATTAAACACTAAAAGAAAGCACGTTTCACAGGAGCTTCTTAAAAAATTGTCAAATAACAAGGACTTATACAATTATTTTAGGAAAAATCCTTTATTTCTGCTGGAGACATTTCTTACGGAATGGTATGAGGGATGCGAATTCGTAGATTTAATGAAGCATACTAACATGCCTGAAGGAGACATTGTGAGATTCATGAGGCAGATAATAGATTTGCTACAGCAGATACAGCATGCTACAACAGACGAGGAATTAAGAGCTAAAATCCTAAGAATAAAGGATAGAATAGACAGAGATGTTATAAGCGTGAGATTCTAAATTAGCTAAATATGTTGGGTATTATTTTTTGTTCTGCTTTTCTTAAGTGCACTTGATAAGTAGAAAAGCTTAGTTTTGAAATTTTTGCAAGAGTAACCAGATTTATTTTTCTAGGGCATTGGTAATATCCGTGCATTATTGCAAGGTCCATCGCAGCACGCTGTTTTGCAGTTAGTTCTGGACTTACTTTCATAATGGAAATAGAATTTATTTTCTTGTTTGTAATCGATATTAATTTTCCGTTTCTCTTATCCTTAAGCAATCTTATTAGAATATTTATTTTTTCACGATTAAATGAGCCCAATGTCAATAATTCATAACCTTTTTGTGATATTATGGCGGGTTCTATATGAATTATATCTTTGTTGTATAAAGCGGAAGAAAATAATGGTTCTTTTACTGTGGATATGAGAAAATCTCCGTTTAGTTCAAGGTCTATTATTTTGCTGCTTTTTTTCAGCTCTAGGATAAAACTTTTCTTGCTTTTTTCAGAGCCGAAAATTGTGCCTGCAACCTGAACAATCATGCAGTTTTTTCCTTTTGAATATGAAAGAGGAAAGCCATATAATGTTATGTTATGTTTTGTCGCATAAGTTCCTAAATGTGTTCCTTCGGAGTCAAACTTTATTTTTGCAATCCACATAATTATTAAATTATAGATTACTTATTTAAATCTATGGATGAAAAACGATATATATCGCTATAAATATATTTACTTCCTGATGATTACCTGTGGTATGATGGTTCCTAAAAAGA